>CAZLOX010000148.1:0-5573 GCA_964561265.1 uncultured Lachnospiraceae bacterium
CACACAATTTTATCCAATGTCAATCTTCCGAAATGTTTCCGCAAGTTAAATTTATTTAATTTATAATTTTATCAAATTACAAAGTATTTGTCAAGATATTTATTGATATTTCAAATAATTACCTTTAAAATTTTATAATTTGTCATATTTCAGATAATTTTCCAGAACTTCAATCAATTCTTCCAATGAGGTTATTTTAAATACGATATCTTTCAGTCTGACAGAGCCTTTCATTCCTTTTATATACCACGCTATATGCTTTCTTGCTTCCTTTACTCCTCTTTGTTCGCCCTTTTCTTCGCAGATCATCTTTATATGCTTTATCGCCGTATGTATTCTTTCATCAGTTTCGGGTTTGTATGAAACATATCCGTCATTCAGATACTCATTTATCTGTCTGAAAAGAAACGGATTTCCGCGTGTTCCGCGCGCCGCCATAACCGCGTCACAGCCTGTATAATCAAACATATTTTTCGCGTCCTCTGCGGTAAAGATATCGCCGTTGCCTATAACCGGTATGCGGACGGATTTTTTCACCTCGCGTATAATATCCCAGTCCGCTTCTCCGCGGTAAAAATCCTCGCGCGTCCGCCCATGCACGCATACTGCCGCCGCGCCGTTTTCCTCCGCTGTTTTTGCCATAAGAACGGCGTTCTGATTATTTCCGTCCCATCCTTTACGGATTTTTACGGTTACAGGTAGTTTGCAGTTATCCGCGCAGGCGCGTATGATACTTCCGGCAAGAGAGGGATTTTTCATAAGCGCGCTGCCATCGCCGTTATTTACTATCTTCGGAGTAGGACAGCCCATATTGATATCAATAAACCGCGCATCGGTTTCATGCGCTTTGGCGGCAAATTCGGCCATTATATCCGGCTCGCTGCCGAAAATCTGTATGCCCGCCGGCTGTTCGTCGGGATGTATATACATAAGTGACGCGGTTTTTTTATCCTTATAATGAATCCCTTTCGCGCTCACCATTTCGGAATATACCAGTCCCGCCCCAAACTCACGGCATATACGCCGGAATGCCGAATCGGTAACGCCTGCCATCGGCGCGAGAAATACCCTGCTTTGTGGTATATTTAAAAAATCCTCCATTATCTCACCTCCCGTATCTGTGCACGTTATTTTATTGTTCTTATTATACCAGTTTGTATATTGTTTGTCAAGCGTACGAAAAAAACAAAAAATGCCTGTCCGCGTAATACGCGGACAAGCATTTTTGCAGTATAATTTAATTCAGCTGTATCGCCTCTGTAAGTATTGAATATATTTTACAGTCTTATAATTTTTGATTATGCTGTGAATTTCCTGCATACTGAAATTGCGGATCGCATAAATGAAATGTAAATTTTTCACGATCCACCAATCCCACTGCTTTATCGCTGTTATATAATTCAAGCAGAAAACCTGCCATTTGTTCACTTGTATGGTAATCGCCAAAAAGTTCATCATAGTTATATTCACTTACATCATTTGCAATTTTGCCAAATTCCGTTTTAGTCGCGGCAGGAGCTAATACCTTTGCCTGCATTTTTGCACCGGAATTTTTCAATTCCCATGCCAGACCCTCTGTAAAAGCACTAACATAAAACTTTGCAGCGCAATATGTTACCGCATTAGGAACAATCGTATAGCCTCCGCAGGACGAAATGTTGATAAGCTGCGTTCCGGCTGTGTCTTTAAAATCCCGTACAAACAGTGATGAGAAAATCGTGAGAGCTTCCACATTTACGTGCAGCATCTGACCGATTTTTTCTAAATTTTGATTTCCCACACTGTCATAATTTCCAAAACCGGCATTGTTAATCCATGTCTGCAAAGGATATGATTTTATATCCTCATATAATTTAAAAACACATTCTGTAACAGATAAATCCGCAATTTTAATAACAATATCAAGCGACGGATATAAGTTCAGGATCTCATTCTTCAGCATTTCCAATCTGTCTTTTCTGCGGGCAATCAAAATCAAATTACTGCCCTTAGCGGCAAACATCTTTGCCGTTTCATATCCTATTCCAGAACTTGCTCCGGTAATTACAGTGTACTTTTCTGTATCCTTAATCATTTGTAAAACCTCCTCATTTCTTCATTCTGCCGAAAACAAGCGATTCAAAATAGCGTGATTATATTTTTTCCACAGACACACCGCTGTAATAGCTTTTCAGTATGCTTTCAAAGGAATTTCCCTCAGAGGCAAGATAATTTGCGCCATACTGACTCATTCCTACGCCGTGTCCGTAGCCTTTCACGGAAATAGTTATTTTTCCGTCCTCCTCTTTTATATCCGCGTTTGTCGACAAAAGCGAATATATACGCCGGAACTCACTTCCGGATATTTCAACACCGCCTATTTTTATTGAGATTATCCCTCCTGCGCTGCTGCGCTTTATATCCGAAAAAAGCGGATTATTCCAGTCAACACCTTTTATATTCTGCTCCGCACTTTCCCTGAATTTCTGCAGATCCGCCTCATATACCGATGTATACCGCGGCGACAAATCATCGCCCATACTCGCAACGCTCTGCAGATAGGGAATATTTTTTCCCCACACATCCTCTGCGCTTTCGGTAGTTCCGCTTGACGTGGAATGAAAAACGGCATTTATCGGACTTCCGTCATACAGCATAACAATATCTTTCGTAGCGTCAACCGCCTCGGATATTTTCCCTTTTTCCTCATCGCCCGCTCCGGCAATATCCCGCCACGCGCTGCAGTGATTGTAGTCTGTGCATATGACCGCGCCGTTGTGTTCCGGCGGAATCTGATGCGTTTTATAATATTCGGCATTATAATAAAGACAGCTCCGCGCCGCGACAGCCTGCGCCTTCAAAGCCTCGCTGTGGAACGATGACGGCATTTCCGCCAGCACAACGCCCTTTATATATTCGTCAGTGTCAATAAATACCGTTTTGTCCTCATTTTTTATATACACCGAAACAGATGACGGAACAGACGATACATTATGCGAAATCGTTTCCACTTCAGGTTCTGTATTATCATCAGTATCTGAAAAATACGCCGTATCAGTATATTCGGACACGTCCGGCTCTGCTCCCCTTTTTATTGCCGAAACCACTATATACGGTAAAAAAAGTACTATAAGAGAAAATACAGTAATATATGTTGTAAGTTTTTTCATAAATTATCACCTATACATAATTTATGAGTACAGGCAGGAATATATGACTGAAATATTTTTTTGATTCCTTAATAACTTATAACCGTTATGTCGGTCGCCGTATCGTCCACTATTCTCACAAGCGCGTAAACATAATCACAGTCTGCATCCCAATCGGTTATATTATCGTCATCATCAAAATATGAACCCGGTATCGCAGACTTTTTCAGATATGATACGCTCTCAAGAGAAACATCTTTCCGTCTGCCGAAATCAACCGCATACACGCAGGTATTTTTCTCAAAATACACATCAAGCGAACTGTCCGCTTTGCCGTCCGCTCCGCGAAGGGTAATCATTGATGAATTTTTATCGGTTATAACTCCGAACGCATATTTTACACGAGCGGAATTACCTCTTCCGAAAATATACGCGCTGTCGCCGCTGTACGCGCTTGGAACGTAATTTCTGGAATATAAATGCTCAAAGCTGTTTCCGTAGTCACTGCCCGATGTGATTATATCCTTTGACGGCGGACGCATAACAAGCACAACATCCTTTATTTTTCCCGAAAGTCCGGCTTTGACTGATATTACATCTCCCTCTTTAAGAACATTCATTTCACCGCCTGTTACCGATGAAAGCGAATCCGGTGATGACTTTACCGTCACATCTGTATCTATGTAAAATATGCGTTCCTCACCCTGATACAGCGCGTCTATTTCATATACGGTTTCATCGTTCAGTATTGCCTTTTTAACATTCTGCACAACAGCAAACGCGCTTACTGCATCTATTTCTTTCGGATATACGGGATTATAAGTATTTCTCGGAGTATCAGTCGGAACAGGTGTATTTTCCGGTGCTGCCGATACAGCAGGTGATGCTGAACTCTCCGGTGTTATGTCCGCTGTCGGAGCCGGCGATGAATCAGGAAGGACTGTTTCCGCCGGCGCAGACACTGCCGGTACAGTATCCTCTCCCTCAGACTCACTCTCTATATCCGTTATTATTTCTCCGCTTTCAAAAAGCACAATCTTTACTTTTGCAGCTTTTGCCGCAGTATCCGCCATATCTCCCGTAACAGTCACATATGAAAAATCATCTTTGTTCTCAATTTCATAAAGACCGCATCCGGCGAGGGAATTTCCGGAAAATACCGCAAGAGCGGCATATTGCTCCGCCGTACCGTTCTGTGCAAACTTGAATGTGATACTGCTGTTATCCGCCTCCGCAAACGCGGATATGTTAAAAGTAAGCGCTGCCGCAATAACCGGCACTGTCAACTTTTTCATAATCATTCTCCTTTAAAACTTTATTTTATAAGTATGACGTAATTTATGTCTGAATTGTTCCCGCATATTATAAATACTTCCCGATTTGAATGACCTGCCTCAAAAAAATAATCAATAAACAAATTGTGTCCGCAAAAGCGGACACAATCATTATCTGCATTCAAATATTTTAACAGAGTAGGACGGCATATCTATAATAAATATACCCGTATCCGTTTCATGACTTTCTTCGGTCAGCACGCCTGTAAGCTTGAATATATTAAATCTCGCAACATCAAGGCGCACTGATTCGCCGTTCGGATTAAAGCAAGCCAGAACAATAACCCTTCTTCCGGCATAGGAACGCATAAATCCGTACGTTCTTCCAAGCATATACACATGGTCGAAATCACCCTTTTTATACACGTCGGAAGTGTTTCTCAGAGATATGAATTTCTTGTACCATTCAAATATCTCGCTGTCCTCATTTCCCCATGGGTATGTTCTGCGGCAGAACGGATCGCCGTATCCCTGCAAACCTGCTTCATCTCCGTAGAATACGCACGGAACACCCGGCAGCAGCATCTGCATAGCAACAATAACCTTCAATCTCGACTTTGCCATGGTAAGCATTTCACCGCCGAGAACATAACTTGCCTGAAAATCCTTTCCGGCTGACGCATTAGGCACATTGCCCATAACGGTATATATTCTCTCTATGTCATGTGAGGACAAAAAGTTAAGCAGTGAATAAAATGCCGGTCTTGGATAATTTTCTTTAAGGCTCATTATTCTTTCGTCAAAGCCTGTCGCGTCAATATTGCCCAGCGCAAAATCAACAAGCGCGTTTCTGAGCGGATAATTCATAACAGAGTCCAGGCTGTGGCCCAGGAAATATTCTCTCTGTTCACCGTAACTTACTTTATTGGACGCGTCCTCCCATACCTCGCCTATAATAACGGCATCACGGTTGACCGATTTAACGGCTTCTCTCAAATCCTTAACGAAAAATTCCGGCAGTTCATCAACAACGTCAAGACGCCATCCCTGCGCGCCGTAACGGAGCCAGTGCTTGATAACCGAGTCCTCGCCGCTGAGAATATATTCACGGTATGATTCTGATTTCTCCTCAACCTGCGGCAGCGTTTCAATTCCCCACCATGATTCATAC
>CAZLOX010000149.1:0-5375 GCA_964561265.1 uncultured Lachnospiraceae bacterium
GTTCATTTTGCGGGAGCTGTTCGCTCCATTTTTTCTTATAGTGGTCTATTGCCCAGTCGTCGCGGTTGAAGCGGCGCCAGAGAATAGTCCTGCCGTTCTTATCAAGAAACTGTTCTGATATCACTCCGCAGTTACTGTTTTCGATATCCATAACGCATACAGTATCATAACTTTTTCCGTTAATCGTAAGAGTATATCTTCCGACAATATCAAGCAGAAATTTCTCATCAGCGCTTGTAATATTATTTCCGGTTCTCTTAATACTGCCCTTTGGTGATAAATTCGTTTCATTTCCGCAGTTATCCTCGCCGAAACCCCAGACAGGCATAAATTTATCGCTGTCAAGGAACGTAATATAATTTCTGATATCTCCCTCATTCCGGTATACCGCCAGATACCGGCAGTGAGTATCGGTAAGCTGCGCAACGAATGTGCGTTCTATCATTTCGGTTTTATCAGAATAACTTGCTTCCCTCGCGGTCAGTTCCACGCCCTCAATGCCATGCACTCTTGCTTTTCCGGTGACTTCCATATCATATACATGAGTACACTTGCGCGAAGGCATATCATACATACCCCATGAAAGCTTTTCTCCAAGCTTCGGTATAAGAAACCATCCCATAAGTTCCTCCCATTTCACTGAAAACGGCTTTTCAGCGCTCGCCTCTATCCTGTATTCCGGAATAAATTCGGGTAACTTTTTCATTTTATATTCTCCTTTCGATGTGTCAGCATGGTACGGATAATTATTTTTAAAATTCTGCTTTGCCGTATAAAGCCTGCTTTTAACTGTTCCGACAGGAATGTTCAGATGCTTTGCAATCTCCGCCTGCGGCATTTCTTTCCAGAAATACAGATAGAAAATTTGTCTGTCCCTGTCTTTCAGCAATTCCAGTGTATCTCTTACAACATACACCTCTGAAATACCATGCCGGCTGTCGGACAACACTTCCAGCTCATCAACAGGAATTTCATACTGCGCCGCTTTTCTGCGGAAATAGTCATTGCATTTGTTTCTTGCAATGCTTATTATCCACGCTTTGAAAGAATCCTTTTTCTTTAACTGAGAAAATTTCTGATAAGCACTGAGATATACCTCCTGCAAAATATCCTCCGCATCCACATGAGAATTTAAACGAAACCGCACAAACCGCTCCACAGCCGCCCTCTCCGACTCCAGTAATCTCTCAAAATCATCCATACCTCATTATCTCCTCGCTATATGATAAAAACCGGTTTTCACTTATATAGACGCCTCTCACCCCCGAAAGGTTCATTTTAAAAATAATATTTTTAATTTATTAAAAATTCCCACTCATTTCCGATTTATTCCGAATTTACCCCCCGCGCATTTTTGATTTATGACAATAAATCAAAAAACAGCCTTCCCACCGCACAAATAAAAAAGTCCACCCTCCATGATACATAGCTGCAAAAACAATAAGCGCTGCATATAATATATAGTTCCCGCCGCAAATCACCTGATACGTGTCAAAGTCCAAACGGCGAAATTTTGCAGCGGGCACTCACCGCGCAGCGTAATAGAAAGAGAGGGTTTGTTAAGGGAGAGAAAATCTGGTTTTCTCTCCCTTGACTGGTTCTTTGATTACTTTCTTGCCATCAAGAAAGTAATTCGTGAAGGGTGCGAAAATTTGTAATTCACAAAAGTTAATGGGAGCGCCGAAACGCTCCCACGCGATATATTGTAATCCATAAAAAACTCCCACGCGATATATTGTAATCCACAAAAAACTCCCATACGATATATTGTAATCCACAAAAAAACTCCCATACGATATATTGTAATCCACAAAAAACTCCCACGCGATATATTGTAATCCACAAAAACTCCCACGCGATACCCCGCAATCCACAAAAAAACCTCACGCAATACTCCGCAATCCACAAAATATCCACACGATATAAAAAAAACCCCCCGCAGCAGCGGAGGATTTTTTCCGTATCAGCAATCCCTCTTGTCAAATAAATAATACCCTGCCGAAAACATTACTGTTCCGTAACCGATAAGCAGACATATCTTGCTTATCAGCGCATGAAACGGCAGCGTGCTTCCTATCCACAGCTTGTGCCACTGCAGATATGACGTGAACAGCATTCCGTCTGTTATACCGATAAAATAACTGAAAAATTTCATTATCGCGTATATAAGAATACATAGAAACATAGCAAGCGTCGTTCCCTTTGAAACAAGATTTATCAGCGCCGCCATTAAAGCAAGTAAAATCATGGGTAACAAATCCATTATGTAGCTGCCGAGATTGTATATAAAATACCGCTGGAATCCCGACGGGCCGTTTACTATAAAGTCTATAACCGTTGACGATATAAGGACTGCTAAAAATAAAGCTCCGGAAACCGTAAAACAAGCCAGAAGCTTTGCTGTAAAAAGCTTGAAACGGTTTATCGGCCTAAGCAGCATCGCCTTTATTGAGTTGTCCGCAAGCTCTGTGCCTATGGAGTCCGAAACTGCCATAAATATTATGAGCGGAATCAGTATTTCCGCAAAAAACGGAAGCATCATAATCGGAAAATTATTCACGCGGTAACTTACACTGTCGTGCGATACAAGCGCTATCAGCAGCTGCGATAATATAGTGCATACGCATATCAATACCGAGATAATAAGAAACACTATATATTTTTTCTTCGCAAGCAGTTTTGAAAGTTCTGATTTATATCCGGCAATAAAACTCTTCATATTACCACGCTCCCTCTTTTTTCTTTGACAATGTTTAAAAAATAATCCTCAAGTGTTGCGCTGTACTGGAGCGCGTCCTTCATATCCGTAAAGGTCAGAAGTTCGCCCTCATACATTACCGACACTTTGTTGCACATCTTTTCTATCTCTCCGGCAAGATGACTTGATACCAGAAATGTTACCCCTTTTTCCTTCGCGAGTTTTATTATTATTTCACGTATTTCCACCATACCTTCGATATCAAGTCCGTTTGTCGGTTCGTCAAGAATTACAAGTTCGGGTTCGGATAAAAGAGCAAGAGCCAGTCCGAGCCTTTGTTTCATACCCAATGAAAATCTGCCTGCCTTGTCATTTTTGTACTGCGAAAGACGCACTATCTCAAGTACCCGGTCAATGCGTTCACGCGTTACATTCGGATAAAAATTCGCCGCAAGAGCGAGATTTTTTTTCGCTGAAAGATTTTCATAGATCGCCGGCGCTTCTATAAGCACTCCGCAGCGCGACATTATACTCTCAAAATTATCCTCGCATTCCCTGCCGAATACCTTAACGCTGCCGCCCTGGGCGCGGCATAATCCGGTTATAATTTTCATTGTGGTGGTTTTGCCCGAGCCGTTCGGCCCCAGAAGCCCTACTATATCGCCTTTTTCAACGTCAAAGCTGATATTTCTTATTCCGCGTCCGTTGGAATAAATTTTGCATAAATCAACTATTTCTATTATCTTTTCCAATCAGTATGCCTCCCCTGCACTGCGCTCCGGCGGAAAACCGCCGGATAACGCCTTAATTCATATTAAAAATTGTTCTTTTCAATAATGTCCGCTCGTTCATTTACCATTGCCTGTCTTTCCTCGTCTGACGGAGAACCGTATAAAAGCTTATCGCGCAGTTCTATACATCTGTCATAATCCGCCTGCGAGAAAGAACTCATAACGCTGTTGTAATGATTTTCAAATTCTTCTCTTTCCTCTTCGCTTACGTTTTTGTCTGTGCGGACTCTTTTAAGTTCTGATTCAAGAGATTTAACCAGCGAGTTATGATGATCTTCCAGTCTTGACTCTATAACCTCCGGAGCATAATCTGAAAGATCCATTCTTTCGCATACAGTAGAATCATAATCCGATATTTCCATATCTGCCGAAATAACCAGTTCGTGAATATCGTTCCATACGTCTTTTGCCGCAATATTTACATTACCGTTTAATCCAAGCAGTCTGCCTTCATTATCCAGAACCGCCGTCATATTAACTCCTCTTATATCAAGCGTATCTATAAATTCATCAAACGAAATGTAATTCTTTTCCATATACTCAAGTCTTTCATCCCGTGTCATGTTCTGCATACTGTCTGTCCTGCTACCTTTGTAACCTCTGCCTGTTGACAGCATCACTGAAAGACCCGCGTTTACAAGCTCAGGAATCTGATAGGAGTCAAGGCTCATTGTATAGGTAACGCTGTCGCTGTCTGAATCGGTGAGAATAATGTTATTTTTCAGATCGCCCACTACCGCGTCAGCCGCAAGTTCAAGAAAACGCACAGTAGACGCTGCCTCTTCCTTATTGATAACCGCAAACATTCCTATCTGTGTTAAATCGTCCGGACCGCTCTCATCATCAATTCTTATATAGTCGTGATTCTCCGGCTCTATTATGCCGTTATCGTTATAATCGCTTACATACAGACTCATTCCGTCCTGTAGGCTGTACTGTATAAGATTTTTATACATTCTGTTGTATTTCACAAGGTCATCTTTGGATATCTTCTCGGTTATATCCGTTGAACTCATAACTTTTCCGTTCAGCGATACCTCATAATGCGACTTGCTTGTGAAATTATTCTCTTCCATAATAATATCTTTAACGGAATTTTTGATTGACGCGTATCCGCTTGACGACGCGCTTACCGCTATAAGTGACCCCGACAGCAGACATACTCCCACAAAAGCTGAAATTGCCGATAACAAATGTTTTCTTTTCATAATAATTCACTCCTTTAAATTTATTTGCCCATCCGCGTCTGTTAAACCTCGTCCGCAGGTATTTCCTCCGGCTGAACGGCTTCATCCGCTTCACCGGTTTCCGCCGGTTCTGATGTAAATTCAATAGTAACCGATTCATCATTTTCATCAGTTACTACTCCTGAAATTTCATCGGATACAGATACAGTTTCTGTGCCTTCCAATACCTCGACTGATTCTGCATAATAATATCTTCCTCCGAAACCGCGTCCTCTTACATCGTCAAATCTGTGTGAAATTTCTTCTTTTTCCGCCATAAGCTGCTGTCTTTCATTGTCGTCAATATCGCCGAACAGCAGAGAATTGCGTACTTCTTTGTATTGGTCTACATCGCCGTTATCTATGTGCTTCTGCCAGCCGGCATATGCGTCCTGAGCCTCTTTCAGGTCTTCAATAAGATATTCTCTCTGTGTTTCATCAGTGCACTGCTCAATCGCCTTGTTCAGATTATCAATATTTTGCTCCAGAGCACTCATATCATCCACATCAATATTATCAGAAATATCAAAGTATTCCGAATTTTCAAACATCGACAGATCCAGTCTGTCGCATACTGTGGTTCCGTAGTCATAGCAGGAAAGATTTACCCAGAATGCGATAGTGTGCGATTTTCCGAACGGGTCTTCGCCGTAAAGTGAT
>CAZLOX010000150.1:0-5308 GCA_964561265.1 uncultured Lachnospiraceae bacterium
GGCTTCAATGCCAATACCTTTTGAATGCTCTCCTTGTCAACTCTGCTGGTTAGGAAAATAACAGGGATATCGGCAAAATCCTGCTCTGCGCGAATCATTCCCAATACCTCTCTGCCATCACAGACAGGCATTTCATAATCCAGCAAAACCAAATCCGGTCTGTTTAACATAATCGCTCTGATTGCAGATAATCCCGAATTTGCCGTCATAACCTCATAATCAACACTAAGCAGCTCTTCCATCGCACGCAGGACAAACTCCGAATCATCTACCAGAAGAATTTTCTTCTTTTCGCTTCCCTTTCCCAGATCCAAATATTTTTGAATTTCAAACATCGCATTGTCCGTGTGGATAGCAACTCCGCCATCTCCCTGTAACAGATGCGGTGCGGTAAAGCAATACGCAAAGTAACCTGCTCCCGTGTCAAACAAAAGACTAATCTGCGGATTCTGGTTCTCAAATACCCGTTCAAACTGTTCGTACGTCAAAAGCTGTTCATCTATCATCTCATCCGTATCCGCAAACGGCAAATGCTGACGAATGCGTTCTACCAACTGCCGCGCCGTATATCTTGTGGCATTCATCAGCATGACACTCACTTCTTCGGACTGTGTATCCATGAGGCCTCCGATTGTTCTAACAATCAGTTTTTCCTCAAAAATTAAACTAATCTCCCACTTTTCGCCTTCCTTTGTCGCATAAATCAAACGATAATAAATACCATTTCCAAATTTCTCTCCACCATAGCATTCACTGACCACCCGCGGATTTAACCGGAACATATTCTGCAGATTCTGCATAAGCATATCTTTCATTGCCGCCTGTTCCTCATCCGGCAAAAGTCCTGTCCATTTGCTGACAGTTTTTCCCGTGATCGCGTGATCCTCAAGCAGCGTATGACCGATCAGCCAGCCGGCGCAAACGCCGATGAAATGGTTCACCGAGTCCACCGAGTAATTCGTCCGGATAAGTTCACTCTCAAGTGCCGGAAGCGTCTTTTCACGAAAACTGACATGAATTCTCCTATGCGTTTCAAGCCCCGCATAACCGATTGATGCCATATATTCCTCTTCCTCCGCAAAATGCTGCAACGCATGATCCCGGAAATACTTTATCGCCTCCTGGCATACCCATTTGCTCTTTTCCACTTCATTTCCGTAAGCAAACAGCTTGTTTAGAATACTAAACAGCTTTTTATGTTCTCTGTCGATAACCTCAACGCCAAGATTAAATCGATCCTGCCATACTAATTGATTGCCCATGTCATTTTCTCCTTTGCCATATTCCCCGTAACTCCTTATTTTAATAACGAATTGTTTTCCTACTAATCTCAAATTTCACAACTACATCACCGCCGTAATCCGACCAATACCACTGATTGTCACACTTCCCTTATTCTTACCGGATACGTTGTTTGCACCGTAAGATATAGTGTAATCTCTGCCTTCAACAAGCTCTGTTCCCATGTAACTTACCTTTACGGAAGGCTTAACCTGATATCCTGTGTATACACACTCAGATGATTCAACCGTAACTGATACGTTATTCTTTGTGAACTTGTTCCGGTATACCGGTAATGGGATAACAATCTGACCGTCCAGTTTGTATGCTGAATTGTCGTTTGCTGTGATAACTGCGCAGGGTGTGTTCCTGCCACCATTTCTGTATGCGTCATATGCAGCCTGAGTATTGTTTACGTACGCAATCTGATAATCCACACCTGCTTTTAATGCGGTTTTGCCATCCATAAGTTTAATTGCGGGTTTGTATGCATAATCTGCAGCCTTATTCGCGTTATATGCTACGGGTGCTGTTTTTACCGTAAGATTATTCAAGTCAGCTTTTACAATACTGAAAGGCACTGAGAAAGAACCTGCATAGTTGCCTTTTCCCTTTACTATAACTGTACCGTTGCCTACTGCCTTGTTATTCGCATAACTTAAGGTATAATCTTTGCCATTCACGAGTCTCTTGCCATTATTCGCAAGTGTGATTGCCGGCTTTGCACCTGATTTTGAATAGCTTGCAGAAAGATTCTCTGTGTGGTTTGCTGATGCGATGTCAGCTGCTGTGATCTTGAATGTCTTCTTAAAGCTGCCGGAAAAACCTGCTCTCTCAACTCCCCTAAAAGTCATGGTTGCTGTACCCTTGTTGGTATTTTTTGTGTATGATACAGTATAATCCACGCCGCTTACAAGCTGCTTTCCACCATATAAGAGTCTTACATTTTCCTGTATCAATGCTTTTCCCGTATAAACCTTATCTGTGATGCCGTCTACATTGATTGTATTTGCTGCAAATTTTGTATTCGTTGGAAGAGATGCCTTATCCGCAACATAAATCGTTCTTTCAATGGCGCCTTCATAGTTATTTTTACCGATAATTTCGAGGGTAAATGTTCCCTCTAAACCTGCAGGAATAACCGCACCTAAAAGCTCTTTGCCTTCTGCTGTTGTCAGTCTTAACGTAAAGTCCACATCCTGTTTCATAGCCTTAGCATACTTGATAGATGAGAACGGTTTCTTTGCCTTGTTTGATGATACAAAGCTGTCAGTAACCTTTAATGTTACATTGCCTGCTGCGTTTCCATTCTCGTCACTGATAGATGCCTTTAAAATATTGAAATTCACCTTTACGGTTCCCGTATAATTGCCTTTACCGATAATTTCCACATAAGGAAGCGTCGCATTGAAGGAATCACTCTTCAATACACCGCCAATGTTTGCATTAACATTGTTATAATATTTTACTTGATAATCTTTGCCTGCCTTTAACAATGTGTCGTCGTCATATACGTCTACTTCGGGCTTGCAGGCGCTGCCCGTATAATACATGTCGGGAATGGCTCTTGCATCAAGCTCACCATTACCCTCATAAGTCCACTTTGCATAAAGTGTTGTGTTGGTGGTTACTGTGTCCGTCTCAAAGTTCCATGCCTTTGTGCATGCTGCGTTCTTATACCAGCCGTCAAAACGATAGCCTTCTGCCGTTGGAGCTGTAGGTGCGTCAATTAAGCTGTCCACCTCTACTGTAATAGATGCAGGCGCTGTTCCACGTCCATTAGTGTTGAATGTTACCTTGTAAGTCTTAGGTGTGTCTTCTGAAGGTGTTGTCTCATTCTTAATCCACTTCGCATAGATTGTATAATCTTCTGCGCAATTCTTTGAAAGAGCGCTTATTTATGTTTTGAACTGAGCGTCAAGATACCAGCCATCAAATGTGTAACCTTCTCTTGTTGCATCTTTGAACTCTACTCTTGTGCCTTTTACATAAGTAGCAGGATTCTCGCTGCTGTTTACGCCACTATTTAATACATAAGTGATTGTATATGTCTCAGCTGTTTCTTCGGTAGTTACTTCTTCAGGTGTCTCAATCTTAATCCATTTTGCGTAAAGTGTCTTGTCGCCGCTACTTCTTGTTGTAAGAGCATTTATTTTTTTTGTAAAATCTTCATTCAAATACCAGCCATCAAACTCATAACCGTCTCTTGTGGGGCATTTAAACTCTACCGCTGTACCTTTTACATAAGTAGCAGGATTCTCACTGTTGTTTACACCTCCATTTAATACGTAAGTAATTGTATAAACTTCTTCAGCGGGTGTTGTCTCTTCTTCTGGTGTTTCAATTTTATTCCATTTTGCATAGAGTGTCTTGTCACCATTACTTCTTGTTGTAAGAGCGTTTATTTTTTTTGTAAAATCTTCATTCAAATACCAGCCATCAAATTCATAGCCTTCTCTTGTTGGATCTTTGAATGTTAAAGCATTGCCCTGCACATAAGATGATGGATTTTCGCTGTTATTAATTCCGCCGTTCAACACATAAGTGATTGTGTATGTCTCAGCTTTCGGCTCATCTTCAAATACCATCGGAATTTTTGTATATCTCCATTCTGCATCATCATAAAGTGTAGATGTCGCTCTAAGATCAAGATATTTATCATATTTTTTGTAAACTACATAATCTTGTGCTTTTTTATTGAGCATAGTATCACTTTTAAGAAGACCACCATGCGTTGTTGCACTTGTAGCATCCACATGATAATATTCTCCGTCAAGTTTGACAAGATTCCACATATGATTTGCTGCGTCTGATCTAACAATATAGCAATCAATACCAACCTAGTCGCATAAATATTTGTATGTGTGAGCATATCCCTGACATTTTGCCCGACCTTCTACTAAAGTACCATACATATCACGACAATGTTCCGTTGTTTTATCGTACGTACATTTTGCTGCTACATAGTCAAAAAGAACAACAATTTTCTGAAACTCACTCATATTGTTGTTTACTGTTGCTAATGCTGTTTTAAGTTCTCTCTGAAATGCTGCATCATCCAAATCTGTATATACGGTAAACGTTATTTTTGTGACAATATTCTGTTGCATTTGATATGAAGGTCTACGAAGTGTTAAGAAATACAAATCACCATAATTATCATACAAGTTACACATTGCATTATCAAGTTTTTGCATTTCTGTATTTGTAGCACCCGGTATTTTGTAAGATGAAACATCAACAGTTAATTCTGCTGCATTTGGATTTTTCTTTCTGCTATCAGCTGCTTAACAACATAAGCCTCTACAGCGTCATAATCAACTGAAGTAGCTGCTGAAAGGTCTGCATTTACTTCGATTTCTTCTGTTTCCACAACATCTTCGTCAGAAACCTGCTCTGTTTCGTCTTCACTGTCAACGTTTTCTCCACCATCGCTAATATCTTCGCTGACAGTTGTTTCTTCTTCATCACTGATATTTTTATCATCTACAACGCTGTCATCTGACTTTGTAGAAGTTTTGTCAGACTCATCAGCATCATCGGCATTTTCTTCCGATGCAGTCTCTTTTTCATCGGCTACTGTTTCATTCTCAAGAATTTCAGTCTCAGCTGCATATACTGTTCCACCGAGAACTTAAGAAATCATCATTATTGCCGCCAAAATACCTGCAATCAGTCTTTTTCCGTTTTTCATAGTATTTTCTCCCTTTTATCTGCTGTGGTTTATTATACGACTTAATCTATATTATTTCTCTGACTGTTAAATCAATTGATAAGAAATTTTTAACGCTTCCCGTTGCGGCAGTAATGCCTATTCGGGCGAGTATAATATTCATTAACATTATAACATACAAAACTTGGAAATTGCAATCAAACATTACCGGTTAATCCATAGTTATCAAAGACTTTATTGCTTTCAAAATTTTTTCCATTATATTCTTCACATGAATGTATACTTAGATAATCGTATCAGCAATCGAGTAGGGGAAAAGCCTTTCCCCTACTCGCGCGCCGCCGATGCGCCACT
>CAZLOX010000151.1:0-5274 GCA_964561265.1 uncultured Lachnospiraceae bacterium
TCAAGATTGAGCTTTGTGTGGCTCAGAAAGAACTCGTCCGGTTCCGGAGGCGTGTTTTCGCCTTCGCCGAGTTTGCCGAATACCTTCTCAACGCAGTATTTTATATATTCTATTTCCTTTGAGATTATATAAAAATTGAATACCTTGCGCTCGTAAAGTCCGATAAACTTAAAGATACGGATATATTCCTGATAGTATTCTTTTTCGATAAGTTTTTCAAGCTCTGTCCGGTGGATATCCTCCTCGTTTACGCCGGCGAGAACGCTTGAGTAGACGGTGTTGTTTTTAAGATATCCGCATACTCCGCTCACACCGTTTTTTGACAGCAGAGCCTCATAGTCATTCCCGCTGAGAAATCCCTTGCTCATAGCTTTCAGCTTTGCGTTCACAGCATAAAACTGACTCATAAAATCCCCCCTTTCCGCTGATATCCGGATTTGTTTAGCAATCAAAAAACAGTTCTAAGGCAATATACGTCTGCGTGATGAGAGTGATATTTTCCGGTTAAAACTGTTTGATTTAATCGGTTTCATAATCTATGAGTTTATTATGTTGTTGAACAGGCTGTTTTCCCAGCTGGTTTTATTTTCGGAAAATTTCGCGTTAAGACGTGACATTTTTGCCTCGGAGTCTTTTTGGATTTTCCGGATTTTTTCTTCGTGCGCCGCGTCATTTTCTTTAATTCTCAAAGCTGTTTCGCGGTTTATTTCTTCCATAATTTCGGATTGTCTTTTTTCGATATGCTCTTTTATTATGCTTTCATGCTCAGACATATTTTTCTTTGCTTCAGCGACAACTTCCTGAGCCATATCTTCAATTTCGATAATCCGCTGAATCATTTTATGCATAATCTGCCCTCCCGTTAATTTTTAAGGCTGTTTAAAGGCGCGGGAATACGTCCTCCGCGGTTTATAAAATCTTCGCTTGAATATTTGTTTACGCTCATAACGGGGCCGGTTCCCAGAAGTCCGCCGAATTCAACTACATCGCCTATTTTTCTGCCCGGCGCCGGAATAATTCTTACAGCCGTTGTTTTTGTGTTTATCATTCCGATTGCCGCTTCGTCGGCGATAATTGCCGATATTGTCGATGCCGGCGTATCGCCCGGAATAACGATCATATCAAGGCCGACCGAACATACGCAGGTCATTGCTTCAAGCTTTTCTATTGAAAGCGCGCCGCATTTTGCCGCTTCTATCATTCCGGCATCCTCGCTGACCGGAATAAACGCTCCCGAAAGTCCGCCGACATATGACGATGCCATAACTCCGCCTTTTTTCACAGCGTCGTTAAGCAGAGCCAGAGCGGCTGTAGTGCCGTGAGTACCGCACTTTTCAAGCCCCATTTCTTCTAAAATATAGGCAACGCTGTCGCCGACAGCCGGAGTAGGCGCGAGGGACAGATCCACGATGCCGAAAGGCACGTTAAGCCTTTTTGAGGCTTCCTGAGCGACAAGCTGTCCCATTCTTGTGATTTTAAATGCCGTTCTTTTAATTGTTTCAGCAACAGCGCCGAACGGTTCGCCCTTTACCTTTTCAAGCGCACATTTCACAACCCCCGGCCCGCTGACGCCGACATTGATCACACATTCGCCCTCGCCTTCTCCGTGGAATGCGCCTGCCATAAAGGGATTATCCTCAACGGCATTTGCAAACACCACAAGTTTGGCGCAGGCAAATCCGCCGGTATCTTTTGTAAGCTCCGCCGCCTCTTTGACCACATCGCCCATCAGTTTAACGGCGTCCATATTGATACCGGCACGTGTTGAGCCGACATTCACGCTTGAACACACGCGCTGAGTGCATGAAAGAGCCGCCGGAATGGAATGTATGAGAGCGTTTTCACCGGCGGTTATGCCCTTATGCACAAGCGCGCTGTAACCGCCTATGAAGTTAACTCCGACATCAATTGCCGCTTTATCGAGAGTCTGCGCGATTTTTATACATTTCTCCTCTGTGGGATTGTCAAGAGCGTCCGCAAGAGAGGCGCACGGCGTGACGGATATACGTTTATTTATGATAGGTATTCCGAACTGACGTTCTATATCTTCGCCGACTTTTACGAGATCCTTGGCATAATGTGTTATCTTTTTGTATATTTTATCGCACATTCTGTCAATATCGGGATCTGCACAGCTTTTTAATGAAATGCCCATTGTTATTGTTCTGATATCAAGGTTTTCCTTGTCTATCATATTGATAGTTTCCATTATTTCAAAAGGATTTATCATAGCCGTCACCTCTTTATATTCTGTGCATGGAATTGAATACTTCCTCATTCTGGATATGGATCGAAAGTCCCATGTCCTTTTCAAGTCCGTTTAATTTTTCCGACAGCAGAGCCATATTATCGCCGTTATCCTGCAAATCCACAAGCATAATCATTGTGAACATTCCCCTCATGATAGTCTGTGAAATATCGAGTATATTTACTCCGTTTTCCGATAAAATACCGCTTACTGCCGCTATTATACCCACTTTATCCTTACCGATTACAGTCAATACCGCTTTCATTTTTTTATATCATTCCTTCCGAATTTTTTCTGACGGACAGCCTCATACATAAGAACGGCCGCCGCTGCCGACGCGTTGAGCGAGGAAATTTCCCCGAACATGGGGATGCTTACCAGAAAGTCGCATTTTTCCTTTACCAGACGGCTTATTCCGTCGCCCTCGCTGCCGATAACAATTCCGAGCGCGCCTGTCATATCGGCGCTGTATATGTTTTCGCCGCCGAATCCTCCTCCGGCTATCCATAAGCCTTTTTCCTTCAGTTCATCAATAGTCCGCGCTATATTCGTAACCTTGCATACCTTGGTATATTCTGCCGCTCCTGCAGCCGCCTTTGCAGCTGTCGAATTAAGTACTGCACCGCCTCTTTTCGGGATAATAACCCCGTGCACGCCGGTGCAGTTGGCGGTTCTTATGATAGCGCCGAGATTGTGAGGATCGGTGATTTTATCGCATATTATGACAAACGGAGGTTCATCTTTTTCCGCGGCTGTTTTCAGAATATCATCAATTGTATAATATCTGTACGCCGCCGCATATGCTATAATTCCCTGATGATTGCCGGTTTCGCTTATTGAGTCGAGTTTCTGCTTTTCAACCTCGCTCACGACAATGCCGGCTTCCTTTGCTTTTTTTATTATGGGAATTACAGAGCCTTCAAGTTTTCCTTTTTTCACAAGGATCTTATCTATTTCCCTGCCTGAACGCAAAGCCTCCGCAACGGCATTTCTGCCTTCTATTTTATCCTGCATAATGATCCTTTCTAAGAGCCTGTTTAGCATCTATCTGCACACATCTTGCTTGCATATTTTCTGTCATCTTGCCCGAAAATTTTTCGGCATACGTCAGTATGTCTGCAAAATTTTCAAACAATCTGACAAAAAATCTGACGGCGCAATCTGCGCACATCCAGATACTAAACAGGCTCTAAACGAAAACGATTATCAGCGCGGATAATCGTTTGTTCTGCGTTATAATTTCAAAATTATGCCAAGTTGAATTTATCATGAATTGCCACAACAGCGCGTTCCGCGTCTTTTCTGTCGACAAGGACTGATATTTTGATTTCCGATGTTGCAATCATATGAATATTGATATGCGCGTCATAAAGCGCCTCAAACATAGTAGCCGCAACTCCTGAGTTGTTCACCATACCGGCTCCGACGATAGAAACCTTTGATACGTCCTTTGTCCATTTTGTTTCTCTCGCGTTTATAATTTCCTTGTTGTTTTCAAGAACTTTCAGAGCTTCTTCAAGATTTTCTTCCGATACTGTGAAACTTACGTCCTTTTTATTTTCCTTGCCTATCGACTGAATAATCAGATCCACGCTTATTTTATGTTTTGCAAGCAATGAGAATATGCTGAATGCCTTACCCGGGGTATCGTCGACATCGCACAGAGCGATTCTCGCCACATCGTTATCCCTTGTAACACCTCTTACCAACATCTTTTCCACTTGACCAACCTCCTTGACATATGTGCCTTCAACCTTGTTAAGGCTTGATTTTACCGCTAATTTTACATTGTACTTTTTCGCCATTTCAACCGAACGGTTGTGAAGTACATTCGCTCCGAGACTTGCAAGTTCGAGCATTTCGTCATATGATATTTCATCCAGTTTTTTCGCTTCCGGAACTATTCTCGGATCAGTTGTGTATACGCCGTCAACATCAGTGTATATTTCGCATACATCGGCATGAAGAGCCGCCGCGAGAGCGACCGCCGATGTGTCGGAACCGCCTCTGCCGAGAGTTGTTATATCGTCGTATTTGTTTATTCCCTGAAATCCTGCGACTACAACAATTCTTCTCTTGTCAAGCTCGTTCAGTATGCGTTCCTTGTCGATACGGTGTATTCTTGATGCCGAATAATTGGAGTCTGTTCTGACTCCCGCCTGCCATCCTGTAAGGGATATTACGGGGCATCCGAGTTTTTCTATCGCCATTGCGAGAAGCGCTATTGATATCTGTTCTCCGCTTGAAAGCAGCATATCCATTTCACGCTTTGACGCTTTCGGATTTATTTCCTTTGCTTTTTCAATCAAATCATCTGTCGTATCGCCCTGCGCCGACACTGCGACAACAACATCGTTGCCTTCCTTATAAGCGTCGGTGACGCGCATGGCGACATTCATAACCCTTTCGGCGTCCCTGACCGATGTGCCGCCGTATTTTTGTACTATAAGACCCAACTTAATTCCTCCTAAATTTAAAATATCTGCATGAAACCAAAACGTAACACGGCAAATTTAATATTTGATAACCGCGCCGACATTGTCGATTGATAAAATTCTGCATGACGCCGCGATTTTATTTTCTTTTAAATATTTATTCATCACAAACCGGAACCGGCTGTAATTTTCATTTATGATACATATTACAGCCGGCCCCGAACCGCTGATATAGGTGGCTTTTGAGCCGAATTTATAAGATGCGGAATAAATTTCATCAAAATGCGCTATATTGTGCTTTCTGTACTGCTGATGCATTTTATCCCGCACCGATTCCTTTAAATTATCCAGTCTGCCTTCCGCCATATTAAGCGCAAAACTGACGGCCCTTGACATATTGAATACCGCGTCATTATAAGAAACAGTATCCGGAAGTATCTGCCTTGACTTTTTTGTGCCGACAAAGTAATCCGGAATTATCACCGCAAATTTTATTGACGGATCAATTTTGACGCTTTTGGAGATGATTTTCCCGTTATCAACTGCGGCAACGCACATTCCGCCGTAAAGAGCGGGGGTGATGTTGTCGGC
>CAZLOX010000152.1:0-3600 GCA_964561265.1 uncultured Lachnospiraceae bacterium
AGATTTTTTCACCCTTAACCTTGAATATTCCGCTGTATGTATACGCCTCAAACGAATCACCCTCAGAATCCGGAATGACAGAAAAATCACGCATAACCGCATTATCTTCTGTTTTTGTAACATCAACCATTATTATAGGGCGTACAGCGTCATCTCCGACATACTCATTGTCTGTTATAGACGCTATATCATCATGCACGCTGTTTCCGGAATACATATCGAAACTGTAAGATATTGACGGCGCATATCCGACAACATCGGTCTGCGTTATCTCCTCATCAACGTACTGACGCGAATATTCCTGCGGATTTTTGCTTGTGGATATCTCGGTAAAATTTTTCATACGATGATAAACATAAGAGCCGGAAGCGTCCCTGACTCCGAAAAATGCCACCTTATCGCAGCGTTTGAGTTTAGCCATATAAATCGTTCCTCCTTAATTCACATAATAAACCAGTTTAAACTTCATAGAATATCTTGCCATATTAAAATCATTTGATTTTCTTACTATATCGGAAATACATCTTATCTCAACGGCAGTCGCATTAGAGCCTATATCCGGAAGAATATTGTCATTTGAAAGCTTTTTTACCGAAGATGAAAGCTGTGAGAAAAAGTCCTGAATTTCATCGTATTTATCGGGATAAATTTTTCTTGACGAGATAAAAAAGTCATATTCCATCAGTTTTCCGCCGTCGGTATAACGGCGTATCTCATGCACTTCTCCGGCACGTTCTATGGTGTATGAATCCTTTATATTTTCAAGGTAGTCTATATACAAAAGTTTATTTTCAAATAAAGGCAAGTCGGAAATAAATTTCTGAAGTCCGCCTAATATATTCAAAATATATCCTCCTATCTGCATACAAGCCGTATATGACGGTTTTTTCCCTTAATATTTTCACATATTTCACTTATGAAAAAACTTTCCTCATAAGTGAAATTCTCAGCATCGCCCAGACAAAGGCGGTCACCGATTTTTATATCCAACGCCGTATCTGACGGGATTCGTATTTTTACATATCTGTCACTTACCACTCCGCCGTTTTCGCTGACAGACGAATTAACAAAATGGATGCTTGCCATATATAAAGCTTTTTGCCATTCATCGCCGCTCCGGCAGAATATTGTTACAGGTTCAGTGTTTTTCAACCAGATTCCCCCTTATATGCCTCTGTACAGAAGTGAAAGCGGCAGATACATACGGGCGGTATTGTAGAGTATGCTTTTTTTTGCGCGGTCTGAGCCGTCCGCGCTTTTTGCATATGATACGCTGTATCCGTCGTTGCTTTCGGAAACAATATTATCATCTGGGAAATTGACAAGCACATCGCACACTCCGCATACAGCCGATTTTATTCTGTCATCAACTTCATCTATTTTATCAGAAGTTATCATATCAATATACGCGCGCGCCTTTGATTCAAGAGAAAGAAACTCCTCCTCAGATTTTATCGAATTTCCCATATAGCTGTTTTTATAAAATTCATAATCCGCATAAGACATAATGTCACATCCTTTCCGCCCGCATAATATCATATACCGCCTGCTGCGGACAAACAAAACGTATATCCGGATTTTTTTAGGCTGTACAGGTATTAAGATATATACCGGATGTTTTGTTTTCATAAACGCTGTTAAGTCCGTATATGCGGTAGCCGAATTTCCACGCGTCCGCGCTCTGGTTATTTTCCGGTGTTATAACCTTTATTGCGGCGTGTTTTGTGTACTGCATTACAGCGCCTTTATGAATAATCATAAAATTGATATCCGATGCGCCTGATGCCTTTTTAAACCCGCCTGCCGCCGCTCCGGCTGAAACTCCGTCCAGCAGATCAACCTTTGTGTAAAAACGCGTTGACGGCACCTTTACAATTCCGGCAAAATCGTTCAGAACCGCTCTTGATAAAGTCAGCTCTGCACTGTTTGCAAGCGAAATCAGCTTTGGAGTAATAAATAAATATCTGTCCTCATACGGAACTTCCGCTTCGTCCATTTTAGTCTGCGCATTTGACAGTTCGTCAAGAATATCCTTTGCGGCGGTATATTTTCCGGATGCTTTTGATATTCCGGTTGCCGACGCATAAGAGGCAAATCTTACTGCGTCAAGTTCCGGAACAACTTTTGTTCTTACAAATTCACCGGCAAGTTTTCCAAAAGCGACTTCCGCCGTTTCCTCATTATCCATAGCGTCAATACTGAACATTCTGCCGCGTTCGTAATTAAATTCAACAGTTTCATTCAGAAGCGTGACATTGCCGTCTGTATATCCGCTGCTGCGGTCATAATCAGCCAGACCGTCCATTGACATCTTCGGAATGATAATTTCATTGGCGTTTGCCCCTGCGCGCGCAAGCGTTTTGTCGCTTTCGATAACCGATGTTTTTGCCGACTGAGCGTAAACCTCATCAAGCATATCTGAATATTTTGCGAATAAATTTATATTGTTCATAAATAAAACCTCCTTAATTTATACCCATAATCCTGCGTACTTCGCTGTAATGTTTGTATGTTCCGTTTGTTTCGTCAACGATATGAGGAATTGCCGTCTGAGTGAAAAGAAAATCATTTTCCTGTCTGATCCTCTCCAGTTCTTCCTCTATGCCATGTACATTTAACCCGTCAAATTCAAGCCTGCCGGTATCCAGAAGAGCCTCGACCGCGGCAATATTTTTTCCTCCGGCATTTTTTATGGCAGTATGAATTTTTTCGCTGCGCACCGATGACATAAGGTCATCATATTCTTTTTTTGCGGCATTAAAATCTGCGCTTAATTTTTCCGTTTCGGATAAAATCAAATCAATTTTTTCGCTTTCAATGCCAAGTTCCTCTAAAAAATCTCTTTGCATAATCCCGCTCCTTTCCAATATACATAATGATATACTTAATTTCTCACCTCTCCTAAAAAAATATCTATAATAAACATCATAACGATGGAATATTTAATTTTGATATTTCCGCGTCTTCTCCGAAATACCAGCGACGGAATTCATCACGGCTCATTATGCCGGCTGATACAAGATTCAGTTTCTGTTCAAATTCCTCCGAACTGTCACATACTATGCTGTCATCAAACTCAAAACCAACATTGTATTTGCCGCTTTCTCCGATACCTGCAAGTTCACACCATATATTCATCACACTTAAAAGTTCTTCAAGCGCATTTTTTAAAGCATTCTGCATATCTGTTATAGTAGCATACGAACGCTGACGCAGGATTTTCATTTCAGTTGCTGTTCTTGCCTGAGAGTCTGCCTTCGAAAAAGAACCTCTCGCAAGACCGCACAAATCTTCAATCTTTACAAGAATAGTGTCAAGACCGCGCAGAATACTTTCATCGCGTATAGCAGGCGACCAATCATGAAAAAGATCATTTTCACCGGAATCTATCGTTTTGTAAAGTCTTTTGTCGGGCAGAACCGGTCTGCCGTTTTTATCGCGTTTAAATGCGGTTTCATCAAGATACAGAGCACGTTCTCCGCTTTGAAACTCCCATATAAGACGTGAATACTGCCTGTCCGCTTCCTCTATCAGATCAATTGCCCTTGAAAATACCGACGCGCCCAGCGGAGAATCAATATCAATTGTATTTGCAAATGG
>CAZLOX010000152.1:3610-4957 GCA_964561265.1 uncultured Lachnospiraceae bacterium
TTTAAAATACACAAAAAGCGGTCGGTCAACATTATCAATAACCACTTTTTCATCCATATCATTCCAGACATCTGTTTTCCCAAGAGGTATCATATGTCCGAGATCTGATGAATTATTTGAAATAAACGCTGTATTTTGTATTGTGTATTTCCCGTCCTTCAACGAATGTTCCTCCAGACGCGTAAGAAATTTTCCGTCTGTCTGTATCTGCTGTATAAAAACAGCCGAAGTTATACATCCGTCACCGGATACCGCAGACGGTATAAAGGCATTATTCTTGATAAAATCAACCTGCATAATCCCGTTTGATATGTAAGGCTTCATAATAATTCCGCCGTATGCGCAGGCGCGCTCTACCTGAGAACGCAGTTTCGGGATAATATTTTTTATACACTTTTCCAGAAACTCGCCGCGTTCAGATCCGCCAATGGAAATTTTCAGATCAATAGTTGTCATACGCGCGATCTCATTGCATATTGCCGCCGCCAGATTAAGACTCCTTGTATTTTCCGCAAGCCACGGAGATTTGTTCTGATACATTCTGTCCCACAGCTCAAGCGCGTTTTGCATTTCATCGGATAAAATACTTTTTGATAAAATATATTCCTCCGCTCCGCTTTTGAATAATTTGTTCTTCAGGTACAGATTTTCAAAAAACATAAAATATCACATCCTTTTTAAAATAGTTCTGCAAAAATACCGTATATCATCCATAGCATGGTCATATTCCTTTACAACCCTGTCCTCTCCGCTGTCAATATCCCATGTATACATGGAAAATTCACGGATGGAATTACGGCAGCATTCGTTTATAAGAATACGTCCCGCTGAAAGCATACTGCACACACAGCGTATTCCGTCAAGAACGTCATTTTTCGCCTTGCGTACAGAGTACTCCCCTTTTCTCCGTATCACTTCTATGAAAGACGCGGCTGACGGATCCACGATCACACATTGTATAACCCTGTTTCCGGCGAGTGCGGAAAGCGCGCTGTAATATTCCTCATCGGTTTTCTGCATATGAGAATTTCTGCCGTCATGATAGTATTCGTCAATACGCAGAGCCTGCTGTCCGTCCACACGCCAGAGTCCCATGGAACAGGGATTAAGCGTTCCGTAATCCACAGATATATAATATCTTCCCAGACCGTCATCCTCTATATTTACAACGTGTTTTTCCTTTGAAAACATCGGATATACCAATCCCTCCGCCAGAACCCATCTGCCCAGAATAAAGCGTTCATAAAAAACGCCCGAATATTCATTTTTAAGGTTCTGCACATATTCTTTATCGAGAAAGCAATTATCCTCTATTCTGAAATTCATACACATCATATCAAGCTCATT
>CAZLOX010000152.1:4967-5244 GCA_964561265.1 uncultured Lachnospiraceae bacterium
ATTTTTCCTGCTTATATAATTGCGCATAAGCCAATGATTAGGCGAATCGGGATTTGTGGTTGCAATAAGCTTTGCGCCGGCAGCGGAAAGACGGGATAACAGCATTGAGAAAAATTCCTCGTCAAAAAGTGTAAGTTCATCGCAGTACGCGCCGGATAAAGTCATTCCTCTGATCTTGCTTTCAGAACGTATATCCGATACTCCCTCAAAATAGATCGTTCTGCCGAACAGTCTGCCTTCTTTTTTTGAAAGAGAATATATAAAATTTTTTGTTCCG
>CAZLOX010000153.1:0-5135 GCA_964561265.1 uncultured Lachnospiraceae bacterium
ATTGAACTTGGCTCCACGCGCATAAAAGCGGTGCTTATAGATGAAAGCAACGCTCCGATAGCTTCAGGCAGCCATGACTGGGAAAACCGTCTTGAAAACGGCATATGGACTTATTCGCTTGACGATATATGGAACGGTATACAGTCAAGCTATAAGGCGATGACAGAGGATGTAAAGGCTAAGTACGGCGTGGAAATATCCACGATAGGCGCGGTAGGATTCAGCGCTATGATGCACGGATATATGGCCTTTGACGAAAATGGCGGACTTCTTGCCCCCTTCCGTACATGGCGCAACAGCATAACAGGCAAAGCCGCCGCTGAACTTACGGAACTTTTCAATTTCAACATTCCCGAACGCTGGAGTATCGCTCATTTGTATCAGGCGGTTCTGAATAAAGAAGAACACGTTTCTTCAATAAAATATCTGACAACCCTTGCCGGATATGTACACTGGAAACTGACAGGGAAATTTGTACTCGGTGTAGGCGAAGCGTCCGGTATGTTCCCGATAGACAGCGATACGAAAAATTATGATGAACATATGCTTGAACAGTTCGGCAGCATTGACGCTGTAAAAGCTTATCCATGGAATATACGGGATATTCTGCCGGATGTACTTACCGCCGGCTGCAATGCAGGCACATTGACCGAAGAAGGCGCAAAACTGCTTGATCCGTCAGGCAGACTGAAATCCGGAATACCTTTCTGTCCGCCGGAAGGCGATGCCGGCACAGGTATGGTCGCTACAAACAGCATAACAAAGCGTACCGGAAATGTTTCGGCGGGAACATCGGTCTTTGCTATGATCGTGCTTGAAAAAGCGCTGAAAAAAGCATATCCCGAAATTGATATCGTAACAACGCCTATGGGCGATAACGTGGCTATGGTTCATGTAAACAACTGTACCTCCGATATCAATGCATGGGTGAATATTTTCCGTGAATTTGCCTCGGAACTCGGTGTGGAGATAAGCACTCCGAAACTTTATGATATGCTTTATTTCAAGGCTCTTGAGGGTGATGCCGACTGCGGCGGACTGCTCTCCTACAACTATTTCTCAGGCGAAAACATCACGCATATGACAGAAGGACGTCCTCTCTTTGTACGCACTCCGAACAGCAGTTTCAATCTTGCAAACATGATGAGAACACACCTTTATTCGGCGCTTGGCACACTGAAACTCGGTATGGATATTCTTGCCGGGGAAAATGTTGAAATAGACAAAATGTTTGGGCACGGCGGTCTGTTCAAGACCAAGGATGTGGGACAGAAATTTATGGCTGCCGCTCTCAGCACGCCTGTTTCGCTTATGGAAACAGCCGGCGAAGGCGGCGCATGGGGTATCGCTCTGCTTGCATCGTATATGCTTACAAAAGGCGATAACGAAACGCTCACCGACTTCCTTAACAGCAAAGTGTTCGCTGACGGCGAAGTCTACACTCTCTCCCCCGACCCGAAAGATGTTCAGGGATTCAATGAGTTTGCAAAGCGTTACAGCATGGGACTGCCTATCGAAAAAGCAGCGGTTGAAAATATGAAAATATAATAACTGAAAGTGGCTGAAACGAAATGATTTTGTTTCAGCCACTTTATATTATTTTTCCGTTCAAACTATTACAGTTATATGTTTAAAAATCATAAAAAATACAAATAATATCATTGGTGATAAAAATGAGTATATTTATAATAAGAACATTGATACTGTACATCATAGTGATATTTTCCATGCGTCTGATGGGAAAACGGCAGATAGGCGAACTGCAGCCCTCTGAACTGGTTGTTGCAATTATGATTTCCGACCTTGCATCGGTGCCTATGCAGGCTGTGGAAATACCGCTTATGTCGGGTGTAATACCTGTAATCACGTTAATAGTGGCTGAAATAATAATGTCCTTTCTGTCGCTGAAAAGCAAGACCGCGCGGAAAATACTAAGCGGAGAACCAAGCATTATTATATACAACGGACATATAAACCAGCATGAAATGGAAAAATTAAGATTTAATATAAACGACCTGCTTGAAGAACTCCGCATGAATAATTATCCGAATATAGCCGATATCGACTGCGCCGTTCTGGAAACCAACGGCGAAATAAGCATAATCCCGAAAACAAACGCAAAAAATATAACAATAGGCGATTTAAAAAACGGCGCAAAAAAAGAATCACTTCCATGTATGATCATATCTGACGGCGTCTTAAACAGAGAAGAACTTGAACGAAGCCGGAAAACCGAAAAATGGCTTATGCGCGAACTGCGTAAATTCAAGGTGAACGATATAAAAGATGTGTTTATATGTTCATTTTCTGATGGTCAGCTGTTTGTTCAGAAAAGAGGAGAAAGCGATGTAAAGAAATGAGGTAATTATGAAAAGTTTTATAATTTCAATAATTCTGCTGTGCAGTCTTATAGTGTGCAGTGTTACGCACTCGTACGCGCTCGACAGAATAACCGGCAATATTACAGCTCAAAATGATTTTATAACGGAATGTATTTATAATGACCATTATGATGAGGCTCTTGAAAATATTGATGTATTGAATCAGTATATCGACTCAAAGCGCACCATCCTTGCCACAACGCTTGATCATAATATTCTTACCAAAATAGACGACTATATATCGCAGATAAGCGGTTATTCCTCACGTCAGGCAAAAACCGACGCGATAGTCGCCTGCGGCTGTCTGGCTAAATTTCTGGAAAATCTCCCCGAAAATTACAAGCTGAAAATAGGAAATATTCTTTAACGGCAAAAGGGAAAAATCTCTCGGATTTTTCCCTTTTTACTTTCATTATTATGACAGATTAAAATTCATCATCATCTTCATCATCAAAGTCATCACAATCATCACAGCAGTCATCGCAGTCACAGTCATGATCATATTCAAACTCAAACTCGATTTCCTCGTGACAATTCGGACAGGTAATGCTTTTGTTCATATCCAATGTTTCAAAATCCACCATCACATCTTCCATGCAGTGCGGACACTGTACTTCAAAGTGACCCATATCGTCATCATCGTCAAACAAATCATCAAATGAATCAAAATCATCATCATCGTCATCATCGTCGTCGTCATCATAATCGCTGTCACCGTTTACCGGAAGGATATCGTAAATATATTCTTCCAGTTCATCGATAGTTTCCTCAGCTGTTTCAAGATCACATTCAAGGTCTGAAACCCTGTTTTCAAGAGCTTCTATCCTGTCAGCAATCTTGTCGATAACGTTGATTATTTTAATAATCAGCTTTCCTTCATTGCTTTTCTCGTCTATATTCAAAGCGTCCGCAAAGCCTTTAATATAGGATATATCCTTTAAATAGTCTTCCATAACAGATACCTCCGGCTTCTTTAGTAATTATACACGCTCCATATATTCGCCTGTACGCGTATCAACACGAATAGTTTCGCCTTCTTCCACAAACAGCGGAACCTGAATTTCAGCGCCTGTTTCCAGTGTAGCCGGCTTTGTTGCTCCGGTAGCGGTATTGCCCTTCAGACCCGGCTCTGTGTGTGTGATTTGCAGCTCAACGAATGTAGGCGGTTCAATACCGAACACACTGCCCTTGTATGAAAGAATTTTGCACATATCGTTTTCCTTGACGAATTTCAGTGTATCGCCGACCTGACTGCCGTTGATAGGAAGCATTTCAAATGTTTCCATATCCATGAAATAATACAGATCGCCGTCGTTATAAGAATACTGCATATCCTTTCTCTCTATATGCGCCTTGGGCATTTTTTCTGTCGGTCTGAATGTTTTTTCAACAACACCGCCTGTTATTACATTTTTGAGCGTTGTACGAACAAACGCCGCGCCCTTTCCCGGCTTTACATGCTGAAATCCAACAACCTGAAAAACATTGCCGTCCATCTCAAAAGTTATACCATTTCTAAAATCTCCTGCAGAAATCATAAATAAATCCTCCGTATCTTCTATATTTTTCTTTCCGGCAAATGCCGTATATACTTATTTTACTGTATATCAGCAAAAATTACAAGCATATTTTAATAATTTTTTACACTTTTTTTATATTTCTATCAACTCTTTCGGCGAATTAGTTAAATTAACCGCGTTTTTATCAGCAACAACGATCAGATCCTCAATTCTCACACCGCCGAAATTTTCAATATATATCCCCGGCTCAACGGTAATTATCTGTCCGGCTTCGGTAATATCGGGGCTTTTCGGCGAAAAGGAAGGCAGTTCGTGTATTTCCACTCCGACGCTGTGCCCCAGTCCATGCCCGAAATATTCGCCGAATCCGTAATTTTTTATAATGTCACGCGCGACTGCGTCTATTTCTGAGCATTTTTTTCCTGCGCATACCGCGTTTATCGCCGCCGTCTGCGCTTCAAGAACTATATTGTAAATCTCACGCTGTCTTGACGACGCTGTTCCGACAACTATTGTCCGCGTCATATCAGAGCAGTAACCCTTGTATATGCATCCGAAATCCAGAGTGAGAAAATCGCCGTGTTCAATGATTTTATCGCTTGCCGTTCCGTGCGGCATTGCAGAGCGTACTCCCGATGCGGCTATTATTTCAAAGGATAAATCCTGCGCGCCGTTCTTTTTCATAAAATATTCAAGCTCCAGCGCGACTTCCTTTTCACTCATACCCGCGCTGATAAAGTTCAGTATATGCGAAAATGCCATATCTCCGATACTTTCGGCTGTACGTATAAGTTCTGTTTCTTCCGCCGATTTTATACGTCTTGCTTTGTTTAATTCCTCATCGCCGCGTATAAATTCCTTGTCCGGATATTTCTTCGACAGTCTTTTTAGTCTGCCTGCCGTCATATATTCCTCTTCGATAAGAACGGTTTCCTCATCAAATAAAACGGTGTCTTTTATATCGAATATTTCAAAATCTGCTGCCTGATTTTTTGCCTGCACCGTATATCTCGAATCGGTGATAAGAATTTGTCTTGACGGCGTTATTATTACTGTGGCATCCTCCGATGTAAAGCCGGAATAATAAAATATATTAGCCTTGGACACAATAACCGCCGCGCGTTTATCGCCGATATTTTTTCTTAAGAATTCAATTCTGTCCATTCACAAGAGCCTCCAGTGCAAGGCTGTAACCCAATATACCAAGCCCCGCAATCTGCCCTGTGCATACCGG
>CAZLOX010000154.1:0-5005 GCA_964561265.1 uncultured Lachnospiraceae bacterium
TAAACAGCAAAGGACCCCCAAGGGCTTCGGCCCTTGGGGGTCCTCGCTATGTCATAGAAACACAGTCAATTGAATGACCATTAGGAGAAGGTCAACGCAGCAGTAGATTCACCAGCCTGGACAACCAGCCCAGCCGCATTGAACTCTACGACCACAAGCCATTTGCCATCTGCAGCAGCCTTGGTCAGCTCAAACGGATTCGGAGCATTGGTCAAAGTCTTGTTAAGAACTGCAGCAGCCTCAGCCTGGGCCTGGGTCATCCCGACCTTCAGCAGACCAAGCTCTGAAGACATACTGGCATCTGCAAGCACATACTTGAGAGTGTTGCCAGCAGTTGCACCAGCTACAGTAACCGCACCTTCATCAGCAGACGGAGTCAGACCAGTAGCAGCAGCCGGATCCTCGATAGCGATCGTGGTGTCAGCAGTAATACCGGAGACAATCCAGTTCTGGAAATCGCCAGAGGGGTTGGTTACAACTGCGCCAGCAGTAGCAGTCACTTCGACAGGCTTGGTGGACTGCAGTCGAATCGTACCAGAGACATTATAGGCAAAGGCTACCGTTTCGTCAGTCGTCTTGTCAGTCTCCTCAGCATAATTGGCGATAGGCGTCTTCGCGTTGGCGGAATCGTAGAACACTTTCGTTCCAGCGTCGCTGTTATCATCGATCGTCGCAGTGATGTCAGCGATGCTGTCAGCGGTCACGGTGATGGTGATAGGACGGTTACCAACATCCGCAGCGGGAACCTGATACTTGCCGTTATCAGCATCCACTACGACAGCGGGCTTCGCAGCGTCAGCGCCTACGCGATAGGTCACGGAAGCGGGAGCAATGCTGTAGCTGTTGCTGGTCGGAGCAACCGTGAAGTCGATCGCCTTACCAGAGAATACGTTGCCACCAGCGCTGGTCAGAACGGTGAGACCCGCAACAGCGGTCGGAGTCGTAGAGGTGGCAGTAGCATTGGTCAGCACAAAAGCATTGACAACGGTAACGGGCTTGGTAACCTGCTTGATCTTAAATCTGGCATCGCCCTTGATGACACCCTCAATTACCCACTGAGAGCCAGTCGCGTTACCAGCTTCGCACTTGGTGATCTCCACGTCAACAAGAGTATTGGTCTCGTAAGTGTAGATCTCCTGAGTGGTAATGGTAATCTTAAAGGTATCGCCATAGTTTACGGTCAGACTACCAGCGGGCAGATTGGCGGTGGTAGTGGTAGAACCGTTGATGGAATACGCAATGTGGGTTCCAGGAGTCACACCAGTCAGGGTGCCGTCAGCAGTCACAGTCAGGTCACAAGTGACCTTCGCACAGTCAACATTGACGGTGATGTTGCGGGTAGCATCAGCGGCCAGGATGGTAAAGCCAGTGGTACCAGAGGAACTCACGTCACTGCCTTCCACGCCAGCGGCGCTAACGACCTTGACCGTGCTGACCTGATAACCGGAACCCGCGGGAACATTGTAATCTGCAAGAGCGACGTTCAGGTTCTGGTTGGGAACCATGGCGATCGTCTTGTCGGGGAGAGTCGCGATGGGAGTGGTACCCTCATAGTACTTGAAGGTCACGGTGTAGTTGCCGGAGGGCTTGACAGCGTTGGTCTCCTGCTCGGCCACGATCTGCTGATACAGGCCATTAACGGGAGTGGTGCGGTCAATCCAGGCGGCGGAGGTGGTGCGAACGTTGGTGTAGTTGGTGATCACAACGTAGGCAACATGTCCATCGGAATCGGTGACCCAGATGATGTGGTCGCCGGGCTGGATGGTCTTGGTGTTCAGCGCCAGGGAGGAGTACACACCAGCGCTGCTGCCGTTGATCACGGCGTACACGGGAACGTCCTTGACGTTGACCTTCTCGTCGGCGGTCTTGTTGTTGGTCTTGTTGACCATGATGTACTCGCCGCGGTCCTCAACCTTCGCCTCACGGCGGACAATACCGGCATAGATGCCGTGCTTGTTGAAGTTCTCGGTGATCGGATCGATGTCGTCAGCGGTGATGCTGTTCTCATCGCGCGCTTCGGTGTCGTACAGGGCGTAGAAGCCGTAATCAACCCACTGGTTTGCCCAGTTGAGGGACTTGGCGATGACTTCCAGCTCGGGATCTTCGCTCTCGTTGTTCAGCGTGTACAGGTGCTTGGTGTCAGCGGTGGTCTTGCTGGGATTGTAGTAGGCCAGGGAGATGCTGTCATAGCCCGTATCCCAGCCAGTCAGCTCGATGACGATGACGTTGGCAACCCAGTAATCGCGGCTGTTGCTGTCGGACTTGGTGTTCTCAGCAACGGCGTAGATGGCATGGATGTTCTCATCGTCAATGGCGGGCATATTGGCGTAATCGGAGAAGTAAACGATGGAGTTGGCCATCACCAGGTAGTACTCGGTATCGTGGACAGCGTTGACATAGTTGCCGCGATAGTTGGCCTCGAGGTTGGCGTTATTGCGATCGTTGTAGGAAGCGTCGGCAGCGTCAATGTCGTAAGCGGAAGCGCCCTTGGCAATGTCAGTGATAGCCAGCTTCACGTAGTCGACAGCGTAGACGGGGGTCAGAGCCTCGAAAGCGGTCTTGGCATTGGCCTTGTCAGTGTTGTTGGGATTGGTGATGCTGTTGTAGTTGTAGTACAGATCGTAATACTCACTCTCGTTGACCTTGGTCGCGGTGCCCTGGGTGGCTACAGCGGAGCCGTTGTTCCAACGCAGGTTGGAGTAGTACAGCTGCTCGTGAGCCTTGTTGTAGGCATAGGCAGTAGCAGGAGTGATGGCCACGGTGCCGTCGTCGTTCATGACATACTTGGCAACGTTGGTCGCGGAGATCGGGTTGCCAGCGGTGGTCCAGTCAAACTCAGCGCCGCTGTGGGCGGGAGTGCTGGTGCTGGGATCAGCATACTCGGTGCCCAGGTGGTTGATAGCGCGCTGCAGCCAGTTATACAGGGTATAGCCGTTCACGGTAGTGTTGCGGCCCATACCAACGAAGGGACCAGCGCCAGTCGCAGGCTTTCTGCTGTTGTAGTTGCTGACAGTGAACTCGTCGATGTCAGCATCGCCAGCCTTCAGCTCAACGATGGGAGTGGTGTTCTGGATGTACTGGGTGTTCTGCTGGTTGTTGAAGTACAGCTCGGTCAGCAGGCCGTAAACAGTGCTGCCCTCGACCAGACGGTAAGCGCGAACGTTCTCGAAACGGTCGAAGAACAGTTCATACTCCACCTTCTCGTCCATGCGGACGATCTCGTCGGCGTACTCAGTCTCGTTGTAGATGGCGGACTGATCATAGGTCTCATCATCGGTGGTGGTAATGGTGACATCCTTGTAGCTGACGGTCTTCACAGTGGCAACCTGAGTGGGAGCCAGCTGGATCTGAGCGGTGCCGTCGATGATGGCATAGAGAACCACATCGCCCACGGCGGGCTCATAGTCGCCCAGGTACATGGCGTCATAGCCATTGAGGCCGACGTCAACCCAGTTATAGGTGTAATAATCATAACGGGTGTTGTAGCCGTTGATCTCGTCCAGGACATACCAAGTCTTGAAGACGTAATCAGCAACGCCGTCGTTGTCGTTATCGACGACCTTCAGCCAGTCGCCGTTGACGGAGCTGGTGAAGTACTGATCATCAGAAGCGGACTTCAGATAGGTGTCCACGAAGTCACGGTAGGACATGGTATCGGAAATGTCCTTGGTGTACTGGGTGCCAACGTAGACTTCGCCCAGAACGACATCGCCGTACTCGTCAACCGCGTCAGCCTTTTCCAGACCGGCATAGTAGAAAATGTTCTGGATGCAGTTGCGATCCCAAAGGGTGATCTCATGGTCGGGAGCAATGGAGATACGAGCTCTGGCTTCCTCGCCCTTCTTGACAGTCCAGGTGAACTTGTACTCATCGCCATCCGCGACAGGACCAGTGATGGTATCCTTAGCGGTGTCAACATCAATACCATAGTCTTCCTCAAGAGCTGCCACAAAGTCAGTCTGAGTCAGAGAGCTGTTGGAGGTCCAACGAGTGATGCTGGACAGCAGGTAGCTGATCCGATAGTCGGAGCGGTTGTACAGCTCATCCTCGCCGAAGTTGATGAAGTACTCAGCATCCTTCAGGCTCAGGCCAGCTTCCTTATTGGCAAAGGAAGCGACGTTGGAGGTCTTCTTGCCAGTCACAGCGCGGACGTTCAGGCCGGTGTCGTACAGCTCGTCAACAACCAGGTTGTAAGCGTGCTTGCCGTCAGCCTGGACATAGGCAACACGGCTCTCACCGATGTCGTTCAGGTCGGTGGTGACGTTCAGAGTGTACTCCTTGCCGCCAACAGCCAGAACGGTCTTGCCCTCGGCCTCGACATCGTCATCACGCAGGTCAGCATACTCGTTGGCCATGACGATACCGGAGATAGCTTCCAGACCCAGCTTGGTCTTGGCCAGGTTCTCGCCGGTGGGATCATAGTCCTCGTGCAGAGCGTTGTAGCGTACGGTATCCTTAAAGATAGCACGGAACAGGATCTGGAACACCAGAGCACGAGAGGCAGGGCCGCTCAGCTGGGTGTCGGTGATGCCGTCCAGGATGCCGATCTGCTTCGCGGTGGAAGCGGTGCGGATTTCCCAGCCGTCGCCCACGAACTCACCCTTCTTGTCATAACCCATAGCGCGCAGGATCATGGCCAGAGTGGCGTAGCCGTTGATGGGGGCGTCAGGATCAAAGGTCCCGTTGGGGTTGCCCTTGATGATCTCGGCGATGTAGCAGTAGCTGATGAAGCCAGTGTACCAGTCGCCGATGTTGACGTCAGTAAAGCTGACGCCGGTGTGGATGGAAGCCTGACCGTCCGTCACATCGCCGGTAGCGATGCGGTACAGCAGAGCGGTGACTTCCGCACGGGTGATGTTGTCAGAGAGACGGTCGCCGCGCTCATCGCCCTTGACGACGCTCACTCCCTTGAGGACGTCAACAGCGGTCTGATACGGAGATTCCGTATTTTCCGCCGTGGTGTCCGCGGCGCTGGCAGTAGCCATAAGAGACAAACTCATGACGA
>CAZLOX010000155.1:0-4929 GCA_964561265.1 uncultured Lachnospiraceae bacterium
TTGACTGGTTCTTTGATTACTTTCTTGCCATCAAGAAAGTAATTCGTGAAGGGTGTGAAAGTTTGTGTACAAAAAAAGTCCAAGGGAGCGCCGAAACGCTCCCACATAATTATTTGTAATCCAATATATTACATACGTTTAAGTTATACCTTTATGTATTAAATAAAAAATCAAATAACTACTTTAATGGGATAAAGATATATGTTTACACGCTTCAATGTATACCAATATTAAATTTTCAGCATATAATTGCTCCGGTTCGCTTAGTTCAGAAAGCATTATATTTAACGGATTGTTTTGTTCTCCGCTCTTGATACCAAATAAAATATAATCAGCAGAAACTTCTAATGTTTTACAAATATTTATCAGTGTTGACAAAGATATGCCTGTTATACCACGTTCTAATTGACTGATATTTTTTGAGTTCATATTTATAAATTCGGCTAATTCAGCCTGTGTATATCGTTTTGCTTTTCTTGCCTGTCTTATGCGTTTTCCAATCAATCCGGAATTATATGAATTATTTTTCATGTGAGTACCTCGATTTTCATTATATCATTCCTGTCATATATTTAGTATAAGCATTATACACCTAAAAGTATATAATCCAAAATACGAAATATAGATATATTATACTTAATTATTTAAGAATAATGAGTTATCAAAAAATTTTCTTTTTCAAACAAAGATGTTATCAGGCAATATACTCGCACTTCTCACGGCAGAAGGCTATGAAATATGAACAGACCACGCATTTTTGATTTATGACAATAAATCAAAAACAGTTCCCGCAAAGATAAAACAACGCACAGAACAAATAAGCAAAAACCCCCGAACCATAGCTGCAAAAACAATAATCGTGCAAATCATCTTCAGTTCCCGCCGCAAATCATATATACGAGGCAAAACTCAAACGGCGGAATTTTGCAGCGATAACAGAACGCGCAGCGTATAGAAAGAGAGGGTTTGTTAAGGGAGAGAAAATCTGGTTTTCTCTCCCTTGACTGGTTCTTTGAGTACTTTCTTTCCATAAAGAAAGTACTTCGTGAAGGGTGTGAAAGTTTGTGTACAAAAAAAGTCCAAGGGAGCGCCGAAACGCTCCCACATAATTATTTGTAATTCCATAAATATTCCCATGTGATTTCCCGCAATTTAAAAAAATATTCATAATTTTTTTGGCTTGCCGTAACCCCTTCCGGCAAATTCTCAAAATAATTTACAAAAAATATATTGAAAAAATTGTGAAATTCATTTATAATGAATAATAGAACTATTATTCGGGAGGGGGATTTCATAATGAACACATATTTCTCATCAACAAAAGTATCTAATTCCGGCTGCTGCCGCTTTGTTCTCGATACGGATAATTGGGTGATTATAAATGCTGATACTAACTTTCAGCATATTTTTCAATATTCATACATGGAACTGACTCAGAAAAATAACTATGCAAATTATATATATGAGGAGGATTATAAACCTCTTATTCAGTCACTTAAACATCAGCTTTCATTTGAAAGCCGCACAGCCGCGGCAAATCACCGCGTTGTCACAAAAAGCGGTGAGGTGTACAGCGTGTCTTTCTCAGGCTGCGTGTCCTATGAGGACGGCGTCGCTCTGATGGAATGTATATTCTTTAATTTCAAACTTATGCGCGGAAATGAAAATCAGGATATTCCCGTAAATGATTTTTTGAAAAAAACACTGTCTGTTCTGAAAAATATGCCGGTGGGATTTCTTGTTGCCGGCGTTGTGCTTGATAAGGATAAAAAACCATGCGATATTATTATAGATTATGTAAATTCCGCCGGTGCCGGACTTCTGGGCAGCAGCGCGGAAGTTATTACAGGGAAAAAATGTATATCGGACTTTGACGCTTATGAAGAAACTGTCCTTGAACATTTCTATAAAACCGCCTATACGGGCGAACCGTATGATATTATACGCAAACATAAAATCACCGGCAAATATCTTCATTATTTTTATTATCAAATCTATTCCGGCTGCGTCGGCATTGTCATTGTGGACGCTGATGAGGAGGTTTCGCTCAGACGCAAATGCGGCGTGCTTGAAAATTATGTCCGGACAGTTCCGGATAACCTTAAAACCGGTATTGTTCAGTATCTTGATGATGAATATCAGACTATTGTCTACGCGAATAATGCCGCATATAAGATGTTCGGCTATGACCGCGAGGAATTTAAGCAGAAATTCAATAACCGCCTCAGCGCTATTCTTGAAAAAAGCGATGACGTTTCAAAAGCAAAAATACAGAATCTCGGCCTTTATGAACCCTCATACTCTTTTGAACGTGAAATTTATACCAAAAAAGGCGGTAAACGCCGTTTCAGCGAGAATATAATGCGTATCATAAACGCTGACGGTCTTGAAATACTTCAGGCCGAATTTACAGATACCGAGGATATTACGAACAATAAGAATGAACTGCGTCTTTTCAGCAGACTGGCGCCGTATATGATAGTGAAATACCATATAAAGGATAAATTATATATTATAGAAGCAAACGAAAGATTCTATCAGTTCTTTGGGGTTGACAAAGACAAATATGACGGAAATCCTATGCTCAGAACCCATGAAGATGATATGAACATAGTTTCACGCGCTCTTGCAAAGGCCGCGGACGGTCAGGATGTCGATTTTGTTTACCGCACGCAGGTCAGAGGACAGGAGGAAAAGTGCCTGCACGTATACGGCGGCTGTGTCGGATATAAAAACAATTATCCGGTATATATCATGCTTTTTAACGATATAACGGCGTTAAATCAGATAAAGAAAGAGGCAGCATATGAGAGGGCAAGATTTGATATATTCCTCAGCGCGTCAAAGGATATTGTGATCGAATATATCATAAACAGCGACACTCTGCGCCTTTATGCGAATGTTGCGGACGGAAAGGACAGCCGCGTATCCTGTCTGACATATGAGAAATTCTCCAAAACAGCCGACAACGGCAGACTTATACATTCGGAAGACTCCGCCAGAATGCTTGATATTCTCTCCGGCAAAGAAACTGAAAATATGCTTGTGAGGGCAAAAAATATATACCATTCCGGCGATGATCTATGCACTTATATAATATCGGGCAATATGCTGAACCGGAACGGCAAACCGGACAGATTTACCGGATTTATGCACCGTATAATGCCAGGTAAGGCTGTATTGCCTTCGGAGGAGAATATATTAAAAACCGCGGCAATGAACTTTATATCCAGATGCGAGCGCGTTGTGTGCATTGATATGTCGAACGGATATTACAGGCATATACGGATGAAAAATTCCGCTCTGCGCACTACCGATTTCGGCAATTACAACGTGGATGTGCTTGCTTTCGCGAAAAAGTTTGTATCGCGTGAAACGTTAGACGAGTTCATTGAAAATATGAGCATGGAGGGAATAAGAAAAAATCTTGAAAATAAACGCTCCCATAAATTCCTTTTCCGCTCAAAGAACGGCAGCGGCGGGCAGTATAGGTCGGCGGAATATTTTTATACTGATGAAAAACGAAATACAGTACTGCTTGAAATATCTGATATAAGCGATATATGCAGAAACGGCAATCCGTTCTTTAATATGGATAAAAATATCACGCTTAATTTCCTTATGCGTATTTCAAGGGATGTTATGGCTCCGCTGAATATGATAATAAGTATAATAACTTCGGCAAGAAATCCCGAAACAGCTCCGGAAACTCTCGCTGTGTATCTTGATAAAATCAATATCTGCACAGTGTCGGTATCGGAATTTATAGCGAATATTCTTGAACTTATAAAGCTGGAATCCGGCAAATTTATGATTGAGAACGATGTTTTTGCGGTGAAAGACCTTTTAAATGTCATAAACAACAGAACCGCGCCTCATGCAAGCAGCAGGAATATACGCTTTACGATAGACTCAAATCAGTCGGATAAATATTACCGCGGTGATATTATAAAGATAAGCCATATTACATCCATTCTTCTTACAAATGCGCTCAGATACACCAAATCGGGCGAATATATCGAGTTCTCATTAAAAGAGAGCGGAAAAGATGAAAAGACGCGCAGCCTTATTATAACAGTACTGAACAACGGCGAGGGAATACCTAAAGAGGTTGTTTCCAATATATTCAATGTGTATGAATATACAAACGACAAGCATATAAGCACGGAAATATCGCTGACAATAGTTAAACTTACGGCAGTCGCTATGGGCGGAAATTTCACACTGTCGCAGAAAGACGGAAAAACTGAATTTGTGCTGTCGCTGCCTGTGGAGGTCTGCATTGAGGAGGAATATGAAAAGCATGAGAATAATTTCGGACGCAAAAATATTCTTATCGCAGACGATAATATCATTTATGCTGAGTCGATTATATCCTCCGAAAGGGATAACGGCGTTAATTTTGATATTGCCGTAAGCGCTGACGATGCTGTGGGATTATATATGAATTCTGTTGACGGATATTATGATTATATCTTTATAGATATGTCGATAGAATCGGACAGAGGCGCTGACATTATAGACCGTGTGCGTGAAGCGAACAGAAATGACTCGCGTACTGTGAAAATTATCGCTGTGATAAAAGACAGCGAGGATATTTCCGATATATCGGGCGCGGATGAAATTCTGACCAAATCACAGCAGATGGAGAGAATAAACAAGGCGGCTGAAATGTAAATGATTTTTCATTTACATTTCGCCGGTATTTCCTGAAAGTCTTACATCAGAGGGACTGTAGCAAAATTACTTTGATACAGTCCATTTATACTGTTTTGTAATAAGGATTACAAATGTACTGCAGAGGGGCGTATCGACGCCCCTTTGAGTTTTCTTGGATTACTTTTGTTCACAACCCCCCGAGTTACTTTCCTCTACAGCGGGAAAGTAACCAAAGCGCCGCTAAGAGGGGAAAACCTGCGGAGGTTTTCC
>CAZLOX010000156.1:0-491 GCA_964561265.1 uncultured Lachnospiraceae bacterium
CTAATATAAGCGTGTAAGTCAGAAAGAAGGAGAGGACTGGAAGCTCCCCAGAGTGCGTATTTATCTCGAGGGAGATAATAGTGAAGACGCATGGCTTGCTGTTACGAAGGATATCAGCAGTACAAGTATCTATGATGCCGCTCCTGAGATCGGGGAATGGGTAAGAGTTGAGCTTGAATCGACTGGAAAATTGGTTCCCGAAGGTGCCGTATTGGGTTATAATATAACCTGCGACGGCGTGGGAAATGAGTTTATGATTGATGATATAGTTTTCGGGGCAGTAACTGTCGTTCAGATACCCCCTGAAGAAGGGCTGACTAAGTACGATTCATATCCGCTGCTTGATTTTGAAGGTAATAATTATCCTGATAAAAGCACATGGGGTGATAATCCAATAGAGTTTAAATTTGTTAAGGGCGATTCCGAATTAACAGCTCATGAGGGAACAGGAGCAATGTATGTAAATTCAGACGGCGGCAAGTTTTCCGTAT
>CAZLOX010000156.1:501-4803 GCA_964561265.1 uncultured Lachnospiraceae bacterium
GCCTAAAGCGGGAGACAAGGTCGGAGGATATTTTTATTACAAGCGTGTTAGCCGGAAAGAGGGCGAGGACTGGAAACTCCCCAGAGTGCGTATTTATCCCGAAGGGGGAGAAAATAGTGCAGATACATGGCTTGCTGTCACAAAGGATATTGACAGCACAAGTATCTATGATGCCGCTCCTGAAATCGGAGAATGGGTAAAGATTGAGCTTGAATCTACCGGAAAATTAGTTCCCGAAGGCGCTGCATTGGGATATAATATAACCTGTGACGGTGTGGGACAGGAATTCATGATTGATGATGTGGTTTTCGGTGCGCTTACAGAAGCAGAAGAGCCTGATACACCGATAGATCCGAACCCGCCGGTTTCCAATACAGTGGTTGTACCTGTTATTGATGAATATATAGGCTCGGTTATGAACGGTGATTTTGAGGTTGGAGATGCGCGAGTAGGACTTCAGTACTGGGGAACATATCCCGACGGAACATTGACGCATATACTTGATCCTTCAACTACACCGGCCAAAACTGCAGTAAGCGGTACAAAGATTATTCAGGTTAATCCGAATTTGAGAAGCGCATGGAACTTATTTGCTTTTGCTCAGGATGAAACGGAGACACTTCCGCGCCTCGGCGACAGAGCAGGTGGAAGCTTCTGGCTGTATGTTCCGCAAAATGCTGATTTGACAAAGAATATACCGTATGTAACCTTCGGCTATCAATCCGGTTCTGATACGGATATAGCTACAAGCGCGGGATATGACAGAACAAAGCTTGTAAAGGGTGCATGGAACGAAATTCCGATTATGCCTATGGCTGATGCAAGTATAAAAGATGTCAGCAAGCAGGCAGCCATATTTATAAAGGCAGACAACATAGATACAAACGTAAACTATTATATTGATAAAATCAGAGTCGGAAAGCTGAGTGAGGGCATATTCTTTTCGGATGTATCCGCGCTTACAAAGGAGATTGAAGATTCGGATGAAACGATTGACGCGAAAATCGTTGTGCAGAACTCAGAAAGTGACGAAGATACAGATGCAACGGTATATGTTGCTGCGTATGATAACGGACAGCTTGCGGGCATAGGATTGGAAAATATTAAAATTCCCGCAAGAGGTACAACCGGAATTTCGCTTACAGAAACAGAGATAAACGGAATAAATATCAAGGGTACAGACAGGGATAATCTTAAGATCAGAGCATTTCTGTTTGAGGACATGAAACCGCTTGCACCTGTTAAAAATCTTTATTATGCTACAAAGAAGGTTGATCCTCGTAACGAAAATATCACGTATATCGGGCGTTGGCGTGACACGGAAGATTCGCGCACAAGCTCATACGTAAGACCGTATTTTAAAACCAGATTTACAGGCACGTCATTTGCTGTTGATCTTGAGGAACCGACAAGTCTTGAGGTGACGATTGACGGAAAGACGAGCTGGTACAACACGGTACAGGGTCATGTAGTTCTTGCCGAAAATCTTACAGGCGCTGAGCATTCTATTCGCCTTGCAAGTTTGTCATACACAGATGTTCTTAAGCTTGGCGGAATATATATTGACATTGACGCAGAGCTCAGAGTGCCTGAGCTTGAAGCTAAGCATATTGAATTTATAGGCGATTCAATAACGGCATGGGATAACGGCTATTCATGGCAGGTCGGGGAGAAGCTGGGAAATGTTGAGCATTCAAGAGTTGCATGGCCGGGAATCACGCTTACGGAAGGAATACGTGAATACGCACCGGGTTATAGAGACGGCATGGAGAAGGCCTACTTTAAGACAGGGGTTTCGGGAGTACAGGGCTTAATGAATGCGAATGATATCCCCGACTGGGACTTTGAAGCGTCGCCGTATACGCCGGATATCGTTGTGATTAACCTCGGAACAAATGATGCCGATCTCATAGCGTGGTATACTGAGGCAGGACAGAAAGAATTTGCAGACACTTACGGAAGATTTATTGATAATATAAGAGCAAAGCTTCCGAACGCGGAGATGTTTGTTTTGCAACCGGTAAGCATACCGCATCCGGAAGTGCTGAATCCTGCTGTTAAAAACATGGTTACAGAGAAAATGACTGCGGATTCAAAGCTGCATTATATAGATACAAGTGATTGGAATGTGCCGCTTAATACAGACAACATACATCCGAACGCGGCGGGACACACAGAAATGACAAATAAGCTTTGTGAAATATTAAGGGATTACATTAACTGAGCTGGATATAGCTTGCGAGAGACTGTAAACATATGAAAGCGTGTTTGTTAAATTTGCACATATTTGGGGGTAATGTTTAATAAATAATGTGTGCAGATAGGAAAAAATAATAGAATATATATATTTTCAGAGAAATGGTAACTTGAAATGACAATAAGCTTTTTATTATAATAGAAATAATAAAAAAGTGTATACCGCTATTTTAAGCGGGACAGCGGAGAATTATTGCGTATTTCTGAACAGGGGAGACGTCAATTGTGAAAGGAGAAGGAAAGTATGAGAAAAAGTCTGGAAAGAATATTGTCGGCAGTTACAGCTCTGGCAATGGCCGCCGGGTTCACATTCACGGTACAGTCGGAAACGGCTCAGAAGTTTGTCGCGTATAATGATTTACCGGTGCTGGATTTTGAAACTACGGACGGATTGGGAGCATATCAATTTGGAGACGGATATGAGAATGGCATAAAAACAGGACAAACGGATTTTGAAGTACAAAACGGTTCCGGTGCGGCATACTTTGATGGAACATTAGGTTCAGCACTTTGGGGAGGAGCAAGCGGATTGGGTGCGCAAGATGGTGACCTCATAAGCGGTACATATTGGCTGAAGGTTATGATGGATAAACCGTATGGCGGTTGGAAACTGCCCAATATAGAGATTTATATGTCTACGACAAGCGGCGAGGTAGTGTTGGCAAAGACGAAAGATTACGACAGTTACAGTATATGGGCCTTAAATCCTTATACATGGAGTAAGTTGGAGATTGAATCAACCGGAGTAGCATATGATTCCTCAAATGCGCTTAACTGGAGATTGAACACTGTAAATGTTGGATATCCGTTTATGGTGGATAATATCCAGCTTGGAACAACCAGAGAATATGAATTAGAAAAACCAACGGATGTGTTTGATCTTCTGAATTTCGAGGATTCAACTAAGTATGAAGGCGGCATTTATGATCCCAATGGCGCTTTAGAGTTTGTTTATGATAATCTGGAACATCCGGCATATAAGGGACAGGGAGCTCTTCTTATTAATCATACAAAAGGCGGTTATTCACTCTGGGGCGGCGGCATAGCGGACGGAGTTAAAGAGGGCTCAACTATAAGCGGAAAAGTTGCTCTCAGACTGGAACAGAAAAAATATGATGCAACAGAACCGGCAAGTAATTGGTATAAGTTTCCTGGGATAACGATCAAAAAGAAAGATGGAGATGTTTTGCTTGCCCAATTTGATCCCATGACTGTAGTGTATGATGAAATGGAGCAGTATACATGGTTTGTGGCTGATATAGTTTCAACTGGAGAAACTTTTTCAGGAGAAGATGAATTACAATGGAATATTGCAAATACAGCCGGCAGTGGAATTGTTTGTATGATTGATTCAGTTAATCTGAAGATTACACAGCCGGAAGATCCGATACTTGAGCTCAGCGATTTTGTAAGCGGAGTGACAATTACCGGCGGAAGCGGTACAGACGGCGCTCCTGTTTTCGGCGATACGCTTACAGCTGCTCCGACGTATGTTGGTACGGAACAGCCCGCGCTTACATATCAGTGGAAGAAAGGCACGGAAAATATCGGCAATGGTACAGACTCATATACGGTTACAGCGGCTGATATAGGTTCAGTAATTACAGTTGAAGTAACCGCTGAAGGTTATGAAGGCAGTGTTACAGCCTCTGCCGCGGCAGTTCAGGCGAAAGAAATTACAGGCGTAACAGTTGCAGCGAACAACACTACATATAACGGTCAGGCACAGCCTTTGGGGATGTTCCTGCTTAAAGGTGACAATTCAACCCCTGACCTTGACTCCTACATCGCCTCACTGAGCGATGCTGACCTCAGCAACTCAATCGCTCTGGATGACCTTGACACCTATTCGGAGTTTATTATCACAGACTATTATAATTAACATTATTCACATGAAAACATTGACATCAGTTCTGACAGTTATCATCCTCGCATTATGCACATTTAATTCCAAGGCCGAGTGTATGTCGCCCGAGTCAGGTCCGCAGACTGTAAAGGAGGCGAACTGGCTCGTGGAAAAACTGAAGATAAAGGGTGACTCGGCAG
>CAZLOX010000157.1:0-4794 GCA_964561265.1 uncultured Lachnospiraceae bacterium
GACCCATTCCCCCATTCTGCTTGCTTTTCCAAATTCGGACATTTACCGTCTTGACAGCGGAATTGAAAAAACAGCGTATGAGGATACCGAGCATTACAGAATAACAAAAGGATTTCTGAATGCTCCGCAGAAATATCTGAAAGAATTATTTAATGAATAAATCAAAATCTCAGACAGCCTTCCGGCTGTCTGAAAAACTATAAAAAGCAAGGAAAATTTTATGGATACAAAATTTAAACTCACTTCCTTTCTGGATAAATACAACACAATCATATTTGATATGGACGGAGTTATCACAAGCGAGGAAAATTACTGGAACTGCGCGGAGCTGACAGTGAAACATTACATAAACGGCGGCTCAGATCCGGAATACTGTAAGAAAAATTTAAAAGAAATACGCGCATTTGTATTTATGGACGACAAACTTATACGCACGCTTAAAGACAAAGGCGTAAACAGCAACTGGGATCTGGGATATGTTGTTTATCTGCTTTATAAGATAAACGGCGGTGATTTTGATAAAATATATGAATTTACCTCCTCATTCTCAAATATACTTGATGTATACGATGCTATTGCCGAACAGGCGGCGGCAGCAGACGGCGCGGACGCGGATGATTACAAAAGAAACGGCAGACTCTGGCATGATATGCGCTATACCTTTCAGGAATGGTTTCTCGGAGATGATATGTTTTTCAAAGTTTTCGGAAAAGAGCCGGAAATCCGCGGCAAAACCGGACTGCTTAACAATGAAATGCCTATAATTTCCATGAAAAAATTAAAGACGTTTTTTTATCTTATGAATGAATCCGGCAAGAATATATGCACCGGAACCGGCAGACCTTACAACGAAATATATCCCCCTATGAAGAACTGGGGTTTATACGGCTTATTTAAAAAGGACGGGTTTATAAATTATGACGATGTTATCCGCGCGGAGGAGAATCTGAAAAAGGACGGCATAACCGCCACTCTTACAAAGCCTCATCCTTTTATGTTTTTAAAGGCATTTTTCGGAGATGCTTATTCCGACAGGGATATCTATACCGGAAATTACCCTTCCGGCAATATAAAAAATGCCCTTGTTGTGGGTGATGCGGGAGCGGATATTCTGGCGGCAAAGGCGGGCGGATTTGATTTTGCCGCTGTGCTTACCGGCATTGCCGGCAGATCGGCGCGCGGATATTTTGAGGATATGCGCGCGGATTATATTTTAGACAGTCTTGAAGATTTTATCGAAAGGGAGGATAAGGATGAATATAACAGCGCCTCTTGACAAAGAAACAGTAAAATCGCTTAAAGCCGGAGATAACGTGCTTATATCCGGAATAATTTACACAGCGCGTGACGCGGCGCACGAAAGAATGGTTAAAAATTATGAAAAAGACGGCAAGTTCCCGATAGACCTTGAGGGACAGATTATATATTACGCAGGGCCATGTCCGGCAAAGCCGGGTGAAGTCATCGGCTCATGCGGGCCTACAACTTCGGGCAGAATGGATAAATACACTCCGCTTTTACTGGAGAACGGACTGGCAGGAATGCTCGGAAAAGGCGGAAGAAACGCGGAAGTCACCGAAGCGATAAAACGCTGCAAATGCGTATATTTAGGCGCTCTCGGCGGCGCAGGCGCGCTGATTGCCGAAACCATAAAGGAATCGGAAGTAGTCGCGTATGACGATCTCGGAACAGAGGCGATACGCCGTCTTAAAGTGGAAAATCTTCCGGCGGTCGTGCTTATAGACTCGGACGGACACTGTCTTTACGATGAAGGAAAAAGAAAATTTGCACAAATACAGACAGAGCAGTAAATTTATCTTGCAAATAATATAAAAATGTAGTAAAATATAAATTGGATAGTAATTCAAAGGTCATCTTTGAATATTCATACATAAATTTTTATTTTATTTTTGGAGGTATCAGTTATGGCAGTTTTAGTAGCAGGAGGAGCAGGATATATAGGAAGTCACACTGTGGCTCAGCTTCTTGATGCAAATGAAGATGTAGTTGTTTTAGACAATCTTCAGAAAGGGCATAAAGCGGCAGTTCTCGGCGGAAAATTTTATGAGGGCGATCTCAGGGATGAAACGATAACCGATAAGGTATTTACGGAAAATAAAATTGACGCAGTTATTGATTTTGCGGCGGATTCGCTTGTCGGCGAAAGCGTGGGCGAACCTCTCAAATATTACAAAAACAATGTCGGCTCAACTGTGGCTCTTCTTGAAGCCATGAAAAAGCACGGCGTTAAAAATATAGTATTTTCATCAACGGCGGCAACTTACGGCGAACCGAAAAGCATACCTATTCTTGAAAGTGATCCGACAGTTCCGACAAATCCTTACGGAGAAACAAAGCTTGCGGTTGAGAAGGCTCTGAAATGGTCAGATAACGCATACGGAATAAAGTATACCGCGCTCAGATATTTCAACGCGGCAGGCGCGCATATAAGCGGTAAAATCGGCGAGGACCACAATCCGGAATCACACCTTATCCCGATTATACTGCAGGCTGCTCTCGGACAAAGAGAAGCCATCACAGTATTCGGAAGCGATTATGATACGCCGGACGGCACCTGTGTGCGTGATTATATCCATGTAACAGACCTGGCGGAGGCTCATGTTCTGGCGGTTAAACGTCTGAGAGCAGGCGGCGAAAGCATTATATGCAATCTCGGCAACGGATGCGGTTTCTCGGTGCGTGAGGTTATTGAAACGGCGCGTAAAGTTACCGGAATAAATATAAAGGAAATTGCAGGCGCGCGCCGCGCGGGAGATCCGGGAACACTTATTGCGTCAAGCGATAAGGCAAAGGCGGAGCTTGGCTGGAATCCTAAATATAACAGTCTGGAAACGATTATCAGCACCGCATGGGAATGGCATAAGAATAATCCGGACGGATATGGAGATAAATAAATGAGAATTGTTGCGGCTACAAGGAATAACGGGAAAATCAAAGAATTTCAGGCTATATTGAATGATTTGGGTATAGAAGTCGTATCACAGATTGATGCGGGCATAGATATTGAGGTCGAGGAAACAGGCGACACATTTGAAAAGAACGCGCTTATCAAGGCAAAATCTGTTGCCATGATGTGTGATGAACCTGTAATTGCTGATGATTCTGGGCTTTGCGTTGAAGCGCTCGGCGGTGCGCCGGGGGTATATTCGGCAAGATATGCCGGCGAGGACGCAAGCGATAAGGAAAAAAATGTAAAAGTATTGTCGGAATTGGCAGATACAAAGAACCGCAAGGCTAAATTTGTATCTGTAATTGCGCTTGTTTTTCCAAACGGAGATGAAATCACCGCAAAAGGGGAAACATACGGAAGCATAACCCACGAACCTCATGGAAACGGCGGATTCGGATATGATCCTATATTTTATTCCGATGACTTGAAAAAGACATTTGCACAGGCGGACGATAATGAAAAAAACACGGTCAGTCACCGCGCGAAAGCCTTGCAGGCGCTCTATGAGAAATTAAAGAATGTAACATAACCTGAGAGGAAACGCCCGCCGGACGGGTGTTTCCCTCGATTTTTTTAACGGAGGTTCAGACGTGGATACTTTTATAGAATATATAGTAAAAAAGAAAAAAGACACGAAAGATTATATCATTATGGCAGCTACTGTTCTTGGACTTATAGTACTTGCACTGGCGTGCCTGATTTTTAACAGGATGCTTTTCGGTATTCCGTTCATTCTGCTTGTTTTTGCAGTATGGGGTTCATATTTCATTTTCACATCGCGCAATATCGAGTATGAGTATATTCTCACCAATTCGGAGCTTGATATTGACAAAATAGTTGCCAGACGTTCGAGAAAACGCGTCATAACGATAAATTTCAAAGAGATTGAAGTCTGCGCCAAGACAGATAATCCAAATTTTAAACACAATCTGGACAACAAGGCAAATGTGACAAGAACGGAATATCTGCAGGGCAATATGAAGTCGGAAAATGTTTACTTTGTCGATTTCACAGGCGGAAGCGGAAAAACGCGGGTATTTTTTGAACCGAATGAAAGAATTTTAAACGAACTGAAAAAAATAAATCCGCGCTGTATAAATATTTAAGAGGTGTACAATGTTTTCATTAGGAAGGACTTTGGGTAAAAATATGATTGTAGGAGTAGGCACAGATATAATAGAAATAGAAAGAGTTGTGGAGGCAATAGACAATGAGCGTCTTCTTGAAAAATATTTCAGTGAAGATGAACTCAAATTTCTCGACTCCCAGCTCAGCGCAAAAAAACCGACAGCCGCGGCGTGTTTTGCGGCTAAAGAGGCATTTACAAAAGCTCTCGGAACAGGTGTCAACGGTTTTGTGCTTAAAGAAGTGGAAATTTTAAAGGATGAGAAAGGCAAGCTTATCCTCAGATTGTCCGAAGGCGCAAAGCAGGTGGCATATTCAAAAGGCGCAAAACGCTATCACGTTTCGATATCGCACTGCAAGGACTATGCAATGGCGACAGTTATTCTGGAAAAATAGGAGTTTTTTCAATGATACCAAAAAAGATATGCCGTGCGGAGGAAATGCGCGCTGTTGACGCGGCGGCAATGAAAAACGGCGCGATTCCAAGCATTGTGTTAATGGAAAATGCGGCCATAGCGTGCGTGAAACATCTCGGCGATGTTTCCGGCAAAAGTATTCTTATATTCTGCGGCAGCGGAAACAACGGCGGCGACGGACTTGCAATAGCAAGGCATCTTATTCAGAAAGGCGCGGACGTGGAAGTCATACTGACATCTGAAAGAGAATTTTCCGGCGACGCTCTTATCAATTACAATATC
>CAZLOX010000158.1:0-4780 GCA_964561265.1 uncultured Lachnospiraceae bacterium
TCGAAATCGAACTACACGTCGGAATTCTTCTCGCAGACCTTATCCATATGCGACTTCAGGATGACGGACGGATGCTCCTCGAAACCGGGCGTCGCCGGCTTGCGGATCACCACGTTGCCCACGGCATCCTTCTGATATTCGAGACCGTGGCGCTCGGCGAAGTCGACCAGAAAATCGATGATCTTGCCCTCCTTCTTCGAAGGACGCGGCACCCGGGTGATGGCGTCGAACTGCTCCCACACCGCACGGGGTTCCAAATTGGCGATTTCAGACATATGATAACTACGATTTAGTTCGCACAAAAACGATTGCCCCGGGCGATGCCGAATGGTTCGCGCAAGCCGACAAGGCGGATCGTTCACCGCAAAAATACGAAATTATCGTCAACTTGTTATCGCCGGCCCCGAATATGTTGCACGCCCCGCCCTACGGCCGCGCATCCTCGGCCAGCCGGAAACCGAGGCAGAACGGCATACGGCTTGCGAAAACGGAGAAAAATCACTAATTTTGAACGGAAAAGCCTATGGATATGGATTTCAGGATCGGACACGGATACGACGTACATGCCCTGGCCGAAGGGCTGCGGCTGGTGTTAGGAGGTGTGGAGATACCCTATGACAAAGGATTCGTAGCCCACTCGGACGGCGATGTGGCGATACATGCCCTGTGCGACGCGCTGCTGGGTGCGGCGGCGCTGGGCGACATCGGGCAGCACTTCCCCGACACGTCGGACGACTATGCGGGCATCGATTCGAAGATATTGCTGCGCCGCGTCGCGTCGATGCTGCGCGAAAAAGGCTACGAAATAGGCAACGTCGACTGCACGATCCGCATGCAGCGGCCCAAGCTCCGGCCCTATATCGACGCCATGCGCCATGCCCTGGCCGATGCTATGGGTGTAGGCGATGACCGGGTGTCGGTCAAAGCTACGACCACAGAGCATCTGGGCTTCGAAGGGCGCGAAGAAGGAGTGTCGGTTTCGGCCGTGGCGTTGATATTCCGGCCATAGAGGCGGAAAATTCACAATTCACAATTAAGAATTCCGCCCTCTCGACTCTCGATTTCGAAGATCAGTTCGGCCGCCGGAATTCGGGATCGCCCATGCGCCTATCTTGCAGCCACCCGACATAGCGCATAGTCACGTCGGGAGTGCTCAAAGTGAGCACGGTTTCGCCGGTGACGGTCGAAACGACGAAGTCGGCATGGTAGGAGGCATTGCCGTCGGCGAAGTCGAACGACACGCGCCACCCCCACTGCATGCGCGAAGCGCGATAATCGCCGATCGACATCGAATCGAAATCGAGCATCCAAATATTCTGCGCAATACCCTGTTCGGCAGGCAAGTGTACCTCGACCCGATCGACCAGCAGCCCGAAAAGGCAGTAGTCGGCATAGATCGACCGGATCGTCCCGCCGGGCGTCTCCTGCATCGAATTGGGATAAAACAGGTAGTCGCGCGACTGGATGAGCGAGTCGATGCGCGCGGCGTAGACTCTGGCGCGATAGGCGCGACGTTCGGCGCGGGTCATATGTTTCGTCGACTCCTCATAAACGACGGTATGCTCGACGAGGTGTTCCGGGGCCTGCTGCACGGGCACGACGGTGAGCTGCGGCACGCTGTCCACCGCCGCCGAACCTACGACGACCTGCGGCGACTGGGCGAAAACGGCACCGGCTGCGAGCAGCACGGTGCCGAACGAAATGAAAATCTTCATCAATACAACTGCGAAATGGTGCCCGAGTACTCCACGGCGCTGTACCACGGATTGGAGATCGTGAGATTGGCGCCGCCCGTGCGGGAGAAAATCTCGAACGTGAACGTATAGGTCGAGGCGGAGAAGAGCGACGTGGTGAAAGTCACCATCCACCCCTCGTGGGTCTGCTCGGTGGTGTAGCCCTGGAGGTCGGAGACCGTGTAGTTGAGGATCGTGACGTAGTAGGGCGGCACATACCCCTTGATATAGGGCAAGCAGATGTCGGCCGTCCCATCCCAGATGCCGATGTTGAACGAGGGGTTCATGATTTGGCGCACCGGGCCGGCCGGCTGGCGCTGCATGGTCTGGGGGTTGAACTGGAAATTGCGCGAGAGGACGAGCGAATCCATCGTCTTCTCATAGCTGGCGATGCGTTCGGCACGACGTTTTTCGCGCACCTCGCGGCGCTCCTCCTTGGGCGAAAGGACTTTCTTCTGACCGATCACGGTCGCCGCCGCTGCACATAACAACAGACTGCAAAGGAGAATGGCTGTTTTTTTCATGGCACATAAAGTTTTGATTACGCGCCCATGAATTGCAAAATCGATGCCGAAAGAACAGACGACAAAAGACCTCGCAGTTTCTGCGAGGTCTTTTCACTTCGGCGTGTCAAAAACCCGTAATTATTTTAGATTCAATAACCTTAGGTAAAGACGTATTGATAAAAATCTTAACAATCGCATTTCCCGTATCGGTAAAGAGATAACGATCATCGGATTTATGAATCAAACCTTGCTCGACTGCGTATTCCACAATCGGCTCATCGTCGTAAATAGATTCGTTCGATCTTATTTTACGAATTAAAGCATCGAAATCCTCTTCCAAATTTTTATCCCGAATCTCTGCTATAATTTGGTGATAGAACTTATTTTGCCTATCGTTAATCACCTCCTTAACATTCGGTTTCTGTTCTTGTTGGCTATCTACGGATGCCGACACTTGTTCATTTTGCAGTTTCATAAGTTTTTTATTTAATTCATCCAATTCACTTTCCGTTTCCAAACGTTTTTTTCGTTCTTCTTCTAATTTTGCATGCAAAGTCTCTATTCGAGAAACCAATTTATCGTATTTTGCTTTCTCGACGACCGATCCCTTGTCGATCCGTTTCAGAAGCTTCGGTTTTATGCGCAACTCCGACCAGTTTGAAATACATCCCGATAAATGTAACAATACATAATAAATTACGAATGGAAAGAACGCAATCACTGCGCATTTTAAGAACAAACACGATAATCCGCCGACTTGGTCTATATAGTCCGTAATGATAGCGATTCTCTCCTCTCTCGTATCGGACGGATTAAAGGTAAACAACGTGTAGAGCAGCTTCCAATTATCGATCAAAAGGACTGCAATATATGTCCCGAAATACGGATTGCTGACACGTTGAACGATGCTGTCTTCGCAGGATTCAAAAATTTTCTTAAACATAACATCAACTTTTTAATAAATTATGAATTAAATTATGCGATTATTGTTCGCATTATTGCAATAATTATTTCACTCAATCATGCTAATTACCTAATCTTACGGTATTCGATCCTAACGGTATTGCCGATATAAATCCAACTACCAGAAGTAAATCGATAATTATAGTCAGGATCGCTCGGTCTCGGCCCCGTCGGTATGGAATTATTATCGAACCAAGCCGTTACATAGAAAATAGAGCCTTTCCCGGGATTGTAATCGCACTGCAAAGACTCCAATAATATATTCTTCGAGATATCCAACGAGGTTAACCTATTGGAATAGCAACCCAACCCCATCAAAGCAGTATTCCTCGATACATCCAACGAGGTTAATTGATTGCAATCGCAATACAACTTTGTCAAAGCGATATTCCTCGACACATCCAACGAAGTCAACTGATTGTATTCGCAATTCAAATGTATCAACGCCAAATGATTCGATACATCCAATACGTTCAACCTATTGGAGGAGCACGCTAAATACTCTAACAATGTATTCTTCGAGATATCCAACGATGTCACCCTATTGGAATGGCAATACAACTTTGTCAAAGCGATATTCCTCGACACATCCAGCGAGGTCAACCGATTGTAAGAGACATTCAAACTATTCAATGCCAAGTTATTCGATACATCCAACGCCATTAACTGATTTTGTTGACAATCCAACTCTGTCAACGCGGTATTCCTCGACACATCCAACGAGGTTAACTCATTGTTGCGGCAATCCAACTTCGTCAAAGCAGTATTCCTCGATACATCCAACGAAGTCAACCGATTGTAAGAAATATCCAAACTTGTCAATGCCGAGTTATTCGATACATCCAACGAATTTAATTGAGTACTACTACAATCCAAGTATTTCAATGCCGTACAACCGGAAACATCCAATGATACCAATTGATTGAAGTAGCAACTCAAACTTGTTAATGCTGTACATCCGGACACATCCAACGAGGTCAACTGATTGTCGCTGCATTCCAACGATGTCAAAGCCGAGAAATACTCGATACCCTGCAAAGAGGTGAGACCTCTTCCAGAAACATTTATTTGCGTAATATTCCGAACCTCCTTATAGGTAATACGATTCGCATCGGCAATATAACCCAAGTTCTTTAACGTCCGGGCAAAAAACGGATCGAAAGCCGCGGCGAGATCCACATCGTCATCATTTTCCGATTGAACGACAGGTAATTCACAAGATTGCTCTCCATAAAAAATACGAACAGTAGCTTTGCGTTGTAAAGAATTGAGACCGCTGCCAGTAATAGTCAATGCGACTTTTCCTGCCTTTCCGCTTTCAGGCGTCAAAGTCAGCCATCCGGAATCGCCTGCTGCGTACTCGATCGAAGCGTTCCAGTCGACATTCACCTCGAACGGCACTTCTACGGAGCCGCCCTTGGCTGCAACCGCATAGTCTGTATACTCGATCTTCAAAGTTGGAATTATAGCCGACTGGAGAATAGTCAATGTGTTGTATTTTTCGCCATAAAGAATACGAACGAACGCTTTTCGCTGCTCGGTAGTAGGATTTGCTTCGACTATTAGGGTCAATACGAC
>CAZLOX010000159.1:0-4773 GCA_964561265.1 uncultured Lachnospiraceae bacterium
AGCATAGTCATACCCTTTGCGGACGAACTTTCCGCCGAATCGGCGTGTATGCGTATCATCAGATCCGCGCCCGCATTATTTGCGATTTCGGCTCTGTCTATATTGCTGTAATCGCAGTTATGACCTTCTCTTGTCATGATAACCTCCACTCCAAGAGCCTGCAGTTTATCACGGAGTTTTTTCGCTACCATCAGATTGATCTCTTCCTCGCTATAAACACTTCCGTCCGCTCCGCTTACGTGTTTCGCCTTTGTTTCCTCAGAATCCGGCGCGATTTTTTCCTTTCCTGTCTTTTCCGTTTTTCCGTGACCGGCGTCAATACATATAACTTTGCCCGATAATCCGCCCGTTTTCTCTGATTTTACATTTACTTCCTTATCCGGCACGGACTCAGGGGCTTTTGTTTCTGGTGTTTTTGTTGCCGGAACCAATGTCGGTTCTGCAGTTTTGACCGGTTCTGCCGTAGCTTCGGCTGTCGGAGATGCCTCCGCCGGAGTTTCTGCCGGAACAGGAATCTCCGTATTTTCCGGAAGTTCTTTATTATTGCCGCATCCGGATGCAAGCAGAAGAATTAAAAATACAAAAAATAAATATTTTTTCATAATATTTCCTTACTGTTTTAAACTTTCCTTATATTTTGCTACCAGTACAACCATTTTCGCTATTTCTTCATCGGATAAAGTATCTTTTACATATTTCATTATCTCTTTTTTTTCTTCTGAAGAAACATCACTTCCTGCCAGCTGTTTTACCTTGTCAACATCAAGCTTGGACGCAATTTTCATCCCGTCCGCCATATCTTTTGCGGAAATTTTACTGTTGTCATCCGCCGTTTCCGTTTCATCTGACTGTGAGTTCTGCTGGCTGTCAAGTATCTCCTGAGCCTCGCTGCTTTCAAGCAGATGCTTCACATTCTCACTTTCAAGTATCGTCTGAATTTTATCGCTTTCAATAATTTTCTTAACTTCCTCATCCTGCAAAATCTTATCCGCCGTATTTATCAGCTGTTCGGCATATTTAGGCTTTATATAAAGCTGATATGTCCCCACAGAACCTGCAGCTAAAAGCACAATGACCGCTATTACGGTTATTATTATTTTTTTTGCCATAATACCATCCCTTTCCTTTAACACATAGTCCTAATTACAAAATATAGGAAGTCCGTTTACAGACTTCCTATACTAAGTTCATTATAAACTAAATTTAAGATTGATAAAAGCGTTTGTTGTTTAATTAGTTTTCGCTGCCGTCTGTTTTAGTTGCCTGCCTTTGCATAAGTCTTAATAACTTCTGCACGCATCGCATCTTTTTCCAGATCTGTATTGTTTAATACAACGATATCGTCTGCCAGTTTTTCATACAGCTTAACTGCAAATGAATTCATAGCCATCTGAATTTTTCCTGCATTTGCTTCTGAACTGCCGTCTGCTATAATTTTATCAATAGAGCTTTTAAACTCAGCTATTTTACTTCCTGTCAGCTCATGGTTTAAAGCTAATTCTACAACCTTATCAACCGCCTGATTTGTTACCTCAATGGCTGTAGCCACATCAAGAGAAACTGCTTCATTTGTAGCGTTTGTTGTATCATCTTTGCTGTACGTCACAGCTGTTGTAAGTTCATCAATAGCATCTAAATATACCGAAAGAAGATCGTCTGCAACTTCAGCAGCCTTTTCTTCGCCTTCTACAACTGCCGCATAATCAGCAACTGCCTGCAATGCAGCCTTTGCATTGTCAGCATCATCAATGGTTCCGTTTACAACACTGTCTATACCGCTCTGCTGATTCGCATCCGGTGTAGGAACAGGAGTTTCTGTCGGAGCCGGTGTTGCATCAGGATCCGTTGTCGGAGCTGTTGTAGCTGATGGGTCGGTTGTTGCAGATGGATCTGTTGTTGCAGATGGATCTGTTGTTGCCGACGGGTCAGTTGTTGCAGACGGATCTGTTGTTGCAGATGGGTCAGTTGTAGCTGTCGGATCTGCTGTAGGAGCAGTTGTCGGTTTTGCTGTTGCAGTTGAACCGTAAGTACCGCTGTAAATTTTAGCGATATTTGTATCTGTAAGACTCTTGCCCTTTACATTGTCATACTCTGCCTCAACAGCGTTGTAAAGATCATTGCAGAAATCTTCCAGCACACTGTTAATATCCGATCTGTTGTCCTTTGTTGCATTCTTAACAATAGTTTCTATATCATCGAGAACGCTGTTAAATCTTGCTTCTGTGAAGTTTGATCTGCCTACAAGGTTCTTAACCTGAGCTACTGCCTTATTTACAGATGCTACAACCGCTGTGATATCATCAACCACTTTTTTAGTGTCGGTGTTCTTTGTCAGATCATAGTCTTCATAATCTGAAATTTCATCAATGACTGCCGAAACAGCATCAACATACAAAGGCATAAGAGCTTTTGTTACCGTTGTTGTAGAAGCATTGGAGTATTTTACAATATCTGATAATTTACTGTAATCATCCTCATCAATGCCGTCTTCAACAAACTGCTTGATATAATTTCTCTGAGTGCTGCTGAGAGTTTTTGTTGTAGATGATCCGTTGCTATTGCTGCTGCTGCTATTGTTGTTTGATGAGGAACCGCCCCTTAAGAGAGCTGAAGTTAACGAACTGTTGATTCCTGTACCCTGCTGTGTATTAGCAGCGCCTGTTGAAATTGTCGGAGCACCGTCTGACAATGAAATCATGCGCGACATGATTTTAGCAACTTCTGCACGTGTTATAGCATCATTCGGTCTGAATAATCCCTCATAACCTGAGAGAACATTCTTTGCTGCCAATGTTTCAATCTGAGTTTTTGCCCATGTGCCGATCTGGTCAGCATCAGCAAAATATCCTTCATAGGTAACCGGTGTCAGGTTCCATGCCTTATAGCATATTACAGCAACTTCCGCACGGCTTATGCAAGCGTCCGGACGGATTGTTCCGTCATCATATCCGCCGATAAAGCCTGCTACATATGCTTTGTTTATTTCAGGCGCATACCATGCGTCTGTACTTACATCAGGGAATGTCTTGCCGTCTGTGGCAGTTACACCCTTTATTCTGTTTACGATTGTCACAAATTCCGCTCTTGTGATGAAATTGCCCGGAAGGAATGTGCCGTCCTCATACCCTGTTATGTAGCCCATATTGCTAAGTTTGTCAATATCTGCCGCTGCCCAATGATCCGCGGTATCAGTAAAAGCGAACGCGCCCGCTGATGAAAGAAGAAGGCTTGCCGCCAATGTAGTAGATACCAAGCTGGCCTTAATTGATTTTTTCATTATTAAATTACCTCCTAAAAGAAAATCTCTTTAACAAACCTTAAATTTAGATTTCTTTATTATTATAACGTCTTAAGCGGTCTTTTGTCAAGTACTATTATTTAATATTTGCTCTTTTTTACGCCATTTTATATTACATTTTTGTTACAAATGGTATTGTAAACAAATTCATTATACAAAATATCAAAGCAGTTTAGGCAATTTGTATAAATAAGAATTTTTTTCTGAAACCAAATGATATCACAGGGTAAAATTTTTCCGCTGTTCTGAATACGGGCATAACAAAAAATACGGCGGACTGCCGTAAAAAGCCATCCGCCGCGGTATTTACTGAATTTACTTAAGATTCTTTTCAAGAGCTGCAAGTTCTTCTGAAATTGCCTTAGGCAGTCTGTCGCCGAACTGCGCGAAATATTCTTTCTGATTCTGAACGTCTTCAAGCCATACTTCCTTGTCAACGCTCAGGAGCTCTGTGAGAACTTCATCGCTTATATCGAGATCTGTTGTGTCGATATCCTCTTTCTTAGGAAGATATCCTATCGGACTTTCAACAGCGTCAGCTTTTCCGTCAACTCTGTCAATAATCCAGTTGAGAACTCTCATGTTGTCGCCGAATCCAGGCCAGATAAATTCTCCGTCCTCATTCTGTCTGAACCAGTTTACATGGAATATCTTCGGAGCCTTGTCGCCGAGCTTTTCGCCCATTTCGAGCCAGTGTCCGAAGTAATCAGCCATATTGTAGCCTACGAACGGCTTCATAGCCATCGGGTCACGTCTTACAACGCCTACTGCGCCTGTAGCTGCCGCTGTTGTTTCAGACGCCATTGTAGCACCAACAAATACGCCGTGCTGCCAGTTTCTTGACTGATAAACCAACGGAGCTGTCTTTGCGCGTCTGCCGCCGAATACGATTGCCGATACAGGCACACCCTGCGGATTTTCAAATTCCTTGGAAATACACGGGCAGTTTGCAGCCGGAGCTGTGAAACGTGAGTTCGGGTGAGCAAGTTTGTTGCCTGCTGCGGCATATTCCTTGCCGTTTACCTTTGAACCCTTCCACTCTGTTGCATTTTCCGGCGGATTCTTGTCAAGACCTTCCCACCATACTGTCATATCATCATTGTTGATAGCAACATTTGTGAATATTGTGTTCTTCTTTGTAGATTCAAGCGCATTGAAGTTTGTCTTTGCGTTTGTACCCGGAGCAACGCCGAAGAAACCTGATTCCGGATTGATAGCATAAAGTCTGCCGTCTTCCGGATTGATTCTGAGCCATGAAATATCATCGCCGACTGTCCATACCTTGTATCCCTTTTTCTTGAGATATTCCGGCGGAATAAGCATCGCAAGGTTTGTTTTTCCGCATGCTGACGGGAATGCAGCGCAGATATACTTAACTTCGCCCTGCGGATTTTCAAGACCGAGAATAAGCATATGTTCAGCCATCCAGCCTTCCTGCATACCGAGATAGCTTGCTATTCTCAGAGCGAAGCACT
>CAZLOX010000160.1:0-4729 GCA_964561265.1 uncultured Lachnospiraceae bacterium
AAAAGGCATGCCAACGCTATCAAAACCAATATAAAAAACATACTCCAATACAGAATTTTAAACCGAAGCTTCTTTAAATCCAAAAAATTTATAAGCCCTGTTGTTTTTTCTGAAAAACGTGAAATCCTCTTTTTTGCCATCATGCCCTCCTTACTGCTCTGTACGCTTATCCAAACCGAAATATATAAATGTCAAAACAATCAGTATACAAAAAGTTACCACACCCAATGCCAGCGATTTGTCATACTGCCCATACCTGAATGCGTAGAAATAGTTTGTAAGTCCGAGCGACATCGACGCGCCGTTAGGTCCTCCGCCTGTCATAGTAAGCGGCTGCTCTGTTACGCTGAAGACATTTATTATCTGTCTTATTACCATAAGGAGCATAATACCTCTCATATGCGGTAAGGTTATATGAACAAACCGGCCTATAAATCCTGCACCGTCCAGCCTTGCCGCTTCGTACAGTTCCTGATTAACGCTTTGGAGCGACGCGAGATATACAATCAGTGTCGCTCCAAATCCCTGCCATGTCATGGAAAATATAATGGCAGGGATTACAACATTTTTATTAGAAAGCCAGGTGAGAGGCCCGATTCCGAAATATGACAGAATCATATTCAGAAGTCCGTTCGGGCCGTCCATATAAACATTTGTCCATATCATACACACCGCTATACTCGGAATAATTACAGGCAGATATGATAAAACCTTGAATACGCCTTTACCGTGTACCATCTCATTCATCATAACCGCACATATGAACGGAAGCGGAAATCCGATTATTATCGACCATATCACATACTGTACCGTATTCCACAGAGTTTTGATGAAGTTCGTGTCACTCAATATATCTCTGAAATTATCAAGTCCTACAAACTTCACCGGCGTGAAGCCCTCTAATTTAAAGAATGAATATCCGATTCCGATTACAATCGGTCTCCATATGATAAAGAAGAATAAGATTATCGACGGCAGCAGCAGAAGCCATCCTGATATGTTACGCTTAAAAATCGTAACAGGCCTTAAACCTTTTTTTTTCTTGGTTTTCCTTACTGAGTTTGTAATCATTCCTAATCTCCTTCTTCCAAATTAAATCAGTCCATCTTGTCCAGATGATTAACCTGAAAATTATTTACAGCCTCTTTTATCAGCTGATCCACGTCCGCGTTTTCGTTTGTGATTACTTCCTGAACGCATGCGTCGAGTACCGCATAAAGCTCCTGTGCGCACGCTACCGGCTCCGGCTTGATTGTCACATCCTCAAATGCGTAATATTCAGCATAATCCTCCGGATCTACGTTTGTATATTTGCTTCTGAGTTCCTGACGCTTCTGGATTGTATCTACATTCGTCCATATATTAAATGCGTCCTTATCAAGAACTATTGCGCCGTTTCTGAGATTATCCTCATATGTCAATTTGAGCGACTCTGCCTGTTCATCCGTAAGCTTTGAGGTGTATCCTGTATACTCCAGCCACTTGATTCCCGCGTCAATCTGCTCGCTTGTTGAGCTCTTTGCGAACATATATAAGTTACCGCCCATCTGCGAGAATCTTCCCTTCGGACCTTCAGGCATACTTGCTACATATACGTCCTCGATAGCTGTTCCGAATTTTTCAGGGAACTTACCCGGAGGATTGTTGAACATCATAGCCGCCTGATATGTTCCGAAATACTGATTTGTTTTATCAAGATCAATCATTAAATCATCCGGCAGCGCGTTGTACTTCCACTTTAAATCTTTTACATACTGAAGCGCGTCTCTTGCCTCCTGCGTGTCAAATGCTGCAATCCATTTACCGTTTTCATCCTGTTCCTCAAACTCAACTCCAAATGCCCATGCAATGTTAAGGAAGTGCCAGCCGCCGCAGTTATTTGTTGTCGGTAAAACAAAGCCTGCTTTGCCTGTTTTTTCCTTGATTGTCTGAGCAAATCCGGCAAGTTCTTCATATGTCTGTGGAACCATGATACTTCCGTCTGCATTTACAAGTCCCGCTTCCTTGAAGAGTTTTTTGTTTATGTATAATCCCTGCGCATACGCGTCTGTCGGAATTCCGTATACCTTTCCGTCCTCACCTGTGACAAGCTCAAGCAGGTCGGGATTCATACTGTCATATAAATCGTTTGCTTTGAGGTTTTCCGTAATATCAGCCGCGTATCCATTTTTGATAATATTTGCTATCTCCGTAAAATAAGTTGTAAACATAGTCGGAAGCTGATTTGCCGCTGCCTTCATCGTAAATGTCTTTGTGTCAAAAGCAAATGTATCACCGTTAATTTTAATGTCGGGATTTTGCTCCTCGAACTCGTCCTTGATTCTGTTCTTGTTTTTAAGTTCATCCGCCTTTGTTTCATCAGGCCAGTTACCTACGGAAACCACAACCTGTCCGTCCGCGTTCCTGCCATTAGTTACCGCCGAATTTGTTCCGCAGCCTGCCGCTCCCAGAACCATCGCAGCAGCAAGACCAAGTGCCATAATTTTTCTCTTTTTCATATCATTTACCTCCTGATAATTTTATATTTTTACCGCCTGACGGATTTCATTATAATCCGTTCGTCCGTCAGATATTTTCTGCCTATCATAATTATACAAATGCTTGTGTAAATAATCAATTTACCATTTCTCTAATACCTTACAAAACCTCTTTGAATATGTATAAAATCACTCTAAACCTTTAAATGCCTTAAGCCACTCACACTTAATCAGTTCATGCCCCATAGCCGTCGGATGTACGCCGTCATACAGCCAATACTCTGCCGGAGCAAGATTTTGCGCGTCATCGAAAATTTTCATGAGCGGAACAAATACAAGATTATGTTTCTGGGCAACACGTTTTGCCGCCTCGGCTCTTTTTTCTGTCTCGCTTCTGAATTCCTCCCACCGTTCTTCAGTCGCACTCGCTTTAAGAACAAACGGTTCTAAAATCATAATCCGGATATCCGGAAGTGCTTCCTTAATCTGGTCAATCATAATATTGTAATACATCTCATATTTTTCGCTGTCTACGCCATTCTCATTCATAAACTCATGCCATACATCATTTATCCCTATCAGTATGCTCATATAATCAGGCTTCAGATGAATCGTATCACTCTTAACTCTTGCCAGCAGATCAATAACCCGGTTTCCGCTGATTCCACGGTTTACAAACTCAAATTCATTTGGTCTCTGAGCACCAAGGAGGGCAGTTACAAGAGTAGGATAGCCTATGCCTCTGTTACCGTCATTTTCTCTCGATCTCTCCATATCTGTTATCGAATCGCCCTGAAACAGTATCCTTTTCATAAAACAATCTCCTTTTCGTTAAATTTTGGCCAACTTCATTATTATTGTACATCTGATTATAAAAATCTGCAACTTTCTATTTCTCTAAAATTTCTCATAATCTATTGAATTCACTTTTAATTTATGCTATAATATATAATGTAATAGGTAAAACCATCTGTTTATTCATTGTCTATTAAATCTGTTTGATGACACGAACGTGAAATTCAACCAGTTCCAAACAAATGTTGTAATAAAAGGATGCCTGCCAGTCTGTTCTGACAGACGCGGATAGTCTAATAAAGAAATCATCATACCAATTACATTCCTATTATAGTTTAAACATTGAAATGTGGTAAAACATATCCGGATGATATTTTTTACCATCAAATATATTATAACGGAAAGGAAAATGAAAAACTATGTTTTCGGACACTTCATGGTCAGGTATAAAAAAACGCTTAATAATTATATACATCACTTTCATGGTATTCCTGCTCGGCTCCACTGCTCTGATTGATTTTTCCAGTATTTCAAACGGAATGAACAAGGAAATTGCAGACTCGCAGCAGCTTATTCTCAGTCAGATTTCAAATACAATGAACTCTACCATGTCCTCCATTGAGCGTGCTCTGTATACAGCTTCCACCAATGATAGAATAAAGGCTTTTTTTGAAAACTCCTCCAGAAACGGTAATCAGGTGATTTTTTCAGATTACAACATACAGGAATCTCTGATTGACTTTGCAAATATGCATAATATTGATTCCGTATACCTCTACAATAAATCGACCCAAAGAATTATATCAAACAAGAACAGCGGAGATTTTGACAGTTTCCCTGATACAGAGTGGATTGAATACTGCGACTCGGCTCAGAACACCTATTCATGGATAGGTCCGCGCAACATTCCTGTTTATAACAAAACTGTCGTATCTCTGATACGTACGTATCCGATGAATTCTTCAATAGGTGCTGCCAAAGGATTCATTGTGCTTAATATTACCAACAGCATGCTTACCGACTCCCTGCGGAATATCCCCCACTCAGGTTCCAGCGAGTTTCTTATTCTGGACCGTGATAACAATATCATGTTCAGGAGCAATTCCGCCTCGTCTCTTTCACAGGACGATTTTTCAAGCCTTGACTTTACAGATGAAGCCGGCATTATTTCCAAAAAAATCGACGGTATAAAAAGATCCGTTTTCTACACTATAAACAACAAAATTAACTGCAGACTCATCTCTGTCTGCACATATAATAATCTTATGCAGAGCGTTAATACCATAAGATACTACTTTATTATTGTGTTTTTGGGAACACTGATAATACTTGTTCTTGGTATTCCCCTCCTGAGCAGACACATATATTCGCCTATTGACAACCTTATCAATTCTGTTTCGCACAGAATTGCGGAAACAACTCCGGTTAATCTCAAAGAAATAGAGAATTTCTTCCAT
>CAZLOX010000161.1:0-4701 GCA_964561265.1 uncultured Lachnospiraceae bacterium
ATGACAGAAAATATGCAAGCAAGATGCGTGCAAATAGATGCTAAACAGGCTCTTACATAAGCAGTTCGTCCACAGTGTCTGCCATTATGTTTTCTATTTCCTCCTGATTGGCAAGTGTTGAAAGAACAAGCTCGCTTACCAGTATCTGACGTGAGTTATTCAGCATTTTGCGCTCGCTTGTGGACAATCCCTTTGAGCGCTCACGGTACATAAGGTCTTTTACGACCTGTAAAATCTTATAAATATCGCCCGACTTTATTTTCTGCAGGTTTTCGCGGTGTCTGCGGTTCCAGCTTAAATCCTCCGGCAGGGGCGCGTTTTTGAATGCTTCGAGTACTTTCGCCGCCTCTTCCTTTTTCATAACGCATCTTACACCTATATCATCGCACGTTTTTATTGGAATCATAACAGTCATGTCGCTTGATGGGATACGCATTATATAATAACTCTCTTTTCTTCCCAAAACTTCCTTTTCTTCTATCGCTTCTATTATACCCGCCCCATGAGTCGGGTACACTATTTTATCTCCGATATTATACATGAAAAACCAACCTCCTGTCACAACAAGTCAACTTACTTATTTGGAAAAAATTAAGTATTATATGGAATTCTGCGCAGCCACGCGTACATACTGTCTGAAAATGCCAATAAACATATGATAATTTCTTTCAAATTTTACACTGCATAACAATATACAACAGATAAAGAGTATTTCCCTGATTCTATTGTAGCACAAAATTCGCCAAAAGTCAAAAATAATTTTATAAAAATAGTAATTTTAACATAAGATTATTTTACCCTGTACTTACAGTATATAAAAATAATCTTGTATTTATTATTATTTTAAACAAAAAGTATTTAATATATACATAAATTAAAGGGTGAGAAACCGGTTTTCTCACCCTTTGCATATATTTAATTTTCAGTAAATGACAGTGTTTCCGTTTCAGCCAACGGCTCTATCGAACCAAAGCCGTCCCATACAAATGCTTTTACTGTTCCTATTTCTTTTTCCTGTCCGTCAAATGAAAAATTAAATCCAAGCGGCGCAGCGGCTGAACGTGTTATTTTTTCGCTCTGCACGGCAATTAACGCTCCATCCCTGTCATATACTGCCGCAATGGCATAGCCGTAATTATCTATCTCAAGCGCGGCGATCTGCTGTAAGGTATAATACACTGTGAATTCTGTGTTTTCCGGAATTGCATTCATTTTGTTGTAATCTGTATCTATGACAGACATATCTGTAATTTTATAATACGGACAGCTGTTCCGGCTGTATGCAAGCTGTATAACATTATTTTCACCGTTTACTATCATGTATCTGTCATTATCAGCGTGAAAATATCTGCTGTAATCTGCATTGTTTTCGCCCGTTATATTTATCGGAACAGGGTTTGTCCATGAAGGATGGTATGATATTCCGATATGCGCTCCATCTGTAAGCGGCGACAAAATAGTTATTCCCTCTTTATACATTAAATAAACATTGCTCATTCTGCCGTTTGTATCAACATTATCTTTAATAATTACCGAACCGCCCATATTCATTTCTGAATCAAGAAGATGTACGCCTTCTCCTGTGTTTCCGCTGATTTCGCCGCCGTACATATTAAAGACGCTTTTCAGACAGACTACACCTCCGCCCTCAAGAATACCATTATCATAACGGTTTCCTGTGATTTTGCCGCTGTACATATTGAACATTCCTCTGATGAAAACATATACGCCATATTCTCCGCCGGTGATTTCTCCGCCTCCGGCGCAGTCGCACAAGCTGAAAGTATCGTCTGATGATATTCTCATTACACCGAATTTTTTATCCGACTGTATGACGGAATGACCGTTAAGACAAAGTTCTGTACCATCCGGAATATCCCATGTCATGTTCAACGTTACATCTTGTGTCAAATAATAATTGCCGGATTCTGCCGGAAGCGAGTCTGTGTTATCCCATGCTGTCCATATTATATCATCGTGATTATCCGCGCAGTTTTTGTCTGAACATATTTTATGCTTATGCTGTTCTTCACTCGGTTTTGTAAAGGTTATATTTATATCCTTATCATAACAATCCTTATCAATTTCAGCAATCAGATACCATCGTACTATGTCATCGGTCTGACCCTCTTCTTCCTGAATTACTTCAATATTGATTGAATTTTCAGTATTTACGGCAGAACTGACAGTATATACATTTCTGCTGCTGCCGTCATCTATATGATGTAAATACAGGAATTTATCAGTAAAAAATTCTTCGTCATATTTTTCTGCAATGCGTTTGTAAACTAAATCTTCAAGCTGATTTAATGAGGTTATTTTTTCGGATTGAATATTATTCTCGCTGAAAAACGTATAGTCCATATAAGCATTGATTTCATGGGATTTATTATCATTATAATATTTTTCGCCGTCAAATAATACAGCCGGATGTGTATTATCAAGAACAGGGAATTTATCCTCTCCTATATTCTGATACCATATAATTCCGTTACTGCCTGAACCTTCATTTAAAAGATACGCAACTTCACCCGATGCAAACTGCTCTGCGGTTTTTTCAATTGAATTTCCCTGCTCAGCTCTATCAGCCGAACTATCAGCGGAAGTATCAAGATAATAATTGCCCTGTAAAGTTTTATCCGAATACGTTGAACCTGAAATTCCGCCGCAGGATGCCACATAAGGGCAGGTCATCTTTCCGAAACCATAGCAGTTTATAACACGGGGTCTGGCATCTTGTATCCATCCGATAACACCGCCGGCATAACCCGCATTGGCATTTACAGATATCCGTCCCGTATTCGCACTTGAATAAATATATGAAGGGCTCCTGGTGATATAAGCAGCAACACCGCCGGTTTCGCCTACCGCATCTGTTGATATATTGCCGCAATTCATACAACGGTCAATGGTTGAATAAATCACACCACCGGCAATACCGCCTATTCCAACAGTATCTGAGCGTTTGGTGCTTGTTACAGTTATATTGCCGTAATTTACGCAGTCTGCCACAGAAGAATAAGAATATTCACTCGCAGCAGTAATTCCCGTAATACCTCCCAGCGTAACAGGAGATGATTCATCAAGCGTTATATTTATATCCATAAAAGAAGATATATTGCTGAGTTCGGAATACTGTGTATATGCAGCTATTCCTCCGATAAAAACGTTTTCTCCGTAATCTGTGTTATTTACAGTACCGCTCAATTTACCTTTTACTGTAAAATTTTTAAGCTTAGCTCCATTAACATATCCGAATAATCCCTGATATGACCACAACAATGTATTATTATTGCATACTGATGCGTTAATTCCGCTTATTGTATGATTCTGACCGTCAAAAATACCCTTAAACTCCAGACGGCGAAGTCCGGTGAAATCACTTGTAATTTCATATTTATAGCCTTCTCCGCCGCCTATCGGTATCCATGGCTTATTTATGTCCAGTTCAATATCATTTGTCAGTACAACTGTTTCACCCTCATATGAATGTCCTCTGTTTACCGCGTCACGGAAAGCGATAAAATCATCAGCGTTGTTTATCTCATGCGGAACTTCATATTCCGGACGAAGAACAGGTCTGCCAAGTTCCGCGTCCATTTTCCACACATTATCAAAATCCCAGTCTGCAAATGATTTTTCATCTGCAAACTGTTCCGCGCTGAGCGGTATTGTATTCAGATATCTGTCGTCATTTGCTGTATCAAGGCAGTAATAATTCTTAATCCATTCATCATAATCAATTAAATTATCATCTGTATAGCTTGTTATGATTCCTGTATTGTAACAGTCAGTCATATCGGTAAGCACCAGAGCGCTGATGCCGCTTGCAAACTCGCCGCTTACAGAGCCTGTGTTAAAACAATTCTTTATAATGGTGAAATTATTGGTGCCGCATATACCGCCGGAATACACCCAGGAATCCTGAGTTCCCGAAATATTACCGGTGTTTGAACACCGTTCTATCGAACCGTCAACAGATATTCCGGCTATGCCGCCTGTATAATTCCATTCGCCGACTGATGTGATATCAGCTTTATTATGACAATTTTCAATCCGCGCGCCGCTGTTAAAACCCACTATACCGGCAGAATATCCGCGGGCGCTGTACATCGGATCAGCCGACAGCAGTTTTCCGCCGCCGCGTACGAAAACAGAACCGTCCACAGTCAGATTTTTAATTACCGCATTTTCACCCGTATATCCGAACAGTCCGAAAAATCTGCATGACGGATCGTCTTTGCCTTCATCATAATTTATATAAAGACTGCTTATTGTATAACCATTGCCGTCAAATATTCCCTCAAAAGGACAATACTTCTCAGAACTCTCTTTGCCGATTGGTTTCCATGAAATTTCCTCACCGTTTATATCCGCTCCGCAGATATCGGAAAGGTCGATATTTCTTGTCAGCACAATGGTTCTGCCCTCATATGTATTGCCGTTGTTGACATTATCACGAAATTCCGCAAGTTTTGCGGCTGTGGATATTTCAATAATGATGTCGTCCGTTTCATCGGCAGACACTGTGAATGTGCCGAATACACCAAAAACAAGGCTTAATACTGTGAATAGTGTAATAAATTTGTTTCTCATAAGATTTTCCCCCTTATATCATAAAAAAATACCGCCGGAACCATTTTCCTTTGTTTTTCGCCGTATTTACCGGATTTTTGCAAAAGTCGGTCGGTTCCTTAATAC
>CAZLOX010000162.1:0-4627 GCA_964561265.1 uncultured Lachnospiraceae bacterium
ATATGAAAAAGCATACCACTTTCAGGATAGGCGGCCCTGCCGACTGTCTGGCAAGACCTCATTCGATACAGGAGATCACCGCCCTTACAGGATTGTGCAAAGAGTATGACGTGCCGTTTATGATTATCGGATGCGGTTCAAATCTGCTGGTAAGCGACAGCGGTATACGCGGAGTTGTTATAAAGACGGATAAAATGCTGGACTGTCAGACTCAGGATGATAAAATATTCGCCGGCTGCGGAATACTTCTGCCGAAGCTTGCCGCCTTTGCTATGACAAAATCACTCTCTGGCCTTGAATTTGCCGGAGGAATACCCGGAACGCTCGGCGGCGGTATTTATATGAATGCCGGCGCGTACGGAGGGTCTATATCCGATGTCATTGAGAGTGTGACCTATATGGATCAGGCGGGAAATATAAAAATGGCGCGTAAAGAGGAACTGGAAATGGGATACCGGAGAAGTATGTTTACCGATAAAGACTATATCATTCTCTCATGCTCCATGCAGCTGCGGCACGCGGATATTGACGAAATAAGAGAAAAAATGCTCGATTTCAGCCGGCGGAGAATGGAAAAACAACCGCTTACAATTCCAAGCGCCGGAAGCACATTCAAGCGTCCGGAAGGACACTTTGCCGGAAAACTTATTGAGGATGCCGGACTGAAAGGCTTTTCGATAGGAGGAGCGCAGGTGTCAACAAAGCACGGCGGATTTATAATAAATACCGGCTGCGCGACCGCTCAGGATGTTATTGATATAATCGGTCACATACAGCGGAAGGTGAAGGACAGTTTCGGAGTTATGCTTGAAACGGAAGTGCGTTTTGTAGGTGAAAACACAGAGCAGTACAGAAGGGAACTCTGAAAAAATAATTTTTTAGCAGTGTTTGTCAAACTTTAAGATTCCTGAAAGGAAGGATAATTACCATGCAGTTTGCTGTTATAACAGGTATATCGGGTTCGGGAAAAACGCAGGTTGCCCGTATACTTGAGGACATCGGATTTTTCTGTATAGACAATATGCCGCCGGCGCTCATACCGCGTCTTGTGGATCTGTTCCTGTCGGCAAACGGGAAATTCGATAAAATAGCGTTAGTTGTTGATATACGCATAAGAGATATGTTTGCGGAACTTAATGCGGAACTGAAAAAACTTAAGGAGAGTAATTACAATTATACCATTCTGTATCTTGACGCAAATGACAAAACCATAATCAAGCGTTACAAGGAAACACGCCGCGTGCATCCGCTTTCCTCAGGCACAGGTCTGGCGGAAAGCATAAAAATGGAACGGCAGCGGCTGGAATTTCTTTTCAGCGAGGCGGATTTTATTATAGACACTTCCGATCTCACTCTTGGCGATCTGTCGCAGAAAGTCAAGGATATATTCGTTTCCGACCGCAATTCCGTAATGGATATGAAAATAAATGTTATGTCATTCGGTTTTAAATACGGCGTGCCGATAGACGCGGATCTGGTGTTTGACGTAAGATGTTTTCCCAATCCGTTTTATGTTGACGGGCTTAAAGAACTGACCGGCAACGATAAGCCGGTACAGGATTATGTAATGAGTTTTAACAATTGTGTTGTGTTTCTTGAAAAATTATATGATATGCTTGCTTTTTTAATTCCTCTTTATACAGAGGAAGGCAAATCAAACCTGACTATTGCGATAGGATGCACAGGCGGCAAGCACAGAAGCGTTACAATGGCAAATATGCTTGCCGAAAAACTTGACGGCTATGACACAACCGTAAGTCACAGAGATATTATGCGCGGCCGTACCGATTAAACGGAGGTGAGTATATATGTATGAGGACGTAAGAATAGCGGTGATAGGCGGAGGAACAGGTCTTTCGACTATGCTTCGCGGAATAAAGGCATATACGCCGAATATCACGGCGATAGTGACCGTTGCCGATGACGGAGGCTCAAGCGGTATGCTCAGGAATGATCTGGGCATACTTCCTCCGGGGGATATACGGAACTGTATCCTCGCGCTTGCCGACGCTGAACCTATGCTGAAAAAACTCTTTATGTACCGTTTTCAGGAAGGTTCTCTTGCCGGACATTCTTTCGGCAATCTTTTTCTTGCGGCTATGACGGGCATATGTTCGGGATTTGAAGAGGCTGTAAAAAAAACAAGCGATGTTCTTGCCGTAGTGGGAAGGGTGCTGCCCGTCACCGGCGAGGATATAGCCCTTTTTGCGAGGATAGAAAACGGAAGCGTCATAAAGGGCGAATCCAATATAGGAATGCCGAAAACCAATAATATGGGTATAGAAAGGGTCTTTCTTGAACCCGAAAGACCGCCTGCCGCCGCCGGAGTTATCGCGGCGATAAAAGAGGCGGATATAATCGTGCTGGGGCCGGGGAGTCTGTACACAAGCGTTATACCCAATCTTCTGGTTGACGGGGTGGCGGACGCTATAAAGGAATCCTCAGCTGCAAAAATATATGTCTGCAATATCATGACTCAGGCAGGGGAAACGGACGGCTATTCGGTATCTGACCATGTTGCCGCTATTGAAAAACATACCTGTCCGGGAATTGTTGATTTTGTGATAGCCAATAATCAGGGCATACCGGCTTTTCTGGAGGAGAAATACAGTCAGGACAGATGTTTCCCGATAGTTGTAGACGAGGATAGACTTCCCGGCGGCATACGGCTGGTGCAGGGGAATCTTGTTTTAATAGAAGATGAATACATACGCCATAATTTCGCGCGTTTGGCAAAGGCTATCATGAACATATACAGATTTACACGGATGAAATAGGGGGAAGTTATATTGTCTTTTTCAGCGGATATAAAAAAAAGGATATGCGAGGCGGAGGACGGATGCAGTTTCTGCGCCGCCGCTGAAACGGCGGGGATAATCGAGTTTGCCGGAAGGCTCCGGAACGGGGAAATATATATTGTGACGGAAAATCCCGATACGGCGGAAAGACTGCGCTCCCTTCTGAAAACCGCATTCGGATTTGACACCGGATATTTATTTAACGCGAACAAACGCTCATATACGTTTGTTATTTCCGATAACAACATGATAGACAATATAACATCGGCTCTTCATTTGTTTTCCGGCACGGAAAAGGAAAAAAACGAGGATACCGCGCCGCTTAAATGCTGCCGCAAAGCTTATGTGAGAGGCGCGTTTCTCGGCGGCGGCTCGATATCTGACCCTCAGAAAAGCTATCATCTTGAATTCGGCACAAGGAACAAGGCGGCGGCGGAATATTTATGCCGTCTGCTTGCGGAGGAAAATATTCCGGTAAAGGTGACAATACGCAAACAGTACTATATCGCATACACGAAATCAAGCGAGGTGATCACAGATATTCTGGGACAGATGCGCGCTTACACGGCTGTTATGGATTTTTACAACATATCGGCCGAAAAGGAAATGCGCAACAATATCAACAGGGTCGTGAACTGTGAAACGGCGAACCTTGACAAGACTGTGAAAGCGGCTGTAAAGCACATAAACGCGATAAACAAGATAAAGAAAAAAACAGGACTTGATTTTCTCGGCGATGACCTTCAGAGAACAGCCGAATTAAGGCTTGAATATCCGGAAAAAAGTCTGAGCGAACTCGGAAAGCTTCTGGGAGTCGGAAGGTCGGGAGTAAATCATCGTCTGATGAAAATAATGGAAATAGCGGAGGATCTATAATGGAAAGCATAACAAAAATCACTGTAAGATACGCCGAAACGGATATGATGGGAATAGTGCATCATTCAAGATATTATCCGTGGTTTGAGCAGGCGCGGACTGAATTTATCAGAAATGCCGGAATGTCTTATACAGATATGGAGCAGGACGGAATACTTCTTCCTCTCACGGAAACTCATGCAAAATACATAATTCCGCTTAAATATGAGGATGAAGTGCAGATAGTGACGCATATGACAAGGCTTCGCGCGGCAAGCTGTGAATTTGGCTATGAGGTATATAAAGACGGCACTCTGTGCGCGACAGGCAGAACAGTCCATGCGGTAACGGGAAAAAATCTCCGTCCCTTCAATCTGAAAAAGTCAAAGCCGGACGTATGGGAAAAACTTAATTCACTTGTCTGCAATGAGGAATAATGCCGGAGTGTGAAAATAGAATAAAAATTTTGAAAATTTTAAAAAAAGTCTTGACAAGCTGTAAAACTTATGGTATACTAACTAAAGTATTAAGGCTGTGAACTTACATGGCCCGGTAGTTCAGTTGGTTAGAACGCTAGCCTGTCACGCTAGAGGTCGTGGGTTCGAGCCCCATCCGGGTCGCCATTTGCGCCTCTGTAGCTCAGTCGGTAGAGCAAGGGACTGAAAATCCCTGTGTCGATGGTTCGATTCCGTCCGGAGGCACCATTATGCGGGAGTGGCTCAGTGGTAGAGCGTCACCTTGCCAAGGTGAACGTCGCGAGTTCGAATCTCGTCTCCCGCTCCAAAAAAGTTATCACGTTTATGCTTAATTAAGCATACAATATGATGGAATGGCACCATAGCCAAGTGGTAAGGCAGAGCTCTGCAAAAGCTTCACCCCCAGTTCAAATCTGGGTGGTGCCTCCAAAAGAATGCTCTTGCTTTAATTAGCAAGAGCGCTTTTTTATATAATCAAGATACGCTGCTGTGGTGGAA
>CAZLOX010000163.1:0-4554 GCA_964561265.1 uncultured Lachnospiraceae bacterium
CAATTCAAGAAAAACAAGATGAAAAATTAGTAGAAGCAACAGCAGAATTTATAAAAAGATTTATAAGATGAAGGAGGAACAACAATGGCAGAAAAATTAGTTTTAAGAGCAATGCGCAAAATGTTTATGGGCGTTGTTGACGGAAGTACAACTACATACCACAGAATGAAAGGATTTACAACCCTTTCAGAAAGCAAAAATCCTATCGAATATTCAAGAAAATATGTCGATGAGTCATTTGAAACAACGGATGTTACAGGTATGTCGTCAAGTTATGATTTTACTTTCGATATGCTGACGCCTAACGCGGTGCTGGACGATATCGCAGGTATAATTGACGGCGAAAAGCTCGGCACTGCTGCGGTAAGAGAATTTGTTTCGGTTGATTTTTATAAGCCGTCAGGCGACGGATATGAAGCGGTGAAACGCAGCTTTTCAATCATAGGTTCTACCGTCGGCGACGGCACCGACGCGCTGACATACAGCGGTACAATGCGTGTGCAAACGTCCATGGTGAAAGGCGTCGCGGTTATTACCACACCGGCAAACGGAAATAGTGAAACCGTTGAAACAATCACGTTTAGCGAAGGAGCCGGAGCGATGGTAACAGCGGAAACGCCGACCGCAAAAGCGTCAAATTACAGCGAAGATTATTAAAAGGAGTGTTGACAAATGGCAGAAAAGATTTTAATTGAGGATTTTCAGAAGGAAAAAGCGATCGAGTTATCCGGCGGCGTAATTCTTGACCTGCCGGAGAGAACAGCGGAAATATACGAAAAATTTGTTGCTATTGACAAATCAAGAAGAAGTCTTTCAGAATACGAATACTGCAAAGAAGTCCTTGAACTGTTTTTTGGCGAAGATGGCTTTAAGAAAATCGCGCCGGACGGCAAAAAGACAAATTTGGATTACCTTGAAAAGGTACAGCTTACGGCGGCTAACCTGTTTATGTCGGACAAAAACGACATGGAAAAAGAACAGCTTGCAAGGCAGGCGGAAACTTTCACGCCAATAACAAACCATTTGGCAACGCTCCGCCCTTTTACAAATAAATTAAAATGAACCTGCTGACCGACAGCCCTTCCGATTTTATAGAAGTCGGGAGGGCTAAAATAAAAATCAAAACGGATTTTGCGCTGTGGGTTAAATTTGTTATCGCAGTTGGCAATCAAGATAACGGCACTATTATAAACGTTTTAAGCGATGTATTTGAGGAAATACCGAAATATACAGATCCGAAAATGCTTATACCGGCCATAAATGACTGGCTGTGGCAAGGCAGGGATGAATCAGGCGGCGAAGCCGGCGGACAAAATACAACATCAAAGCAATCGTTTGACTTTGAAGCCGACGGCAATGTGTTGTACTGCGAACTGTGGGAGCATTTCCCCCATTTAATGGAGAGGGGGATCTCCTTTCCGGAGGGTGTGGAGTTGATCAAGATATTGATAAGCGATGAAACGACCGTAATACATCACAGAGCATTTGCGCGGTGCGGGGATTTTTCAAAAATGTCAAAAGATATGCGTACATACTGGCAGAAAGAACGTGCGAAATACGCAATCAGAGCGAAACAAGAGGATATAGACGCTGTATTCTCAGGAGCATTTATGTAAAATACAAATTGAATAACGAAATATAAGCCACTAAGTCGATGAAGGCACGAAGGCAGGATTATTGTGTTTGATTTGATGAAGGTGGTGAAATAATGGACGGCGGAAAAGTAATTATAAAAATTGACGGCGATACTAAACCTTTTGAAAATTCCATGAAAAGCGTTGATGAAGGCATAGGTACGTTAAACACAGCATTTGCGGCGGTCGGCGCGGCGGCAGCGGCCGGATTGGCGGCGGCAACAAAATACGGCATGGATTTTGAAGCGCAGATGTCAACCGTCGGCGCGATAAGCGGCGCAACAGCGGGAGAAATGGGACAGCTGACCGAAAAAGCCAAAGAAATGGGTATACAGTCGGCATTTTCAGCGACAGAAGCCGGACAAGCGTTTGAGTATATGGCAATGGCAGGCTGGAAGTCTGAGGATATGCTCAACGGCATCGAGGGCATTATGAACCTTGCGGCGGCAAGCGGTGAGGATTTAGCAATGGTGTCTGATATCGTTACCGACAGTATGACGGCATTCGGATTAGCGGCAGAGGAAAGCGGACGTTTCGCGGACGTTCTGGCGGCGGCATCTTCAAATTCCAATACAAATGTTGCGCTGTTGGGAGAAAGTTTCAAGTATGTTGCACCTGTTGCCGGTGCTTTGGGATATAGTATTGAGGACACAGCGGTCGCACTTGGATTGATGGCGAATGCAGGTATAAAGGCAAGCCAGTCCGGAACGTCGATGAGAAGTCTTCTGACAAGGTTGGTTAAACCTACAAAACAAAGCGCCGCTGCAATGGATGATCTTGACTTATCTATCACCGACGCAAAAGGAAATATGAAGCCGTTAAATCAGCTGTTACAAGAAATGCGCAGTAAATTTTCTGCACTGACTGATGCGGAAAAAGCCGAATATGCCGCCTTGCTTGCAGGTCAGCAAGGTATGTCCGGATTGTTGGCTATTGTAAATGCGAGTGATGATGATTTTAATAAATTAACCGAATCGATCAATAACAGCGCCGGTTCAGCTGAAAAAATGGCTGAAATTAAACTGGATAACCTGCAGGGACAAATAACCTTGCTTGGTTCTTCCTTTGAAGGCCTGGGTATTGCTGTATATGATAAATTCGGCAATATGGCTAAAGAAGCTGTAAAAGAGGTTATTGAATGGCTGAATGCGTTTACCGAAAAGCTGAGCAACGGCGAATTTGACAATATTTTGAAAGGTATAGCGACAGGAATCGCAGGAATCGGGACAGCTCTTCTTGCTCTGAATGCTGCTGTTATAATACAAGATATTATAAATGCATTTCAAGGTCTGGAGGCGACAACAAAATTAGTTTCAGCGGCGCAAACGGCTTTAAATGCAATTATGGCGATGAATCCATACGTATTGATTGCAACAGCCGTTATCGCGGCAACAGCAGCATTAGCGACGTATGTATCATTGCAGGAAGTCGAAGAAACGCACGCTGACATTATAATCCAGCAAGCCGAAGAACGCCGGCAGGCTTTAGAGGATGAAAAACAGGCGTATGAAGATTTGAAGCAGTCCCAAATTGATAAGGCATCGGCGGATCTGGCTGAAGTTGCAAATACGCAGGTATTATATGACGAGCTCAAAAACCTTGTAGGCGCAAACGGCGAAGTAGACGAGGCTAATCAAGCGCGCGTCAACTTTATTTTAGGCGAATTAAATTCCGCTTATGGTACAGAGTATAAGCTGATTGACGGCGTTATAAAAGGTTATCAGGATATGCAGACCGAGATTGATAACCTTATCGAAAAAAGGAAATATGAAATCGCTCAAAAAGCGGCGTTACCGCTGTATGAAAAAGCCATAACCGACGGGATAAATCACAGAATAAAAGCCGAAGAGGACAAAATGGCTGTCGAGGAACAGGCGCAAAAAGTAACAGAAGCCAAGATGGCGATGGAAGAAGCTTATGCAAAATATGTGGAAACAAGGATAGCTGTATACGGGGTGGAATACGGTAAGCTGAAAGAAATATACGAGGATGAAGCGGCAGCCTACGCCGAACTTGCACAAAATAAACTGGCGTCTTCTGCTCAGATAAGAGAAGATGAGCGGATCATGCAGGAGTATCAAAAGGCTACAGCTCTTGCGAGTCAAGGGATGTATACAGAGGCTTCAGCCGCATTAGCCGCTTACACGAGTGATTTTCATCAAAAATTATCAGACGCAGCCGGAGATATACAAAAGCAACGCAAAACGGTAGAAACGGAATTTCAGAAAGCGCAAGGAATGGTACAGTCGTACCTTGATGATGTTTCAATCGGTGTAACGGAGTTTGACGAGGGCATTTTAAGGCAGTTAATCGAACACGCGGGCACTGTTGCAAGTGAGGGTGAAAAAGTCGGCGCGAATCTTGGCGATGGTATTATAACAGGTCTTGACGGACAAGAATCCAGTCTGACAACCAAAACAAAAGAAATGGCAGACAATCTTGTTAATTCTACAAAAGAAGCATTAGCTGTAAGATCATCTTCTTCAGAAACAATGAGCGATGAAGTCGGCGCGATGATCCCTGCCGGTATAGCAGAGGGTATAACCGAAAATGCAGAAGCTGTAGAAACCGCGACTGAAAACCTTGCAAAAGATATTCCGGGATGGGCGAAAGAACCATTAGATATACAATCTCCGTCGGGAATAATGCGCGATGAAGTCGGTTACATGATTGATGCCGGCATAGCGGCGGGCATAAGTGGTGACAAAGGCGTTGGGCTTGTAGAAAACGCAGTCAAAGAGCTTGCGGGGCATATTCCGGACTGGGCAAAGGAACTATTGGGCATACATTCTCCGTCCGCTGTAATGCGTGACGAAGTCGGCGCAATGATCATCGCCGGTCTGGTTGAGGGCATTACTGATAATCGTTCAGAAGTCCAAAAAGTAATGGACGATATGAACGAGGAACTGCTTGACAGCCA
>CAZLOX010000164.1:0-4502 GCA_964561265.1 uncultured Lachnospiraceae bacterium
TCTTGTTACTGATGCTGTATTCATAGTTATACCATTTTGTAGTGCAAAGATAGTGTATTTGTATAACATATCCAAATGTTGGATGGTTCAACTGCCTATCACACGAGATGATACGTCTACTTAGAAAAGCCTTAAAATAATGTTAAATAAATTGGTGAAAAAGAAAAAAATCACTAACTTTGTCCGACGCTAAGGAATGCTATTAATAATGCAGACTTAAGCAATAATAACCTCACGCCGTCACCGATTATGCGTCTGGATATGAAGGCAAGCACATCGGTGTATGGGTGGGAGGTACAGGCCAAGACCCGCAAGGGTTATGGCAGGACATAATGAAAAAGCGTTATTGACGCTTGGTTTCTGACTTTGTGAAACTTCGCAACTTTCAAATCTCGTCAGGGAACCACGCAACGATGATGCTCATGGGTATGTAATATCCGCACTTCGCGATGGAGTGCGCTGATTCATGCATACGGCGTGAGGTCTGAGTTGCTCGTTCTGACGAGAATGGCAATGCGAAGGCCTCACAAAGTGGAACGAGTGACAGTCGGCTTCACGCTTTTATGTTTAATCATTGCCCATAAGGAAGCCAATGGGTTGCAATATAAATTAGATCCTAATGATATTGCTTTTTAAAAACTGGCTTCTTACTTGCAAAGGCCTGACCACCGAGCCTTCGCGCGCCCCTTTATACTTGCCACATCCCCGGCACACCGGATAGCTCCCGCTTTCCGATGTGCCGCTGCGTTATATACCTACTTATCACGACCTTATCACGACCATATAAATAAACCAATAATATTAACCTATTTAAAAACCTTAATTTTTTACGAAACAGAAATACCTATAATTCAAACGAATCAACTATCAAATTAAATTTGCAAAACCAAGCAAAACCTTAAATTATCTAAAAACAAATCAATCAAATCAAAACCAATTAACAATAGCATTATGAAACATTTCAAACTCTTGATGCTCTTGGCTTTGGCGTTGTTATTCCCGATTGCGTCCCACGCAAATGTACCGGATGATTACGATTTCTCTGAAACTTGTTATCTACAAAACACGAATTATTTCGGTCAAACATTAAACAACGCGACAGTATACTATAAAATTACAGGCAATGAAACCTGTAAGGTTGTAGGTGCTGAAAGCAACGGTGGCTATTATGACTATAATAAATCTTATGGTGTAGAACTTCCAAATAGTGTTTGCGATTATTACAATACATATGGATACTATACTGTGACGGAAATTGCCGATGAGGCCTTTCTGAGTGATGAAAATGTTAAAGTTGTAATATTGCCATACACTGTTACGAAAATCGGCAATGATGCTTTCTCGGGAACAAGCTATATGACCTATTTTCTCGGTTCAGAAAATCTTGAGTCGATAGGTGATAATGCTTTTCAGGGTACAAATATTCAAAAGTTTGTTCTCCTAAAGAACAGTCAAATAGGGAAAGACGCTTTTAAAAATTTTGATTCCAGCTTTGTAGTTTGTCCTACCTTTACAAAAGGAGCAATATTGGCTCAGACAAAATGTCCTTACACGGCTTGGGTTACGTTTGAAGGAACCACGACCTATGAAGATGGTATGATATATGGAACGACAGGAGGCGTCAAGACATCTGTCATATATGCTGCAGGTGGACCAACCACCTATACCATTCCAAGCACGGTTACCGAAATTGGGCCAAATGCATTCGCAATGTCGAGCTCTATTTCGTCTGTTACTATTCCGAGCAGTGTGAAAAAAATCGGTCGAGAAGCATTCGGATTTGCACAGGGACTATTCCAAATCAATATGCCTTCTACCGAGATTGAAGTAGCGCCTATGGCATTTGCGCGTTCTATGGTAACCTCTCTTGATCTTTCACATGTCAAGCTCCCGTTGCCCGACAGTGTGTGTATGGAAACATATCAACTCCAAAGTGTGACCCTGCCTGCGGGTATCAAAGAGATTCCTACATCTGCATTTGAATACAGTATGGCATTACAGAATGTTGTTCTCCCCGAGGGTCTTACGACAATTAAGGATCGCGCATTCTATTATGCTCAGCAAGCCAACCTTACTATACCGGCTTCTGTAACGGAAATAGGTACAGATGCTTTAAGTAATGTATCCATAGCATATTTAGCCGTGACCGATCGCGATTTTAATTTGGATTTCAGCTCCAATACAATCGCACATCTCGATTTTAAATCGAAGCAGGCAATCCTTACGAATAAAGACTATTTCAAAGGTACTGAGGTAGCAGAACTCACACTCCCTACGGATGCAACCGTACTGCCTGAGGTTACTGTAACAGGTATGTCAAGCTTTACTGTTCCGACTAATGTGACAGAGATTCCTGCAAAATTCTTTTATAATTGCTCATCTCTCAAAACTGTAAAATTATCTTCGAAACTTACAAAAATCGGAGATTACGCGTTCTATAATACCGGACTTACGTCATTAACAATTGAACCAGGTTTAACAACGATGGGCGAGAAGGCCTTTCAAAACTGTAAAAGTCTAACTTCTGTTTCGCTGCCTTCTACCCTCATAAGTATTCCTGATTATGCCTTCAACGCATGTACAAAAATTGAAAACATGACAGTACCCGAAGGCGTAACATCAATTGGATCATCTGCGTTTAGCGGTTGCACGGGCCTTAAGTACATTAAATTGCCCTCGACCCTAACCACCATAGGTGGCTCTGCTTTCCAAAATACAGCCCTTGTAGAAGTTGTTGTTCCGCCTAACGTTACCAAACCAACAGGCACTACAAGCACCCTTGATCCGTTCTATAATAATAGAACAATCAAAATGGCGCTTCCGAGCACTTGGAGTTCGATGAGTATCACCTATACTATCGCAACATTCTATGAAGGTAATGTTATGCCGGAAAAAGCAGATGACGGCGTTTATTATCTGAATAATCGTAAAACACTGGTAATGGCCCCCAAGACTTTAAGTGGTGCATTTACCATTCCCAGCACGGTTACAGAGATAGGGGAAAGCGCATTTATTAATTGTAACTTACTCACGAGTGTCACTATCCCTTCAGGCATTAAAAATGTGCCTCATTATGCATTCTTTGGGTGTACTAAGTTAACAGAAGTTAAGATACCCACAAGTGTCACCACTATCGGCGCTTCTGCTTTTAGAAGTTGTTCAGTTCTTACAACGGCTGATTTACCAAATGGTATAACGAGCATAGGAAGTTATGCATTCACGGATTGTGCCAAATTGACAAATGTTGTATTGCCTGAAAGTCTTACCACCCTTGGAGAATACGCCTTTCAAAATTGTCAGGCTATTACAGGCATTAACTTTCCCAAAGGTTTAAAAGTTATTAGTCAATTTGCGTTCAATGGATGCACTGGACTAACTTCATTAAATATTCCTGCAACTGTCACTACGGTGAGTCCGAGCGCATTTAATGGTTGCTCAAATCTAAGATCTGTGGAATTTGCCGAGGGTCTGACTTCAATCGGCAAGAACGCTTTCAGCAGTACTAAATTAACTGAAGCCATACTTCCCTCCACTGTTACTATTGTAAATAGTTCCGCATTCCCGACAACCATTACCTACGCATTATATCCAAAAGGGTTATCGTACAGCTGGCCCAGTGGTGCTTATACTTCTGCATATTCAAATTTAACAATACAGAAGCAGCCTGATGGGTCTCTTGCCGGTGTAAATGATACGAAAAAACTTCTTATCGCCTTCCCAAATACTACACAGTTTACAGGAAGCACTTATGAAATACCCTCAGGTTATACTGAAGTAAGTCTCTCAGTATGGCGACGTAATTCAAACATAACAAAAGTTGTGGTGCCGGGCACAGTTAAGAGCATTAACGACAAAGCTTTCAATGGCGCGACACATATAACTTCTGTTGAATTAAACGAAGGTCTTACCACAATCGGTGCATCAGCATTTGCAAGCACCGGCATTAACACTATTGCGATCCCCAAAACTGTAACATCAGTGGGTGAGAATGCTTTCGCAAACTGCTCTAAGCTCACAACTGCCGTTTATCCCGATGGTCTTGAAGTTACATTCCCGGCAACAACACTTACAGGTGCTGTGCCCGAAGGTTACGAACTTGAATACGATCCCGATGGCGCTATGTATGCCGTGAAGGGTTCTGATAAGATTCTGCTTGCCGTGCCCGCTTCAGCTGTCGGTGCCGATGGTACATATTATATTGCTGAAGATGTGACCAAGGTAGGTAAGGGTGCTTTCAAGGCTTGCACATCCCTGATGTATGTTAATATCCCCGACAATGTAATGACCATTGGCGAGGGTGCGTTCCAGGGTCTGACAGCACTTACCGACGTTATCTTCCGCGAAGGCGAAAAGGGTCTTGACGTAATTGAGGCAAATGCCTTTGCAGGCTGTACCGGTCTTACCAACCTGATTCTGCCCTCGAGCGTTGACGAAGTAGCCGAGGGTTCGTTCGCAGGCTGTACCAACCTGGCCAAGGTGGTATATCCCGCTTCGATTGATGC
>CAZLOX010000165.1:0-4491 GCA_964561265.1 uncultured Lachnospiraceae bacterium
GCTCAATCTTGCCGTCCACCTTTTTCTTTGTTACAATAACGATAACACATTTTTCATTCGGACTTTTCATAACAGAAACTACGCTTCCGACAGATATATTTTCCGGTGAGATTTCCTTTCCGCTTTCATCATACACTATATAGTAAACACTGTCGCCGAGTTCATCTTCATTTATATTATAGCCGGACTCATTCTGAGTGCCGTATTTTTTATATTTTACAGAAAGTCCGCCGCGTCCTGTATCGTCAACAACGTAATATCTCTTATCATTGACTATAATAACTTCCGCTTTATTGTCGCTGTCATTGTCTATAAAAGTAACATCGCCGTTTGACGGAATAAGATCATCTGCCGAAAAACTTTCCATTCCCTGACCGTTATATATGAGATTTATCGCAGTATCAAGCCTTATTGTCCTTTGCCTTTCTCCGCCCTCATAGATAACATACCTGTCAAATGATGCCTCAATAATATCGTTGCTTGACGCTTTATAAACAAAGTTCCTGTCTTTGTATTCATACATATAGACTATGCTGTCCTTGTTCTTGTCTACCCAATATTCCACACATTCTCCGAGAAAAGCCTTTATATCCGCGTCACATTTAAAACGCTCTCCGTTGACTTCCGCATAGCCGTAATCAGGGCTTTCAGATTTATTTATGTAGGTTATTCCGTTAAAATTCACAATACCCTGAGTGTAATACAGGTCTTTTTTCAACATGAGATTGCTTAAAAGCGTATTCTCAGAATCGGTTTTATACTGCGTATATCCGGCTCTGAGGCTGTCGAAATGCACGACAGGCATTGTCATTGCTTTATAAACCGAATGAACAAGAGCCGCTCCGTCAACGGTATTTTTCGCTCCGGCAGAGCCTATGATATCATTATCACTCAGAATATTCATATATCCATAGCCTCCGTACTGAGCCGTCAATACATCATAGCCGGCGAGTCCGTATAATATTTTTGCCATCTGTTCTTTCGTTATCAATTCGTCAGGCTCAAATTTACCGTTCCCCATACCGCTTATAAAACCGCTGCTGTATGCTGTTCCTATTGCTTTATAATATGGATGATCCGCCGGTACATCGCTGAAAATACGGCCGTTGTCATCTATCTCCATACCGTATATCTTACAGGCGATATCCGCCATTTCACCGCGTGTTACTTCATGTTCCGCGTCAAAATCTTCCGGCAGGATTTCAAGTGCCTTTAATCTGTTCATATACAAATCAGCAGAATTTGACATTTCTGCCGCAGATACAGACACTACACTTAATCCCATACACAAAAGCAGCGCAAACAGAATTCGTTTCATATCTTTCATCCCCTCTATTTTTTTTGGTTTTTATATATTTATTATACAATAAAACGGTTCCGCAATCAAGCAAGAATTTTTTGAACCTATTATAGAAAAATTTATACGCCTATACGAAAAACCGCGCAGTCACCGGCTTTTATGGATTTAACCGCACAGCCGTTTCCGCAAAGAGGTATATTTTCCCTTTCTGTAACATCTCTTATAAACTCCTCATTTTCAGACGGAATTGTAAATTCTTTGTCTTTATCTGTAAGATTAAACACAGCGTAATATTTTCCGTCCTCCGAAATGAATACCGATGCAAAACCATATTCTTCCGCTCCTTCATCATCAACAGGTATAAATGTAATATGCTCACGCGCAATATCCAGAAGTTCCTGATTTGATATAAGTTCCTCAACACGCTCATTCTGCTTTTCATCTGTAACATTATTTGACATAAGCATAACACTTCCGCCTATCACAGCCGAAACAAGATGTGATTTTGCTTCAGAATAACTGCCGTTAAAGCATATATGATCCGGATCGGTAAATTCATATATACGCTTGTTCTGCCAGAATCCGTATGTAAGAGAATTTAAGAGATATTTTGTATCCTTTTCTTTTTCAAAGACATCACAGCAGATACGGCGCGCATGGCCATATCCTCCCGGAAATACCGGAGCAATGGATAAACTTATAAACATACCGGCTTTAACGCACATATTCATCGTATATTTCATAGCAAGATCATATGCCATTATACCTGTCATTACGCTTTTATCATAGCGTTCGCCCTCAATCGCTCCATGCGCGAGAAAATCCATTTTTATATACTTATATCCAGCGTCTGCCGCAAACTCTATCACTCCTCTTATTCTTTCAATCGTAACAGGGTGTGTAACGTCAAGCGGATATCCTCCGTCTACGGGAGGTAAAATTTCTCCGTTTTTATCCTTTAATATAATATCCCGCCATACCGTTCCTTCAAAGTCGTCAAGGCATACTTCCTGCCCCATATCATATGTAACTATGGTATCAAGCTGTTCCTCTTTTACCCAGCCAGAAAACGGCGCGGCATATATTCCTGCTGTCTGTCCTTGTTTATTTACTTTTTTCACAGCATCATAGAGGTCATCCTCTGCAAGGTTGTTCCAGAAAGAGTCGAAGTTAATATACGATGCGCCTTTATTTTCAAACTCATTTTTCTTCACAAAATCAGACGCAGCCAGATATTTTTCCTTATCAATCTTACTCATATAAGCATACCAGCTGTTCCAGCCGAACGGCGCCGGTTTTTCCCACACAAGCCGCTCGTTATGACGCTCATATTCACAGGCAAAGTCCGCCATTGCCATCTGCCATGTGTCTGAACAGGAAATATAAATTTCCGGCGAAGAAACCGTTTTTCCATGCACAATGCCGTGAGGCTGCGTGTCACGCGTCAGCTTATCGGCTATACCGGAAAATACTTCTATATTTTCTGCGGGAATAATGCCTGTTTTCCAGATATTATAATCAAGCACGCCAATTGCCAGCGCGCTGTTTTCACCGTATACAGCGCCGACTCCATAACCCGTTTCCGCATTCTCATATGATGTCACTTCATACTTGACCCAATCATCATTGTCAAACGGAACACGCAGGAATTTCTGCGGTGAAGATGCCAGAATTTTCGCTTTGAATGCGCATATTCCCTCAACATAGATCTCACTGTCAGCGCTGATTGTCAGCCTGGTGGAAATATAGCCTCCGTGATTTTTTATTTCCCACAATATCCGTCTGCCGCTGTAAGCGCCTTCAACCGTCAGGTCGTTGTCTTTATACTCCATACGCGTATCTTCAAGCTGTCCTATATGAACAGTATTTCCGTTTTCTGTCCAGTACGCGTCCGCATTGTCCAGAGTATAACCAGACATTACCACCTTGATTTTACCGTCTGTAACACTTATATTCATCTTAAACACTCTCCAATGTTAAATTTATATCAAAGCTTTTTATTTCATTTTTTGCAAGATACCATAATGTTTTATTTTTTTCCGCGCGTTCCATCGAATCATAATAACCGCTTGACGGCTCAAATGCGCAGTTATAATCACCACGGTAACCGCCCTTTGTTATCCAGAATCCCAGATACGGCAGTACCTCCTTATCCCATCTTACCATCAGCTGCTCATGCGAGCGGTTGTAACGCGCGCGGCATTCGCCTGTATTCACGGCTCCGTCCGCATAAAATTTCTCATATTTCCCTGCGCTGTCAAAAATATGTCCGATATTTATTCCGTCATCCGTCAAAGGGAATTTATGTTTTGTTCCCTCAGCGCCTAAAAGTTCACTGTCAAGCGCATTTATTACTGCGTCATCCGGCAATAATATTTCCATATCCTCCTCACACCGCATAAGGCAGTGCATTGTCCAGAAACACGGAAGTGTTTTATCCGAATTGTTCTGAATTTTATACCTGTAACAAAGCGTTCTGCCGTTAAGAGAAATATTTTTTTCATATGTATATCCAAAACGGCTGCTGTTGGTCTGCATAGACACGCTGTTATTATCAATATGTGAGCATATCATTTCAAGCGACCGTATTTCCCCATGGTCAGGATAACGCACTCCTTCAAAAATACCGCCGTCAAGATTAGGAAAAGCGTCATCAAATCCGGACGCGTCATATTTAGAAAAATCCGAATCAAACGGCTGGGAAATATATTTTTCATTTTTGTTCTGAAACAAAAGTTCAAAATCATTTTTCTTATCGTATACCGAAACGGTTTTCCCGCCGAAAAATGGTAATATGACTGCCCTCAGAAATTCATTTTCCAATATCACACATTCCTCATTTTTAAATTTACCGATCATATTTTCCAGTCCCCTTTTATATGCTGTTATATTGTTCCCCCAACATAAACTTCCTATAGAAATTCATATTGGGGGAATAATAAAAAATCAACGGAACACCACAGTCCGTTCCATTGATTTTTTTAAGAGAGAGAGATAGTAGTTTTGTCTACGCCTATATAGTATCATTTTTTTACCGCAATGTACAGTCTGAAAAATTTAATCTGAACTTGAAAAATATGATATTGGTCAAGAAACACCGGATAAATCAAATTATTCACTCATACAAAAAAACAGAGACAGACCTTTTCGCCTGCCTCTGTTTTTAAATAGAGGTATAATTTGAGTGTTTA
>CAZLOX010000166.1:0-4469 GCA_964561265.1 uncultured Lachnospiraceae bacterium
GAAGTGTTGATGTGTATATTCTCAGATATGCCTGTTCGGTGCTTGAGTCTTTATTTACGGCTAATATAAATTCCTCTCTCCAGTCACCCCATATATCTGCGCTGAGTATCGGATTCTGTTTTGAATAATTGCTTGACGCTCCGCTGAAATATCCATTGTTGTCATCATAAAAACGTCTGGTCTCACCTGTGTTCGCATGGTATTTAACAAGCTGATTGTCATCTAAAAGTTCGCGTCCCAGATCTCCGTCCCAATAAAGCAGGAAATTTGTCATTGTTCTTGAACTTGTTGCAGGTTTTGCCTGATGTTCATTGCCTTTCAGGTCAAACACATTTTTATGTGAACTTGACCATGCAAGCGCCATAGCGTCCGGATTCTGCTGCGCATATTCATCATCAATATTTGCCATAACGCCTCTGCCGGTGTCACCGCTGGCTCCTTTGCCCCATATAGTTGCGCCTGTAGATGCTTTTCTGAAATGAGCGGCATTATTGGCATAACCTTCTTTATCTTCCTTTACGGAAAATACTTCCTGTTCGCCGTCATTATTGAAATCGTTCATGTGCATTGCATCACCATGACCTAATTTTGTGGTATTCAGAAATTTTCCGTCATCATCAAGAGCTGCGCTGCCGTAAATTATTTCATCTTTGCCGTCATTATCCACATCGCCGATCGACAGGTTGTGATTGCCCTGTCCGTAAAGCGACGTACCGTTTGAAGTGCCGTTATGCTCCCATAACTGCGTGATTTTGCCGTCTTTAAAGTTATACGCGCGTACTACCGCCTTGTTATAGTATCCGCGGCACATTATTATACTCGGAGTTTCTCCGTCAAGATACGCCACACCAGCTAAAAATCTTTCGGCTCTGTTGTATTTGGAATCGCCCCATTCACTGCTTGTTCCGAGAGGGATATAATCAGTCGTAGCCAATGCCTCTCCTGTTTCGCCGTCAAATACCGTCAGATATTCAGGCCCAAGGTTTTTGCCTTTTGAACCGCCGGATGTTCCGATGTAGGATTTTGTATTATCGACATTTCTGATAGCCGCGGAATCACCGACCTCCGATACATAATGACCCATACCGTCTATTGAACCCGGTGCTGTTTTCATTGCTATTTCCGCTTTTCCATCGCCGTCAAAGTCATACACCATAAACTGTGTATAATGAGCGCCGGCTGTTACATTTTTGCCAAGGTCAATACGCCACATAAAGCTGTTTTCTTCAGAAATTTCATATCCGTCTATATAAACATTTCCGGTGTAATCTGCTCCGGCGCTGTCCTTTGAGTCGGTCGGATCCCATTTTAACACTAATTCATAATCGCCGTCGCCGTCCAGATCGCCGACAGACGCTTCGTTTGCGCCGCCTTCATGAGTGCTGTCATATGTATAATAATATGATTTTTTTCCGTCGCCCATTCTTGATACCGGATCGGGGCGGTTGATCGGGATATCCATATAAGTGAAAGAATTTTTCTCACTGTAACCGTTGGATATATTACTTCCTCTTGCGGTACAGTTAATATCTGATGGTTTAACCGGTTCCTCAGCCATAACATCAACTTCTGATGCTCCGGCTTTTACAACTTTATAATAGTAGTCTGCCGTGCCGGAAGTATCAGTATAGTTTGTGGCATCATGTGCGCCTGTAGTGTGAATTTTCTGATATTTACCATTTTCTGAATCTGAACGGTAAATATCGAAAGCCTGATCTTCCAGACTTTCCGTACCCAGAAGACGCCAGCTTAAATATACGCCTCCTGTAATCCCATTGCTTGTATTTGTTTCTGTTTTAACGGCAATCAGTCCGCGGTTTAAATATTCCATCTGTCTTGCCGTAGTCTGATACTGTGGAGTATTTGCAGCGGCGGATGCCGCGGGAGCAAATCCGGCAGCCGAAGACATAAACATGGCAGAACTCAGAACCATGCTTATAAACTGTTTTTTGTATTGTTTTCTCATAGTGCGTTCTTCCTTTCTTTCAAGATATGTTTTATTATATTATATATATTGTACAATATTTTATTGATTTTTGCAATATAAAAAAGCAAATTTCATAAAATGAATTTTGCTTTTTGTACTGTAAAAAATATTTCCACTGAAATTTTATTAAAAAAGTCCGCGTTATATCCGCAATATATACAGATATGACGCGGACTACGAAAATCAATTTATAGTTTTCTTTATCTGACAACAACAGAATCCATCACATACGGATATGCCCAATGTGACGGCGGTACATCTGAAAACTGCGGCAGATTTGGCATTTTCAATGTTTCATCGGTATCCCTGCCGAGTATTGTCACCAAAATTTTCGCAACTTCACCGCGCGTGATACACTTATCCGGATAAAACAGTCTGTCCTCTGTACCGGCTATCCATCCCTGAGCAACAGCCTTGTCAATATATTCTTTTGCCCAGTAATCATCCGGCACATCAATAAAATCAGAATATCCTTTTTTATCATCGGCGATTGCGGCTAATATAACAGCGAAATCCGCGCGGGTTATAAATTTGTTTGGTTCAAATGTTTCATCATTTTCTGTCGGTATTAAATCATACTGAGATATAAATCCTATATAATTTCTGAACGGATCATCCTGTTTTACATCTTTATATGTAACAGTATATTCTATGCCGGCATCGTATTTATCAATTAAAACACCGGAAAATATACATGCAAGCTCAGCCCTCGAAACAAGCATATTTACCCCGAATTCTCCGGGCAGGTACTGCCACATGAATGCCGGATGATCAAATATATTCATATACGGTGTTCTCTTTGGCATAGGAGTCGGTTTTACTGTAACAACCGGAGTCGGTGAAGGAGTCGCGGTCGGAGTGGGCGCCGGAGAACGATATACGGCCGGAGGATATGAAGGTTTTGGCGTAGAGGGGATAGTTGTCTGAATAAGTTTTTTATACGGTCTGAATATTATTTTGGGCTTTCGCGTAGGGTCGGGAGTATAATCAACTTCTCCGCTGACACTGCCGCTGCTGCTGACATCATCGTCATCAGAATCGTCGGTATCATCCATATCGTCGGCATCGTCAGAATCGTCGGTATCATCCATATCATCCTCATCATCCATGTATTCAAAATCTTCCTCATAATCGTACTGATTATCAGACAATTCGGAGACAGAGTCCGCAAATGCGGCAATACCGGCGGATAATATTGATATGACTATAAGTATTATTGTAATATTTTTATTCATTGTCAAGATAAACTCCTTTAAGTACAATTGGTACAGTATTACTGGTTTTCTGTTATTTTTTTGAATATATTCATGATCTCATCATAGATAACATCTGAATTTCTCTTAAATATTCTGCATATTTTTTCAGCGTCTTCTCTTTCTCCGGCATAAAGCTGCAAATTCATAAGAGGCTTTCCGTTATCGGATATTATGCAGTCAGACATAAACTCGATTTCATTAAGAGGTATTATTTCTGTTCTTATACTGTTTTTTCGCTTTTCTTCCAGAAATACAGGCGCAACGCTTTCTTTTATCGAATCGCGCACGCTCAGCGGTATTTTTTCCTGAAAAAATCCAAGCGTACGAATGCCGTCATCCGTTATGCGGTATAAATTTTCATCAGATATCTCGTGGATATATCCGAGTATTTCCAGATTTTCCATGGCTATTGAATAATCGGCGAAATTTATTATGCAGGTTTCGAGAACAAGTTTATCAAGAGTTTTTCTTTTAATCGGTTTATTTGCTGCATTCAATGCAAATAAAATTATAAGCTGTATCAATACGGAATCATTTATTTCACTTGTATATAGCATAATAAATCACCTGTTTCAATAGTATTTTCAATATTACGGTCTGTCCGCTGCCGGTGTGCATTGCTCAGCCGGCAGAAACAAAACAGTTTCGCAGAAATTATCATCAAGGTTATTATAGCATATTGTTGACTGAAATGCAATACAAAATTGATTTTTGATTGATTTTTGAATTTTTCATTTTTATATCAGCAGGCAATAAATATTTTAAAATAAAAAATAATTTTTTGAAATAAGTATTGACTTAACAAATCAATTGTGGTACAATACTAATGTTGGTTAGATATGGACAGGTATCGAAGAGGTCATAACGGCCCTGACTCGAAATCAGGTAGTCGCGTGAGCGGCTCGTGGGTTCGAATCCCACCCTGTCCGCCAGATTGTATAAATAATTTAATATACGCCGGAACCGCAGTATTGCTGCGGTTTTTGACGTTGCGGGAAAAGTCCGGATTTTACGGCGTTTCCATTTATAAAAGGAGTTCAAATGACAATTCAGCAGCTGAAATATATTATAACTATAACAGAAAAAGGTTCCATAAGCGAAGCCGCGAAAGCTTTGTTTATTTCACAGCCGTCTTTGTCAAATGCGGTTCGTGAACTTGAAAAAGAATTTAACATAACATTGTTTATACGGACAAATAAAGGAATATCGCTTTCGCCGGAGGGGAT
>CAZLOX010000167.1:0-4468 GCA_964561265.1 uncultured Lachnospiraceae bacterium
AGAGGGGAAAACCTCCGCAGGTTTTCCCCTCTGAGCGGCGCTTTGGTTACTTTCCCGACGAGTGGAAAGTAACTCGGGGGGGTGTGAACAAAAGTAATCCAGAAAAACTCAAAGGGGCGTCGATACGCCCCTATGCAGTATATTTGTAATCCTTATTAAACGGTAGCCGTATTGGCTTAAAATATTTCAGCAGAAATTTTTAAGCCAGTGATTTACCTGCACTATATATCCCAGAAACTGCGGCAGAGCCATAAGCTGACCGAAAAACGGACTTCCGAGGTCTGCCTTCTTTTCAATCAGTTCCTCTATTTTTGATTTATCCGCATATTCTAAAATCGGAGAATTTTTATCCTCTATAATCTTCCGCACTTTTTCCTTTACTTCATTTTCATAAATCGGATTATGCGTTTTCGGATACGGACTCTTTTTTCTGTATAATACGTCATCCGGCAGTATTCCGCGCATTGCTTCTCTTAAAACGCTTTTTGACACGTTGTCTTTATTCTTGATTTCCCACGGAATATTGTACACATATTCGGCAAGCCTGTGGTCGCAGAACGGCACTCTTACTTCAAGTCCGGATGCCATACTCATTCTGTCCTTTCTTTCAAGCAGATTGAGCATAAACCAGTTGATATTTAAAAATGCTATCTCGCGGCGGCGTTTTTCCTCGGCGCTGTCACCGCTGTATGCCGGTGTCATTTTTACCGATTCGTTGTATCTGTAAAAAGCGTATTCGTCAAGATTTAATCTTTCACGCACTTCATCCCTTAATATGCCGTTTCGTATACTCATATCGTATGACCACGGAAAAGCGGCGGTATTAAAAGCTTTTTCGCTTCGGAACCACGGATATCCGCCGAATAATTCATCCGAACATTCACCCGACAGCACAACGGTATGGTTTTTCTTCACTTCCGAACAGAAATACATAAGCGATACATCAACATCCGCCATACCGGGGAGGTCTTTAAATTCTTCGGCTTTTTCGAGATTATCCGCGAGGTATTCGTTCATACATATAAGACGTCTGTGATTTGTGTCAAATGCCTCCGACATACGCTTTGCCCAGTAATCATCGCTGTCCGGCTGAAAAGCCGTAGGATGAAAATATTTGCTGTTGTCTTTATATTCAAATGAATATGTATCAAGACGTCTGCTGTTCTTTTTCGCTTCAATAGCCGCAATAGCCGTTATCACGCTGGAATCAAGACCGCCAGACAAAAATGTTGCCAAAGGAACATCAGATACAAGCTGACGTTTTACCGAATCTATAACCAGTTCACGCACCTTTGATACGGTATCCTCATAACTGTCCTTATGCTCCATCGCCTTTATCTGCCAGTAACGCTCTTTTTTAAACGAGTTTCTGTCATATACTATCATACTTCCCGGCTCTAATTCAAAAATATTCTTATAAGTGCCTGTTCCCTGTGTTCGCGGCGGAGATACTGCAAAAATTTCCCTGAGCGAGTCGTCTGATATTTCCGGCACAATTCCGGGATATTCAAACAATGACTTTATCTCTGAAGAAAAAACAAAAGTTCCGTCCGCGAATGTGTAAAAAAACGGTTTCACGCCGAATCTGTCGCGCACCGCAAATATGCGCTGACGCATGGAATCCCATATGCAGAAAGCGTATATTCCGTTTAAATACTGCGTGCATTCCGTTCCGTAATGGATGTACATATACAAAAGCACTTCCGTATCGGAATGAGTTGTGAATACATAACCGTATGATTTTAATGTATTTCTGAGTTCCTCCGTGTTATACAGTTCTCCGTTATATGTAATTATAAATTCATATCCGCCGGATATACGGCTCATCGGCTGTTTTCCGCCGTTTGGGTCTATTACGGCAAGGCGCGCGTGTGAAAATACGGTATGCTCGCATACGCAGACACCTTTCGCGTCCGGCCCTCTGTGACGTATTCGTTCTGCCATTTTATCCGCTATGGCTTCGTGTTTTCTTTTCTCTGTTAAAAAATTTCGTTTATAATCAATAAATCCTGCAATTCCGCACATATATAACCCTCCGTCGTTCATATTATAATATAAGATATGCGGAAAGTTCTAAAATGTTACGGCGGTGCTTTTTATGAATATACTGATACTGTTTAATGAAGATAGATCATATCTGAAACGGCTGAAATATGCGCGTTTGAGAATGGATGACGTATTCTGCGATGTGATTATTGTTCCGTATTCGCATACGGAGATTGAAAATATGCGTGAAAGAAAGTTTAATGCGCTCTATAAAAGGATATATGCGGACTGCAGGTATTCATGTCTGTTTCCCAACCTTCCGGCACGTCTGAAAAAAAGGTTTGAGGAAGATGGGGTGAATATTGCGGGCGGTTATTCGGTGAATATAAAATATATTAAAGAAATAATTATGAAAATAGGTTCGTATCATTCTGTAATAGGAATATACAGCGAAAAAATAACTCCGGAAACGCGTGCGGTAATTTATTCTCTTTCGGAAATAACAAATATTTTATATCTTTTCACACATGACATACAAAACGCGCTTGATATATCCGAGGAAATATTTGAACAGAGCGGAACGCCTGTCAATGTATCCCCGGATATATTGAAAATAAGAAATATGAATATTGCCGTTGCTATGGACAGCATTGATTTTCAGCTTAAAAGAAATACACAGCTGGTAGATATTTTTGATAAAAACAGCGCAGGAATATCCGGACTGTATTTCTCCGTGCCGGAAAAATACCGCGAAATACAATCGCTCTGCGGAGCGTGTATCGACAGTGCCTATGCGGAATTTCTGGAAAGGCTCGGCGCGGATTTTTCGGAAATACGTATTTCGGGAATACGTTCGGATTTATGAAATTAGTACCTTAAAATAACTCCTCGCCAAGAATCATTTCCACAAATTCAAAACCGTCATTCTCGCATGGCTGAACGTCAATTCCAAGCGCTTCTGCTACATCGGAAACGGTTGTGTCATCCAAAAATATTTCTTCTCCGCTCCTGAGCATTGCAGACGGAATAAGCATTATATCGGCAGTGGGAATATTTCCTTTCAGCTGAGTGATGATATCGCAGCCGCACACAAGTCCTGCCACATTTACGCCTCCGCCGAAAAAATCATTTTTTACCGCGTACACATCAACTTTAATGCCGTCCGCCGATTTTTCCACAATACGCGCCATATCGCAGATAAAATCATACGCAAGTTCTCCCGTTGCGATAATCACGCGGCGGCTGCGTTTTTTCTTTTTTATCATAGCTGCCGCTTCCTTTACCTCATCGCGCATACTTGCGATAAGTCCGACTCCGTTTTCAATCTGCGGAAAACCCTCATATGCTTCACTTTCCGGAATATCCATACCGGCGTTCAGATACAGCTCGTCTGACGCGTATACAAATCTGACACCGTGCTTTTTGTATATTCTTTCCTGCGCCTGAGTGATTATCTCAACAGCCGCGCGGGATATTTCTTTGTCAAACGGTTCAAGCGGACATAATCCTTCGCGGTAACGCGTAAGACCGACAGGAACAGCCGATACGCTCCGCACATACGGAAACAGCCTTTCAAGGTCGGATATTGTCCGCTCCAATTCCACACCGTCATTGTATCCGTGACAAAGCACTATCTGACAATTCATATATATTCCATTGTCGGCAAACTTTTCTATTATATCGTATATTCTGCCGGCATTTTTATTTCTGAGCATTTTCACTCTCAATTCCGGATTTGTCGTATGCACCGATATATTTATCGGAGATATGCGCATCTGTATCATTCTGTCGATAGCTTCATCGTCCATATTTGTAAGAGTTACATAGTTTCCCTGTAAAAAGGACAGACGCGTATCGTCATCCTTAAAATATACGGTTTCACGCATACCTTTCGGGAGCTGGTCTATGAAACAGAAAATACATCTGTTGCAGCATCTCTGGGCATCATCAATAAGCGGAGTTTCAAATTCAATGCCAAGGTCTTCATAGTCGTTTTCAATAGCTATAATTTCACGAGTGCCGTCCTTTTTCAGGACTTCGATTTCCGTTTCGGCCTCGGCTATGAGATAACGGTATTCCACAACATCATGAAATTCATAATTATTTATGCTTAATATGATATCTCCCGGCTCAAGACCGGCTTCTTCAGCTATTGAACCGGGGAGAATCGTTTTTATCGTTCTTTTATCCATTTTGTTTTTCTCCGAATATGCTGTTGGCGTAATTAACAGACGCAAGCGCGTCCTTTGCATAAAAATCCGCACCTATCATATCGGCGTATTCCTTTGTAAGAACCGCGCCGCCGACAAATACCTTTACGTCAAGATTTTCCGCGCGTATTGCTTTTATGGTATTTTCCATACTTACAACGGTAGTGGTCATAAGCGCGCTTAATCCGCACAGATGAATATTTTCTTTTTTTATGGTATCTACAATAACTTCAGGCGCAACGTCCTTGCCCAGATCATAGACATCATATCCG
>CAZLOX010000168.1:0-789 GCA_964561265.1 uncultured Lachnospiraceae bacterium
TATACGCAGAGGGGCAGAGAAGATATATCGAGTCGCTTTCGTCATATGCAAGGCAGTTTCTTGGACTGCTTGAAAAACCTGATGTTGACGCGATCGAGGGCTTGTCGCCGGCTATAAGCATAGACCAGAAAACCACATCAAAAAATCCGCGTTCCACAGTCGGAACTGTTACTGAAATATATGATTATCTGCGTCTTCTGTATGCAAGAATAGGAGTGGCGCACTGTCCGAAATGCGGAAAAGTGATATCAAAGCAGACGGTTGACCAGATCGTGGACAAGATTCTGGCTCTTGAGGAGGGCAGCCGGATACAGGTTCTTGCGCCGATCGTGCGCGGACGCAAGGGCGAACATAAAAAAGTATTTGAAAGCGCAAAAAAAAGCGGTTATGTGCGTATAAGAGCAGACGGAAATATGTATGACCTGAGCGAGGATATACAGCTTCAGAAAAATATCAAGCATAACATAGAAATCGTGATTGACCGCCTTATCATCCGCGACAGTATATCAAAGCGTCTTGCTGATTCGATAGAAACGGCAATTTCTCTCACGGGAGATATCGTAATGATTGACGTGATCGACAATAATGAAACAATGCTTTTCAGTCAGAGCTACGCGTGCGAGGAGTGCGGAATAAGTATGCAGGAATTGTCGCCGCGTATGTTTTCATTCAACAATCCGTACGGTGCGTGTCCCGAATGCGACGGTATCGGCGCGCTTTCCAAAATAGATCCGGAGCTTATCATAGCCGACGAAAATCTGAGTCTTATAGAAGGGGCGATATACGCGA
>CAZLOX010000168.1:799-4457 GCA_964561265.1 uncultured Lachnospiraceae bacterium
GGCTGGGCGGCGCCCGAAATAGAGGACAGTATGGCTCATATGTATTACACCGCACTTGCAAAGCATTATAAATTCGACATAAACACGCCTTTCAGGGATTTAAGCGATGAAATAAAAAATATTGTTCTGTACGGAAACGGCGGAGAAAAGATCAAAATGCACTACACGCGCTCATACGGGAGCGGAACATATATGTCGGATTTTGAGGGCGTTGTGACAAATCTTGAACGCAGATACAAAGATACCGGTTCGGATTATGCCAAAGCGGATATAGAAAAATATATCAATGTGTCGCGGTGTCCGAAATGCAAAGGCGCAAGGCTTAATAATCAGATTCTTGCCGTTACTGTGGGCGGAATGAATATATATGATTTCACCTGTATGCCGATACAGAAGGAACTTGACTTTATAGAAAATCTCGAACTTACCGAACGTGAAACAGCTATTGCGGAGCAGATTTTAAAGGAGATAAAAGCAAGGCTGAAATTCCTGCTGGATGTCGGGCTTGACTATCTTTCGCTGTCGCGTTCATCAGGCACGCTGTCGGGCGGAGAAGCACAGCGCATACGTCTGGCTACACAAATCGGTTCGGGTCTTATGGGAGTGCTGTATATTCTTGACGAGCCGAGCATCGGACTTCATCAGAGAGATAACGATAAGTTAATTGCAACGCTCAAGCATCTGCGTGATTTAGGCAATACGGTAATCGTTGTTGAGCATGATGAGGATACAATGCACGCCGCCGATTATATTATTGATATAGGCCCCGGCGCCGGAGTGAATGGCGGACGCGTTGTCGGCACCGGAACAGCAGCCGAACTTCCGGCCTGCCCCGAATCAATAACCGGTCATTATCTGTCCGGCAGAAAGAGGATAGATATTCCTGCCGAAAGGCGCGCTCCGGCGGATTGGATAGAAGTAAAAGGCGCAAAGGAAAATAATCTTAAAAATCTGAACGTAAAAATTCCTCTTGGAGTATTCACCTGTGTTACAGGAGTATCGGGTTCGGGAAAGAGTTCGCTGGTAAACGAGATTATATATAAACGCTTAGCGCATGATCTGAACAGAGCGCACTGCCGCGCCGGAAAGCACATGGATATCAAAGGTATCGAAAAACTGGACAAGGTTATCAATATAGACCAGTCGCCGATAGGACGTACTCCGCGTTCAAATCCGGCAACCTACACAAATGTATTTAATGATATCCGCGAAGTGTTCGCCAATACAAATGATTCAAAAATAAGAGGATATAAAGCCGGAAGATTCAGTTTCAACGTAAAGGGCGGAAGATGCGAAGCCTGCACCGGAGACGGCATAGTCAAAATAGAGATGCACTTTCTGGCGGACATATTTGTCCCCTGCGAGGTGTGCAAGGGAAAACGCTATAACAGGGAAACGCTGGACGTGCATTATAAAGGGAAAAATATATATGAAGTTCTTGAAATGACGGTTGATGAAGCTGTTGTATTTTTTGAAAATATTCCGAAAATAAAGAGAAAACTTGAAACTTTAAGCGAGGTAGGACTTGGATATATCAAACTCGGACAGAGTTCAACCACTCTTTCAGGCGGAGAGGCTCAGCGTGTCAAGCTTGCAACCGAACTCAGCAAAAGAGGAACAGGCAGAACGATATATATTCTTGACGAGCCGACTACCGGACTGCATACAGACGATGTATCACGTCTTATAGATGTACTGCAGAAACTGGTTGATAATGGCAATACAGTTCTTGTTATCGAGCATAATCTTGATGTGATAAAAACAGCGGACTATATTATTGACCTTGGTCCTGAGGGCGGAGATAACGGCGGAACAGTTGTCGCCTCCGGCACGCCCGAAACAATCGCGGATGAGGACAAATCCTATACCGGACGGTATCTGAAAAAAGTTCTGGACAAATAATATTTTTAGTTATTGAAATATGGGGGATATCAATATGGACTATATTGCGGCGCATCAGTATTCATCAAATCAGAAAAAACAGCTTTTATCAGATAAAAAATGCGGCTGTTTTTATTGCCTGCAGATTTTTGAGCCGGAAAAGATAACCGAATGGATAGACTCTGACTCCGATACTGCAATATGCCCGTACTGCGGTATTGATTCTGTTATAGGCGAAAGTTCTGGATATCCTGTTACAAAGGAATTTCTGAAAAAAATGAAGGATTATTGGTTTTGATAATTTTGAGATAACATAATAATTACTTATAAATTAAAACAGATGCCCAAAAATTTCGGGCATCTGTTTTCTTCCTGATAGACTTATCATGAAGTCTACAGGAATTGTACGCAAGACTATTATATCAGATATTTCTTCATTTGTCAAACTATATTTTCCGATAATTTTAATTTTTTATAGTAATCAGTAAATTATAGCCTCTGCCGGCATTATCTCATATAAATCCGTATCAAATCAATGTCAAGACGTTCCATAACGTAAAATCCGTCTGTACTTTGTGTCGCAATACCGCCGTTGCCTGGACGGCAGAAACCGCCTGCAATGCACGTCCCGTCATCGCGCACGATCAGTTTGCCGTGCGTACCCACAGCGCACCATTCGGAGCGTTCATTGCGCGGAATATATTTCTGTTCTGAATCATATTTCGGATTCATCACAGGCTCATATTCAGTTCTTGCCTCTCTTATGCAGAGCTGTTCAGTATTGCCGTCAGCGTTGATATGTTCCTCATATTCTGCCGGATAAGTAACCTCCTGATACTGCACACGTCCGAACCTGTCACGCAAATACTTCCCGTGCCATTCAAGCGGTGACGCATCTCCAAGAACTGCCGGAACAGAAGAGCAGACACCAACTATCGCAGGATCATCACTGCTGTTTGCTATACGCACTTTGTTTCCTTCAAAAGCAACAAAATAACCGGCTCTGTCCTCTTTTTCCGGATTGCCGTCTGTCCATTCCCACATCTCGGCGTAATCCGCACCGGACTGTACCGTGCTGTTGCCGTTCCATCCGTTTGTGTTTATTTTGCCGATCAGCACAGCGCCGTTTGTGTTTGTTCCGTCAGTTGAATTTTTATAGAAATTATATATTCCGCCGTATTCATAAAAATCAAATTTATCATTTTTAGAATATCCAAGGTCAATACGGTGATAATAATCCTCATTAGGTGCCAGACTTATGAATCCACTTTTAACATTGTCGTTTGACGGAACATTACAACTTACCTGCACACTGCATCCGCTCGGAAGAGTATCATCGGTTTTGGTGCATTTCGGCACCCAGTATGAATTATTGCCGTCTCTGCTTCCGCGAATAAATACGGAAATCGGATTTGTCAGCGGTACACTCCAGTATACGTCAATATATGCTTTTTGATTGACTGCGTCCATAACGTGTCTTATCTGAGTTATATGCACCTCACCCTTGTTTGCTATGCTTTTAAATACCGGATTATTACCAGTAGTCACGAAATACAAATGATGATATTCCGGAGCATAGTTGCCCCAGAATCTTTTCATAATAATTTCGCACGAATTACATCCGGAAAGCCTGTTGTTGTCATATTCCGCTATTCTGTACCATCCAACGCCGCTGTCAAAAGATTCACGGGCTAATAAGTCGTTGTTTGGAATCATTGTCGATGCGTCAACTTTATTGTTCCAATTTTCAGCTATTTCCGCAAGTTTGTTTTTCTCG
>CAZLOX010000169.1:0-4423 GCA_964561265.1 uncultured Lachnospiraceae bacterium
ATCGTCTGCTCATTCTCATCAGTTTCTTTTGCGCAGAACATCAACGAAAACGTTGTTCCTGCGGCATGGGACGGGGCGACAAAAGCTCAGCCGGTCAGTGAAATAGCCGGCGTGTATAAAATATCCACCGCAGAGGAACTCGCATGGTTCGCTGAAGAGGTAAATAACGGAAACAATACTATATCAGCAGTGCTGCAAAATGATATCGTATTAAACGAGGCAGGAGAGCCGCATCAGTGGGCCCCTATCGGAACAGAAGAAACGCCGTTTGCCGGAGATTTCGACGGATTGGGACATAAAATAACTGGAGTATACATAAATTCAGACTCTCTCGGTTTCGCAGGTCTTTTCGGAACAATCGGCGCAGACGCGCGCGTTCAGTATCTTGAAATAGACGGCGCGGATATTACGTCATCAAAATATGGTTCCGTTGCCGGAGTCATAGCCGGACAATCTTTCGGACGCATAGTCAATGTATCTGTTACAAACTCTTCCGTATCAGGAACGGATTCTGTATGCGCCGGCGGTATCGCGGGGCAGTTATACGGAAATGCCGTTATTGAAAAATCCGGTTTCAGCGGAAAGATATCATCTTCGGTCATTATCGGCGGTATTGCCGGTATGATATCTGACAATGCCGTCATAAAAAATTCCTCTGCCGATGCGGAAATCATCAGTTTGTCAGAAGCCGAATACTCAGTCGTAGGCGGTATAGTCGGCACAGCAGGAATGGACACGGCTGAAACAGAGAAAATATCAATCGAAAACTGTTATTCAGCCGGTTCTATTGATGTAAGCAATTTATCAAGCGTGATGGCAGGCGGTCTTGCCGGAGCAATCGCGTCCGAAAATGTCACAGTCAGGACAAGCTACTCTGTTTCTTCTGTTAAATCCAAAGAAAATCCGCTCTATGTCGGAACTCTTTTCGGTAAGAGCGAAGTAACAAGCGTAAGCAACTGCTATTGCGATAAAAGTGTAAGCAATCTGCCTATTATAGGAGATGTTATGGGTGAGCTTGGTCAGCAGCCGTCTGTAATTATCGGTGCAAATGCTCTTTCTTCCGAAACAATGAAATCAGAAGATTTTGTAAAGAAAATAACAAACTCACTTACAGATGTTTCCATCGGCAGCGGTTTTGTATTCGCAGAAAATGAAAACAACGGATATCCTGTTATTGACGCAATGCGTTATCACGCAGCGCCGGAGGTAACATACATAGCTACTGCGGATCAATTCAACGAAACAGCCGAACTTATCAATAACAATGAACACTACAATGTTGATACATTTTACCGCGAGATGAATTATGCGCTTTCTGCAAGAGCGGAATTGGATTTTAACGGCGGAGAAAGCGTCACAATAGGTACAAAGGACTATCCGTTCAGCGGTAAATTTGACTTCAACAGCGGCTGCGTTAAAAATATTGACAACACATCATCCGCAATACCGTCGCTGTTCGGATATATCGACGGAGCGGAATTGTCAAGAGTGAAAATATCCTCTTCAAAATTCGGCTCAGAAACCTGTGATGAAAGTTCGGCGGTAGTATTTTCGGCTAAAAATTCAACAGTAAAAAATGCCGTTGTAGACGCTGATAATACCATAAAAGCCGAAAAACACGCGGCTGCTGTAGCTGTAACCGCCGAAAATTCAACTCTTGAAAGCAACAAAAATAACGCTCCCGTAACGGCGGATGCCGGCGCCGGTATCGTTTATACCGTGGAAAATTCAAAATTACTGAACAATGAAAACAGCGGCGCAATAACCGCGGATTTCGCGGGCGGTATTGTTACAGACGCAAACTCTTCTGATTTACAGCGCAATAAAAACTCAGGCAGTATCAAAGGCATCACAGTCGTCGGAGGTATCATTAGCTCAGGAAAGCTGTCAACCATAACAGAAAGCGAAAACAGGGGCGATGTCACAGGTGATTATATGGTCGGAGGTATTGCGGGCAATTTACAGTTTGAAACCGCGGACGCAGATCATCCGGCAAAAGCTGATGAAAATAAAGAATATTCATTTATAAAAAATGCAAACAACGGAAATGTAGTATTGACTCCAGGAAGTCACGGTTTAGGTCGTCCCGCTGAAGCACCTGTGGCGTGCGCCGGAGGTATTGCCGGAAATGTAAGCGCAGACCAGCCTGTTGATTTAAGCTACAATTACAGCGTAGCATCGGTAACGTCAGCCGGCAACGCCGGTGGACTGTTCGGAAGAATATCTGCACAGGCACCGGCAAGACTCCGCAGAAGTTATGTTGCAGGAGAAATAAACGGAAACTTAAAAAGCGGGGCCGTAATCGGCGAATTGTTCGTTGACAAAAACGGCGGCAGTCTTAATATGCTCCGTGTATTCTTCAACAATGAATTATTCAAAGGCGAATCAATTATCGGCGCCGGTTCAGATAATGCTGATATTGCGGATTCTGTTTACGGACTTCCGACAGAGAAGATGAAGTTCCGTCAGCACATAGCAGCTCCGGATGTTCAGTTCAGCGAACTGCTCAGCGTAATTTATGCTTATAATGCGAACGAAACAGCAAACGACAACTATCCTGTATTTAATCCTTCAGCCGATATATCTCTGGATAACGATGATGAAGTTGATGATTCGCTGAATAAGGACGAATCAGACGGATATTATATGATAAAAAATATCGCACAGTTCAGAAAATTTATTGAAATGTCGGATAAGCAAGGCTTTAACAACGCATCTTTCAAGCTGATGACAGATATTGATCTGGGCGCGGAATGGGATGAAAGCGGCGCGCTTACAAAAGGAACAGAATTTACTCCGATATGCGGAGGCGAAAGCACAAGCAGTGTGATCAAATTCAAAGGAAAATTTGACGGACAGGGTCACACGATAAGCGGACTTTACATAAATACTCAAAATCCGTTCGGCGGACTTTTCGGAACTATGATCGGCGCGGAAATTAAAAATCTCACTGTGAACGGATATATAAAGGCTGGCAGTTCCACAGGCGGTATTGCAGATTCTGTTGAAAACTCCGTAATCGAAAACTGTACTGTAAATGTTTCGGTATACGGAAAAGAAGATGTCGGCGGTATTGCCGGTATAATCAGAAGTAATTCTACACTCAAAGACTGTACTGTCAATGGAAGTGTAAACGGAGATATGGCAGGCGGTATTGCCGGTACAGCAGACGGAATAACTGCATCAGGACTTGTAAATAACGCAGATGTTACAGGCACAGTCAAAGAAACAGGCGGTATATTTGGTTATTCAAATAATATAAGTATCACAGATACTAAAAATACAGGCCGTGTTGCGGGCAAAACAAACACAGGCGGCATTATCGGAAATGCACTGAACAATATTTCGTTAAATAACGTATCTAATAAAGGAAGTGTCAGCGCATCCGCAGACTATGCCGGCGGTATTATAGGCACATTTGCAACAGCATCGTCCGGAGGTGACCTCGCCGTTTCAAACGTAATATCCGGCGGAAATGTAACGGCAAACAGCTATGCAGGCGGCATTATCGCTCAGCTTCGTACATTCACCGGCAAGGTTACTATTGAAAACAGTTCTGTCAAATCCGCAGTATCTGTTTCTGAAAACGGTGTCGCCGGCGGTATTATTGCGCATAACCGTGTCAACAGAAATTCAAAGGATACACTTATAAAAAATACGGCTGTTTATGCCGCTTTAAAAGGCGGAACGTGCGGTGCGTTTGTAGGAAATATCCAGATGTTTAATGATGCGCCTGAATTATATCAGATCATCAATTCCTATTTCACAGGCAGCGGCGCATCTATATTGATAGGAAATGATAACGAAGACAACGAACATACCCTGACTGATTTGTACATGATATCAGTAAACGGCAGACAGCTTATCACAGAAAACAACACCGGAAAAGAACTGAGCGGTACTATGATCCTTGCCGGTTATGATGAAAACGGCGCGCTTTCCGATGTTGAAACATTTGATTTATCTGTACCGGCAGAATCATCAGTTGTTGATATCGAAACAAAGCTGGAGAATCCGACTGTATTCGCATGGAACAGTCCTGAAGGTATGACCCCGATAGGTTTTGCTGCTGCGGAATAATAATATTACGGACTGCTCTTTACAAAATATATAAAAATCAATCAAAAAGGCTGTGCCGAAACGTTTAAAAGTTGTTTCGGCACAGCCTGATTTTTAGTTTAATCTATCTCTATCTTGAATACAACCGGAATGTCATTTTTTATACAATGTGTTTTAATTTTCAGTCCTTCCTCATCCTGTGTCCATTCAGGATCTTTGTCATAGCCAAGCACTTCAACGCCCTTTATAATTCCGCTGAAATCAGGTTTATGCGCGTCAGCGGTTTTGGATAACGATTTTATGCACACGCTGTCCTTATCTTTCATATTAAGACATATCGCATAAACATATCCGCCGTTTACAG
>CAZLOX010000170.1:0-4402 GCA_964561265.1 uncultured Lachnospiraceae bacterium
CGGAATGTGAAAAGCGCGGTATCATGCACAATATGGATGAAATATTTTCTTATATGCGCACATTTGAAACGCCGGAGGACAAATGCGAACAGCTTACATTTTTTTGAACAATAGATGAAAGGAAAAATACATATGAAAAAATGCAGAATTACCGTGATGAAAACAGCCTGTTACCGTGATCTGATGGAGAAATATGAAAATCCTATTTCTCATGCCTGCGATATGAAGGAAGGACAGGTTTTTATTGCCAACGGCTGGCAGAAACCCGATAATATGTGTGACAGTGCATGGGAAAGTATGTCGCCGTTTGTTATGGCGCTGGCGCATGGAGGGGAAGATTTTTATGACGGATGGATGAAAAATAAAAAATCCGCAATGATTTCCTGCAACGACGGATTCCGTCCGGTCAGCTTTTTAATTGAGGCAATGGATGAGGACGCTGAAAAAATTTGAAAAAGTTTTGAAAAAACTATTGACTCTCCCGTAAGGGCAGGCATTATAATGTAATTGTTCATGAACATCATAAAAAATTAAGGAGAGATATATCATGCTTACTATCGGTCAGTTTTCAAAAATCTGTATGGTCACAATCAAGGCTCTGCGTTATTACGATAAAATAGGACTTATCAAGCCGAGTATGGTCAATAACGAAAACGGTTACCGCTTTTATTCAGAGAAGCAGATACCGGTAATGCTTTTGATAAGCCGTCTGAAATATTACGGATTTTCACTGACGGATATTAAAGATATTCTTTTCGATGAAAGCGTGCTTTTATCAAAATTGAAAAATCAGAAGAATACGCTTCGCTGTTCGATTGATAATATGGAAATTATAATAAAAGAGATTGAACAGCATATAGCGTCAATGGAAAGGACAGGAAATATTATGAGTTATCAGAACAATTACGATGTAGAAGTAAAAACAACGGCAGATATGCCGGTTATATCAAACCGTCAGCATATGAGTGTGGACGATTTCGGAAAATATTACGGTATGCTTTATAAACGCTGTGCGGATGAAAATATCGTGCTTACCGGAGATTGTATGGCATTTTATCACGACAGGGAATTTAATCCGGACAACAGCGATATTGAGCTTGCACTTGGTGTTAAGGACGCTTCAAAAGCCGATAAGATCATCAAAGGTTCACAATGCGCGCAGACAACGCATTTCGGTTCATATTCAAAGCTGCCGGAAGCATACGGAGCAATAGTGCGCTGGATAAAGGAAAACGGCTTTGAGATATCAGCGCCGCCATATGAAATATATGTAAAATCACATTTTGACAAAATCCCCGTTGAGGAATGGGAAACACGCATATTCTTCCCGATAAAACAGGCATAACGATATGCGATAAGTAAAAAATACAAGCGGCTGATAAACAAGATACGGTTTATCAGCCGTTATTATTCAGGAATGCTTCTGATGTTTCCTTAATTTTTGCAGAATAAGTATTATGCTGACACTAATTCCGGCAGCAATCAATGTAGATAACGAGTAACTAAAAATGCCTAAATAAAAATGCTGAGTTACTCCGCCTGTGCCATTTGGGAAAAAAATCATTATACCGCCAAAAATCAAACCTGCCATACAAATAATCAGCGGAATAAATAACTGCCGTTTTTTTTGAGTAACCTTTGTTATTTTCCACATTATCAATTCAATTGACAAGCCAATAATCACAGCAAAAACTATCATCACTCTGCCATCTTCCCAAAAAGAAGCACTTATCAGATATTCAGATAAGAATTTCATAAAATTGCACCATATCTATCCTTCCTTTTATTATAGAGTTTATTGATGTTTCGTTATCAATACGGATTTTTCGCTTGTGAGAAATAGCGCTCTGACACGCTGATGTGTTCCCTAAGCCTGTATGCCATTAAATATTTCACGGTCTTTCTCTGAAAATTCATCAAATGATGATAACATTACGATTTGATTATCATTTTGCATATCTGACAAATAAACCATAATAAATTCATCATCGGCATCGTTTTCAACATAATAATATAAGCAATTATTGTCAGCAGAAAGTTTGCACCATACTTTGTGCGTGTAATAATTTCCTATAAAATAAGCTGTGTTTTCTATATTTTTATATGCGTCTATCTGCGTTAAAACACACTGATTATACTTACAATCCATCAGCAGTTCTGTTTCCTGACTGCCGTCATTATGATGAAGTATCTGATAAGTTCCGTTTCCGTAAGCACAAACGGTATCTTTCCCTTCTTCATATTCCAATTTACTATTACAGCCAGAAACGCATATTATCAGAGCAGCAAGACAAGCCATAAATATTATTCTCATTGTATTTCCCCTTCTTCTGAAAGCTTTGGTATTATAAATTCTCCGGAAGCGTTAATATACTGTATATCATCAAAAGTATGTACCCTTATAATGCCGTTATCATTACGATAGTAATATTCAAAAGGAATATTCCGCTGAATATATCCGCCGTTTTTATCTATTATATCAAACCGCTTTTCATTATCTTTCTGACCGACAATAGCCATACCATTAAAAAACTTACTTGTCCGCTCATAATCAGGCTGAATAACAACATTGTCATTTATATCAATATATCCCGCGCCTGATTCATTTCTGAATGCAAATAATCCTTCGCTGTATTCCGATAAATAGTCATATTTAAAATCTATAATAACACTGTTATCGAAATCCACCACGCCATATTTATTGTTTTTCTTAGCTGTTATGAAATTACCGCCTAAATTTATGCTGTCATATTCATTACTGGAAAATACTGTTTCAAAATCAGTGTTTATAATACTTATTGTGTGTGTACTGTATTTTAGATCTTTTATTACTGCAAATCCATTTTTAAATTTTCCTAAATCAATATCTTCATGCTTTATTCCATCGCCGAACATTTTAACGATATTACCGCCTCGGTCAATATACACCGGCATAAATCCCTCGATAGTATTATTTTCAGGATTGATAACTATATAATCAGCCGCGGCATATCCATCGCTGAATTCGTCAATATACTCAAATCTGAAATTTTCCCCGAATGCAATATTTCCGTTTTTATCCAGACAAACAGCATATTTATATAACCGGTCATTCTCATCTATGAAAGGACCGCTGCGTTCGTCATAAATTTCCGCTGTGACAAGCCCGTCCGAAAATTTACCTCTGCACCAGTATTCTGACGGTATAACAATATCACCGTTTTTATCAATGAAACTCCATTTCGACTCTTCAATTCCGTCCTCGTCCTCATTAAAAAGAACCGCGCCCAAGCCTTCTGAAAAATCGCACGCGGAATAATACTGAGGCTGAATCATTACATTTCCCTCACTGTCCATATAACCCCATAAACCATCCTTTCTAAAAGCCAGCAGTCCGTCAACGGAAGTATCATCTGCCTTTTGCTTATCAGAACAGATTGATATTGTTTTCAGTTCGCCGTTCCAGTTTACCTGTAACCCAAACAATTCCGACAGCTCTCTTAACGGCAGATACGCTTTGTCATTAACATTGATAACCGGATTCTCAAAATTTTTGTAATATCCGTTTATTTTAACTTTAAAATCAGAAATCTGCGCTGAAATTGTGTTTTCATCAGCAAATACCGCATTATCCGCGTCATTTTTATTTACTATACCGCAGTCGCTTATTTTTATTGTATTTTCCGCGCCGTCCCATGATACATATAAACCAAGTATTTCCGAAAGTTCGCGGACAGGAAGATATGTTCTGTCATTAAATGATATTATCGGATTTTTTATCTTCTCTTCTCTGTCATTTACCGATATACCGTAAGATACTTCTGACACCTGTATCTGCTCTGCAAATATATTCTTCGGAAACATCAGCAATGCCATAACTATAAATATTACTGTTTTTCTCATATAACCGCCTCTTTTCTGTATTATTAAGTGGGGCTGTAGCAAAATAGCCTTATAAAAAAATATTGCACAAAAAAACGCTCAAAAAATGGCTTTTTAAACTATCATTTTGAGCGTTTTCTGCTTGAATGGGCATTGTTTTTGTGCAATTTGCTATTTAAAAATCGTTTTGCTACAGCCCCATTATTTTATTCCCGATTATTCTGCCAGAACCGCGTCTATTGCCGCAAGTTCATCCGATGTAAATTCAAGATTTTTAAGCGCTCCCACATTTTCGGTAATCTGCGAAGGTCTTGACGCGCCGAGAAGTACGCTTGTGAGTTTTCCGCCTCTCAGATTCCATGCGCACGCCATCTGAGCAAGTGACTGCCCTCTGTTTTCGGCAATTTCATTGAGTTTTACAACTTTAGCTATCTTATCCGCCTTGATTCCGTCCGCTGTAAGAAACGACGAACTTTTTGCCGCTCTTGAATCTGCCGGAATACCATGGATATATTTATTCGTCAGCATACCCTGCGCCAGC
>CAZLOX010000171.1:0-2127 GCA_964561265.1 uncultured Lachnospiraceae bacterium
TGTGCGCCCTGAAATTCCTCTGATAATCTCAATCCGGAGCGTTCGTCATTGCTGTCCATATACCGCGCATTTGCTGATAAAAGACGGTAATTCATAGTGTTTCCGTTTGACGATTTTCTGACCTGCACCGCCGCTGTATAATATGTATTCGAGTCTGCCTCTCCGCCGTTCATATTCTGTACGGTTTCAGGAATTACGCGCTTATCTGTATGCACGGCTCTGTCAATAATACTCAGTATCTCCGCTCTTGTCACATATTCATCGGGTCTGAAAGTGCTGTCCTCATATCCCGACATTATTCCGGATATGTACGCTTTTACCGCATATTCACGGTACGGTTCGCTTATTTTATCATAATCCGGAATGACTTCGCTGTATTTTTCAAGATTTGCCGGAAAATATTCTCCGCCCAGACTGTTTATTATCGCTTTTGCCGTTTTTTCACGAGTCATTTCCTCGCTGAAATCGCTGTAATCATCCGCCTCAAAGATACCCCTGTCAATCATAAGACGTATATAAGGCGTTGCCCAGTATCCCTCGGTAATCTGATAAAAAGTACCGCTCCATGCGCTGTATATCTTTGAAAATTCCTCAGCCTTCACCGGATTGTTCGGACGGAAACTGCCGTCATCATAACCGTCAAGATATTTTTTATCACTGCACTCCGCAATAAGCTCCTCCGCCCAATGTCCGTGACAGTCATAAAATTTAGAGCCGTAAAAACCCGTTCCTCCCGCCGCTCCCGGCGTTCCGTCAACATTGTTCAGTATATCCGGATCATTCTCATCTGTTTCTTCATCCTCTGCCGGCTGTTCATCTTCCTCATCAGGCTCTTCTGTTGCTTCCGCCTGAGGCGCTTCTGTTTCTTCCGGATCCAATATATCATCATCATCGGAGGAAACACTCTGTGTACTGCCGCTCTCCTCGGCAAAAACATTGTACAGCGTCATTGTCGGGAAAAGTGAAAACGCCAGAAGAACAGCTATTATCTTTTTTATCATATCAAAACTCCTTTCGCCTACTCTGTTTCCCTCAAATCAAGAATTATCGTGGATAATGCCGGCATTGTAATTGCACTGTTCACATCCATCATTGTATCTGTAACCAGATCATGTGCCTTTTCAACATCAGCCTCAAGCTCTATATTAACCGGCTTGTTTTCATCAGAACAGTTCATCAGAATAACATACGGGCCGTATTTTGCAATATTGACACGTCTTAAGCCAAGAGGAGATGCCATATATCCGTTTCCGTGCGAACTCCATTTGTCATTCATTTCATGCCAGCGGAACACCTGCGAATAAACCGCGTATTCACGGTGATTATCCGCATAATAGTAACCGTTCATTGTGCTTCTCCAGTCAAGCGTTGCCCTGACAAACTCTCCGTTATGCTGGAATGAGAAAGACTGTGCAACCTCATCTGAAAATACATACTCTTTCTGTTTTCCGTTTTCATCCGTATTCCATGGCTCATTCGGGAGATATATTCCCGAACCGAGATCAAATTTTGTGATATATACGCCGTTGTCAAGCAAACGGTAATAAATTTCATATGCTGCCTGCGCTCTTGACATCAGAGCGTTGTATTTAATCTCATTATCGTTTCCGAAGGCTCTGTAAAGCCATGTTTTAAAGGTTTCCTCGTCTATTTTTTCCAAAGGCGCAAAGTTTGAATCATTGACACCCTCGATTATTCCCTTCCATGCCAGCGTTACAATAGCCGCCTCCTGCGGTATATCCTTGATATCCGCATATGTTTTATAGCCTTCCGACGCTTTTTTGACATCCTCGCCCATCGCGTCAAAATTCAGTATCATATAATACAATAAACGTCTGTCGGTAACAAGAGAGCTGAGATACAGTTCTCCGTATTCCACAAAAAGCTCCATTGAACGTCTTGCATCATTTGAACCGAATCCGGCGGCAATAAAGTTGTTCCATGCCGCGTATTCAACCAGTCCGGGGCCCTTGTAGTTACGCGTATTTATGTTATATTCGCGCCTTATCGCATTATATCCCTTATGATTTACAACCGTATCGGCAAAATAATTCATTGCATGATACGCATTTATCGCTTTTTTCTTAATTTCCTCATCACCGGTCACCAAGGCAAGATCCGCCACCA
>CAZLOX010000171.1:2137-4381 GCA_964561265.1 uncultured Lachnospiraceae bacterium
GGGCCGTAGTTTCCGTCATACGCTCCGTCAAGATGTCCTATCGTTTCCATTGACAATCCTTTTGGTGATATCAGTATTGACTGACGAGGCGTTCTCATAATTCCGCTCGCCTCATACATTCTTTGTTTCAGATCCTTTTCATTCATACATCTGGACGGATTGATCATCTTAAGCGCCATCTGATATGCCGCGCCGGATACAACATTAAAAAGTTCCTGATTGACAGCCGGTTTTCTCTGTATCACATTAAACATATAATCAGTTGCTTTAACATACATATTTGCGTAAGCATCCCTGCGCTTCACTTCCGGAGTGTCCGGATTAAGGTCATCATCCATATATTCATCAAGATAACCTGCCGCAATAATAGCGTCGCCCACTTCTGTGAACACCTCTCCGACCGCTCTTGCTCCCGCATTGATACCGCCGTTTGCCTCCATTCTGTCCGGACCGCCTATCCATGTTTTATATGTTTCATTGTTCCATCCGCCGTTTGAACCCTGCGAACGCACCTGATAATCAAGCCACGCGACACATCGGTCTATTATTTCGGGATCATGATAATGGTTTGACCATTCACGGTTATACGCCATCGCCATTGCGCGTATTCCCTTTTGATTTTCACTGTTTGAGCCTATACATTTTACATAATGCACATTTTTCCAGTTTTCCCATGAACCATGGCTCATTGTGTTTGTTCCCTCAAGAACAGCTCCGTAAGCTCCTGCCGGAGATCTTCCCGCGGCAACCGATTCATCCCATTCCTTACCATAATTCTGACTTTTCATTATCTCCTCAACGCCCGCATTCATTTCGTTGATGATATAGTCATATGGGGATAATCCGTTCGGTGATACCTTTATCGCGCCCAGATCATACCTTTTTGTGTTTCCGTCCTTATCGTCAGCCATTTTTTTATAGCTTGGATCTGTATGCGTGACAAGTTTATACAGCTGTCTTGAATATTCCGTTGAAGGATTCATACCGTTAGCCGAATACGCGTTCGCATCGCCTCCGTGATATACCTGAAAACGGACTTCCGTACGGCCATGTGTCATAGCCATCGGCAGACGATATGTCGCGTAAAAATACGAGTTCCGCTGTCCGGGCTCTTCATACATATTATCCCATACAGGCCACACCGTACCATACTTTGCCTGAAGCGTTCCGAATTCATCATTTATCATGAGATTCTGTATTTCCTTATTTTCACATTCACTTCCCCACAGCTTTACGGTTATGTAATTCATCTTCTCCGGATCAACTTTCATTGTCACCCAGATTTTATCATCGCCGGGATACAGCTGCCTGTAAGTATCTCCCAGTCCTCCGTAACCAACTGCGCTCATACCGGCGTCAGTATCATGCGCTTTTTCGCTTTCGTCATCGCCGAGAATAACATAATCCAGAACATCATCCTCTTCGGATTCCTTTGTATTTATATTTACATATACGCTGTCACTGTCAATCTTTTTCACTGTCATTCCGTGATAATTTTCCAGATCAGGATCAGATACAAGATCTGTTACCAATGGCGAAATACTTAAATCATCAATTAAAAATGTTCCCGTTGATGCTCTGAGTCCTATATTCAGTCTTATAAGGCTTGAGCCCTCCGGAACCGTCACGGAAAAACTGCTTTTCTGCCAGTCCTTATCAGCGTCAGAATCAAGATATGTTTTCGAGATTTCGGCTGTTTTTGTCTTTCCGTCATCGGTATATACTATTATGGTTACAGACATTCCCCATGAATTTGACGCTCTTTTATAAGGCCCGATAATTTTATACCACCAGCTTATATCATACACTCCCGGTTTCACACGGAAATATGAACCATTATAGTTATTGTTGATAATCTGCTGATTATTTTCCGCCGTTACATTCAGTGTATCCGCCCTGAACATATAACAGGCCGCTCCGGAATGAGCATATTCGCTTGTAACGCCTATTTCGGCAACAGCATTTTTGCCAAGTGTCGGTTTCCACCAGTTTCCGTCATCCGATTCCCAGCCGTATGTATAGCTGTCACGCGAATACGGCATAACCGTCTGATTTTCCGTTACCGGATTTGACAGCGCGTTTTTTCTGTCAATCTTCTCAAAGGTTATATCATCAAAATTAACCTGACCGACTGCTGATTTCATACCTACCGATATTCTCACGCCGGCAGTATCTTTTGTCGGCACTATATAAAAATCCTTGCCGCTCCAGTGCTCGCTGTATATATCATCTTCATATGATTTT
>CAZLOX010000172.1:0-4350 GCA_964561265.1 uncultured Lachnospiraceae bacterium
CTTTGAAAAATGTCTGTATTTTGCTGAGCCCCAATACCTGACCGGCCTCATACTGTCCTTTCGGTATGCTTTCTATACCGCCGCGGTATATTTCCGAAAAATAAGCCGCATAATTTATAATAAACGCGATAAAAACCGCCGTTATTCTCGATTTCATCGGATGATTGAACATAATTCCGGGAGCGTAAAAGGCTACGAAAAGCTGGAGCATCAATGGCGTTCCGCGTATAATCCATACAAAAAGCTTAAAAATCAAAGAAATCGGCCTGAAATTTGCGAGAAAGCCGAATTTTTTGCGTCCGGATAAAAATTTGAACGGTCTGAAATTTGACATTGTTCCAAAGGTTATGACAAGTCCCAGAGGAATCGCGGCGACAAGTGTCACCGCGAATATAATACAGTTGAGTCTGAATCCGCCGAAAAGCGATGATAAAATATTCATTACTATATATCCCCTGTTTCAAAATTATTTTTGAATAAGATCCTGAAGTTTATATTTTTCAGCTATCTGCTCAACAGTGCCGTCTGACATAAGGCTGTCGATAGCTTCCTGAACCTTGTCTTTTGCGTCGCTGTCTTTTCTGAATGCGATACCGTAATATTCCGGCATATATTCAAAATTATCCAATATAACAAGATCGCCGAAGTCTGTATCTTCGCCTATGCTGCCTATTGCCGCAACATAATCAACTACAGCGGCGTCAGCCGTACCCATTTCAAGGTCCATAAGAGCCTTTGCCTGAGAATCCACGCCTACTACCTTTGCGTCTTTGAAATCATCATTTTCATTTGCGAGTTCTTCGCCTGCCGAACCGGCTTCGGTAACAATATTCAATCCTTCAAGAGATGAATATGTAGAACCTTGCTTTGCTACGATTGCCTGTTTGTTTTCCATATAAGGCTTTGTAATGCTGAGATTTTTCTTCAGATCATCTGTGATAGTCATACCGTTCCATATGCAGTCGATATTTTTTGAGGAAAGTTCGATTTCCTTTGAATCCCAGTTTATTTCCTGGAATTTAGCGTCAACACCGAGTTTTTCACATACAGCCTGTGCAAATTCTGTTTCAAATCCTACAAGCTCGCCGTCTTCCATGTAGTTCATCGGCTGGAATAATGTTATACCTACAACCATTTCGCCTTTGCCTTCGATTGCATCCCAGTCGCTTTCGTTTGATGCGCGCTGATTGCCGCAGGAAGCGAGTGAAAGAGCCATTGCAGCCGCTGAAATCAAAGCTAAGATTTTCTTGAGTTTCATATAAGTTTCTCCTTTAATAAAATTTTCTTGTGTTAAGGTTTTAAACGATTTAATCAAATTCCTTAAGCATATACCATTCTATCACATTTATAATATTTTGTCAACAAGTTAATAATTTTCTTCATATAAATGCTTATTAAGAGGTTAAATAGGTATATAATTGCGTACAGAACATGAATAAAACAACGGATTTACCGCGTTTTCTGCAATAAATCCGTTGTCTGTAACAGTGTTCTGTTTTATATGCTTGGTATGTCTACGTTTATATCCACATCCGCGTCATAGTCAACGCCGTCTGTGTTAAATCCGAAAATTTTATAGAAATCATCCCAGTAACCGTCGATATCGGCGGATTCGCTGATATTGTCGTTTGTGATTTTTTCCCACAGAGATAATACCTCATTTTGGACATCTTCACGCATTTCCCAGTCGTCAATACGGATTCTGTTTTCCTCGTCAACCGGAATACTGCCGCCGGCAAATAATTTTTCGCTGAACAAACGGTACATCTGAGCGATACAGTCCTCATGGCAGCCTTTTTCTTTCATTACTTTATAGAGAATAGAAGTATAAAGGGGAACGATAGGAATTGCCGCGCTTGACTGTGTCACAAGAGCCTTATTTACTGCAACATACGCTTTTATTCCGTCAAATTCAGCATTCATTTCATCCGCTGTTTTATACAAATGAGCCTTTGCGCGTCCTATTGAACCGTTAAAATACATCGGATGAGTGATACTCGGGCCGATATATGAAAATGCTATCGTCAGGGCGTCATTTTCGATTGCGTCGGCGTCTTTGAGCGCCTGTATCCAGTCTTTCCAGTCCTCTCCGCCCATAACTTTCACTGTATCATGTATTTCTTCTTCTGTTGCGGATGTAATGGTTATTTCAGATAATTCTCTTGTTTTGAGATCAATAGTCTTGTTGGTGTAATCGCTGTTTGTGGTTTTCAGAACGGAATTATAGACGGTTCCGTCCTTATCGGTGCGTCTTGGAGCGGCAAGGCTGTATATTACCATATCAACCTTTCCGAGATCTTTTTTAATCAGTTCGATAACTTCATCTTTTACTTCCTGCGAATATGCGTCGCCGTTTACAGTTTTTGCGTAAAGTCCGTCTTTCGCTGCAAATTCCTCAAACGCCGCTGTGTTATACCAGCCGGATGTTGCCGTTTTTTTACCGTTTGCCGGCTTGTCGAATATAACGCCTATCGTAGCCGCACCGCCCGCAAAAGCGGCTGTTATTCTTGAGGCAAGTCCGTATCCCATGGACGCTCCTATTACCAGAACTTTCTTCGCGCCGGCCGTTTTTTTGTGTGATTTTATGTAATCAATCTGTGATTTTATCTGCGCGCGGCATCCCTCAGGATGCGCCGTTGTGCATATAAAACCTCTTATTTTTGGTGTAACTATCATAATGAAAACTCCTCCGTAAAATTTATGATATATAATATTCTGTTATATACAGAATTATATTTCAAGCTTTTCTCAACTGTGTCATAAAAGACTTTTTAAAGTGCGACACACGCGCGTATTTCATTAAATTTCATATTTATTTCATCTGATGTTTTAAACAAATAATTACGTGTATAGCAGATAGAACCGCTGTTAGAATACATCTGGATATTTGGACCGATAAATGTCATGGCGTACTTTTCCATTGCGTTTGCGCTCATAAGCGATTCTATCCAGTCTTTCCACTCCTCGCCGATCCCCTTAACTGTGTTATGTATTTCTTCTTTGGTTGATGATGTAAGAGGTATTTCAGTATCATTACGGCTTGTTTTATGAACAGAATTATAACCTTTTGCTTTCTTGTTGATGCGTTGTGGGGCGGCAAGACGGTATATTACCATATCAACTTTTCCAAACTGCCATTTTATCAGTTGAATAACTTCATCTTTCAGTTCCTGAAAATATTTAGGTTTTTGTACGGTTTCTGAGCAAAGCCATTTTTTCGCTGCAAATTCATCAAAAAATGTCGATAGATTGATCCAGCTGGATGTTGGTGGTTCTTCAAATATAACGCCTATTTTAGCAGCAGTGCCTGAAAAAGCGGCTTTTATTTTTGAGTCAGACCCGTATCCGATGAATGAGTCTATTACAAGAACCTTTTTAAAATTGTTCGTACCGAACTGTGATCTCAGTTTATTAACTTGTACTTCAATTGATAAAAAAGGTTTATCGTGCGACACTATTATTTTTGGTTCAGCTGCCATAATGAAAAATCCTCCGTAAAATATTCATAATACATATATTTTATCATATACAGCCTTATATTTCAAGCGTTTTGTATGCCTATAACAGCTTTTTTCTGAAAAGAATACCGGCGGCGACCGATATTACCAATACCGAGATAAGAGCCACGAACCAGAAATTCGGCACAGGAATTGCCTCAACGTTCATACCGTAGAAACCGGCAAAAATATTCGGTATTTCCATAATAATCGTAATACCGGTAAGCGTTTTCATAACGAGGTTAAGGTTATTTGAAATTATAGAGGCAAACGCGTCCATCGTATCGCTTAATATGTTTGAGTATATGCCGGACATCTCTATTGCCTGCTTGATTTCAACGAGAACATCTTCCACCAGTTCCTCGTCCTCTTCATACATTTTAATAACCCGTCCTCTCATAATGCGTTCAATGGTCGCCTCATCGGCTTTCAGTGAAGTTGAAAAGAATACCAGGCTTTTTTTCAGGTCCAGAAGTCTTATAAGTTCCTGATTGCGCATTGAGCGGTGCAGCTCCGCCTCAATGGTGTTGCTGAGTTTGTCTATCTGTTTAAGGTTCTGCAGATAACGTGTGGACATTTTATACATTATCTGCAGAAGAAAACGCGTTTTCATATTTGTAAAAAGCGGTTTTACTTTGCCGTCTGCAAAGTCGCTTATAACATTATTTTCTTTAAGGCATACTGTGATTATATTATCATGTGTAAGTATTATTCCCAAAGGTATGGTGGTATAATGAACGCTTGCCTGTTGTCCCGACGGAGCGTCCTGAACATGGTACGGAATATCAACAATAATCATTGTTGAGTTGTCCTCACATTCTATACGCGACGTTTCTTCTTCGTCAAGAGCGGC
>CAZLOX010000173.1:0-4330 GCA_964561265.1 uncultured Lachnospiraceae bacterium
GAGGACCGTGCGCGTCTTGGTCAGCGTGGCCGTCATTACGCCTCGACCTCCTCGACTTCCTCGGCTGCGGCACCGCGACCGGCGATACGACCGCCGTTGAACACCTCGGACCAGTTGAAGCCGGAGAAGGGGTAGGTGAAGCCGGCCGCGTGGCTTACGACGCCCGCGCCGTAGAGACGGGGGATGACCTCGCCCTTCACGTTGAGAATCTGGCCCTTCTCGTTCTTCACCGGGCCGCCGCAGGTGCTGCACATGGAGGGCATGAAGCGCATGGCGTAGAACGGCGGGTTGGTGAGGGCGATCAGGTTCTGGGTGTCGCCCGTCGCGGCGGGGCGCCCGAAGTCCTCGTCGACGCCGGTCTCGCAGAAGCCATTGAAGCGCTCCACCGTGGCAGCAAGGGCCTCCCCGGTCATGGCATAGCCGTACTGGGTCGCGTCGGCGTTCATGGCCTCGGCGAGCTCCTCGAGGGTATCGGCCTTGAGAATCCAGCCCATCTCGATTTCCTCCAGGTTGTCTTCCGACCACTGATGGTCCTGGCCGCCCAGGTCGGCGGGAACGAGCGGCAGGCCGCTCACCTTGCCGGTGTCGGGGAAGAGGCTGCCGGCGGTGCGCAGCGTCTCGTCGAAGACGACGTAGAACGGGATGTCGCGGTAGTCGGTCGTCGGCTGCTTGCGGGTCTCATCGAAGCGGTCGTAGGCGAGCGTCGACAGGTGGCTCCAATAGGTGCTCGGATGCTCGCACTGGAAGCGCTCGCCGTTACGGTTCACGAACAGGAACGCGCCGTTCTTCACATAGTTCTTGAAGTTGGTGCGCCCGACCACATGGTCCGGCTCGTCGAATACGTAGCCCGATCCGGTCACGTTGCTCATGTGCCACAGGTCGGCGCCGATGGCCTGAGCCATCTTGATGCCATCGCCCGTGTTCAGGGGCCAGCCGGCCGGCTTAATGGGCCACGGGCGCACGTAGTTGGCCATCATCTCGGTGTTCGCCTCAAAGCCGCCCGTGGCAAGCACGACGCCCTTCTTGGCGCGCACAGCGATTTCCTGACCACCCGAGAGGGCCTTGACGCCAATGACGGCCTTCGTCTCCGGGTCCTGGATGAAGTCGGTGGCGCGGGTGTCGAAGCGGATTTCGATCCCGTTGTCGTTCATATAGTCGGTGGCCCACTGCATGAAGTAGTGTCCGCCGGCGTTGGTCTTATCGTCGGGGTCGCTCAGGGTGAGCGTAGTGGCAATCTCCTCGTCACCGCCAGAGAGGGTGGTGAAGCCCACCGCGTCGCCGCGGTCCTCGTAGCCGATCTCGTGCTCGTCGAGCCAGTCGGCCAGCGTGGCGCCCTCATCGGCCCAGGCGCGCAGCACCTCATCGGGGGTCGTCCCCTGGCAAGCGGCCTTCACGTATTCGAAAGCCTTGTCGGCGTCGATGACGGCGCAGGTATTGGCGCCCGCTACACTGGAAACGCCGCCGCCTGAATGGGGAGCCTTCTCCAGAATGAGCACGTCGGCGCCGGCCTCGTGGGCCGTCACGGCGCTAACGGCACCCGCACCGCCGAAGCCGAGCACGAGCACCTCGGTCTCGGCATCCCACTGCTGGCCGGTCGAGGCCAAGGCGGCCTCCCCTTCGCTTTCGCTGGCGCACCCGGCAAGACTGGCGGCGGCCGCGGCAACCGTAGCCATGGCGGCGCCCTTGATGAACGAACGACGGTTCAGATCGAATCCCTTTTCCACTGTTTCCTCCTTTTTGCATACCTGCATGATGGTGTTCCGCCCTATCGCCTTCGCGGCGATGTGCGATGCCGTTAGTTTCCCAACCGAGCCGCCTCTGCGCACCCCATAAATGCCCTGATTCCAGGAGTTTTGCCGTGGCATAAAATATGCGATTTTCGATTTTGCCATTCCTGTACGGGCACTTTTTGGTAGTCGCAAGAACACGGCGGCCCTCGTGCGCCGCAGCGGTCACGGTATAATGCATCGCAGCATTTCATTGAGCACCAAGCACTATCAGGAGACCGCTCTTGCCCACGGAGGCTTCGAACAAAAGACTGCTTGTCGTCACCTCTCTAGGGATGGCCCTCTGCTGGCCCCTCTTCCGACGCACCTATCCGGGCCTGCTGCTCGCGGGCGCGCCCCATCAGGAACTCGGCTATCTTTCCTTCCTCGCCGTCCAATTCCTCATGATAGCCGTGGTGTGGGGCGTCGCGGTTCAAGCGCGATCCCGAGCCCTTCCGTGGTTTGCCGCGCTCGGCGCCCTTGGCTTCCTTGCAAGCTCGCTTGCCTTCAACGCGGACGCCTTCGGGTCCTTCGCGCCAGCGGCCACCATGGTCGGTGTGGGCGGCCTCGCCGTGGGGACGCCCCTGCTCGCCCTTTTGTGGCTCAACGTCCTCGTCGAGCTCGACCGGCGCACCGCCTACCGCGCCCTCGCCCTCTCTTTCGTGCTGAGCTTCATCGCCTCGCTGGCGACGCTTTTGCCCGGACCCCTCCTCACCATCACGCTTCTGACTCTGCCCCTCGCCTCCGTGGCCCTTTGGCTCGTCGCCCGTTCCTGGCTCGGCGGCCTCGGGGGCGCCCCCTTATCGGATATGGAAGCTGCACCCGCTGATAGCGACCCCAACGGGAGCCTCTCGCAGCAATTCATCGGGGTGATCATCCTCTTCGTGCTCGTGGGGGCGGCGCTGCGAGGCTTTTCGAGCCCCACGGGGGTAGCGTTCTCGCCGGTAAGCGATGCCGACGGCATTCTCTTCCGCAATGCACTCTCCATCTTCCTCGCCGCTGTCTTCGCCGTCATAACCTATTTGCTGCAACGCACCGAGCAGGATCTCGTCCTCTCGCTCCTCTTCGCCTGCCTGCTCTTCCTCGTGGGCCTCCTGACGATGTCGATGCCGTGGGGAGAAGGCGCCTCGCTCGGCCTCAGCTTCGTGAACGCGGCCCGCAACTGCATGGAGTACCTACTCTTCATGGCCGTGCTCACCGCCCTGCGCGCCGGGCGATGCGCCGGAAGCAGCAAGGGTGCTCTGGTCCGTTTCTTCCTCGGCCGATTCCTCGTGCCCGTGTGCGCGGGACAGCTCATAAGCTACGTCGCCGTTCCGCTCCTGCTCGGTTTCGCGGGAGCCGGAAGCGCTGACGACGCGCGCTTCTTCGCCTTTATCAGCGCCCTCGTCATCGCCTTCGGCATGCTGGCCTTCGCAAGCTACGTCATGCTGGGGCACATGCGTGGATGGCACATCGAAGCCGAGTCGGCCGGCGCCGATGTCGGCGATGAAGTCAATGCCGCAAGCGCCCACGAGCTCGACGTCTCCGAAGGGCAGCGGCGCGACGCCGAGGCGAATCGACGGGAAGAGCGGCTCGCCCATTTGGGGGCAACGGCCGGCCTCACCGACCGGGAAATCGACGTCGTCTCGCTTCTGTCCCAGGGCTACAGTTACAAGAAGATCGCAGAGCAGCTGTACATTTCTATGAGCACCGTCCAGAGCCACACGCGCAACATCTACCGGAAGTGTGGCGTGAATTCGAAGCAGGAGCTCATCGATCTCGTGAACGGGGAGCCGCTGAGCGACGGGCGTCCTTAAAGTCCGTCAAAACAGTTGCACTCGAGGAGGGAGGCTACTTCCCCGAGCTGGTGATGAGGGTGCCCGTCTCGCCGCGCAGGCCCTCGGCGGCGTGGCCGAGGGAGGTGATGAGCGCAGTGCCGCCGGGGTGGGCTTCCACGAACTTGATGCAAGCCTCCACCTTCGGCAGCATGGAGCCAGGGGCGAACTGGCCCTCGTCGCAGTAGGCGCGGGCCTGCTCGGTGGTCATGGTGTCGATGGGCTTCTGGTCGGGCTTGCCGAAGTTCACGTAGACCTTTTCCACGGCGGTCAGGATGATGAGCATGTCCGCGTGGATCTTCCATGCGAGGATGGAGCTGAGCAGGTCCTTGTCGACGATGGCGTCCACAGCCTGGTAGGCGCCGTCCTTCATGATGACGGGGATGCCGCCGCCTCCGCAGGCCACGGTGACCACGCCGTCGTCCATGAGATCGCGCACGATGTCGAGCTCGACGATGTCCTGGGGCACGGGGCTCGGCACCATGCGGCGCCAACCGCGGCCGGAATCGGGACCCACCTGAAAGCCGGTGACCTTGGCATAGGCCTTCGCCTCGGCTTCGGTCATGAAGGCGCCGATGGGCTTCTGATAGTTTTTGAAGGCGGGGTCGTCGGGGTCCACCACCACGTGGGTGGGCACGTTGGCCACGTCGCGCATGATGTCGTCGGCGCGGAACTGGTTCATGAGCGCGAGCGTGAGCTGCGCGCCGATGTAGCCCTGGCTCATGGCGTTGCAGTCGGTCAGGGGCATGA
>CAZLOX010000174.1:0-4236 GCA_964561265.1 uncultured Lachnospiraceae bacterium
CAAACTTCCTGACCGTCCTCGGTATAGATAAGCTCGTCTGACTTTTCTCCGCACCACTCACATTCTCCACTGTGGAGATCGGAGGGATGATAGATTGTTTCTGTTGTCATAGCTTTTCAAATTCTTTTCTAAGGTTCTCTAACTTGCGGTGGTTGGCTGTCAGGAGGATTGTGCGATAAGCCTCTCGAATAGACTTCAAGGCCTCTTTCTCTTCTGGCATGAGTTTATACTATCTTCGTCTAAATTGTAATGAACACTACGATCGATTCTGACGGCCAAATCCTCATCTTTGAGGATTGCATCATACTTTTCAAGATGGCTAATCTCGTATGCGAGATCTTGACCTTTTTTAAGCTGTTCCAGATTCATTGTTTAAAAAGATTGGGTTCGTTTTGGTAATCAATAATTCTTTTTCTGGCCGCATCATAGTAATGCTGATCCAGTTCTATGCCTAAGAGTGGGTAGCCGAGCTGTTCACAGGCTATTGCATGGCTGCCACTGCCGAGGTGAGTATCGAGGATTTTCCACCCTTCCTGAGCATAGGCTGTCAGGAGCCAAGAATATAGGGCTACCGGCTTTTGCGTGGGATGGATTCTCTTCTCATTGAGTTTCTTATTGCCCTGCATCACCCGGCCTTCCTTCATTGACTTTCCCTGACACATGCCATTCCACATGAAGGCGAAGAGCCGGACGGAAGAAAACAGGTTGGTAGCAGCTATCTCGCAATCGGAGAAGGTGGAGGATTGGTTGCATTTGTCCCAGACGATACGACCGGGGTAAAACTGATAGTCGAAGTAATTGCAGCCCCAGACGATGTAATACCGGCTCACCCTCTCCAACTCCCTGAAGTATTCCGGATCCGGGACGTGCCATTTGTCGGACTTGTGATAGTCCACCCGGTCAACTCCTGTTGTGCTGCATCGTTTCCCATAGAAACCGCGTCGCTCCGGACCGGAATAATACGGAGGGTCAACGATAGCGAGATCGAAGGATTTATCAGGAAGGGAGCGAAGCACCTCCAGACAGTCGCCGTGATGAAGCGTTATGTTTCCTAATTGTTCCATAATTATTAATCAAAGTAATCTTTTTAAACTTCAAGGGTTGCAGGGTCATGGCGTATGGCTTTAGGTTTGAACCGGTAAATTTCTCCTTTCTGAAGATTCGGGGAATAGAATCCTTTGGGAGGATATGTGCCGTTGCGGAGATGGCTCTGGCGGGCTTTCTGTGCTGTGAAGCTCTGGCATTCCTTCATGAATTGCGGGGTCTTTTCAAGATTCATTTCGCGGGCGATGCGTACGACGGTGCGGAGGGATATGCCGAGGTGCATGGCGCATAGTTCGTTGCGCATGTGGGGGAAGTTGATGCGCAGCCACAGGGCGTCGCTGCCTTTGAGGCGGATCTTGGCGTGGCCGCGGCCTTTGCGGAGGCCGAGCTTCCAGCATTTCTGATGGATTGAGGCTTCGGTGGTGTTGAAGCGGTGGGCGAGCTGCCGGGCGGTCATGGTGTGGTAGATCTGTCGGAGCTCTTCTGTCTGTTGGGGTGTCCAGCGTTTTTTCATTTCTTTACTTTTCTTTAGGGGGATCCTCGCTGCGCTTGGATCACGATTGCTGATTATATATCGGGGGGATTCTCGCTGCGATCGGATCACGCCGGATATGGGAGATCCGGGGATTCCGGGGGATTGCGGTCTCGCCATTCGTGGTTGAGGACCTGGGAGAGGGTGACTTTGTCGGGATCATAGCCGTAACGGCGGATAACGTCGGCGGGCTTTTCGGCATTGGCTTGGAGATATTCCCATTCTTTTTGACGTTGCGCCCGATCTTTTTGCCGGTCGGCGGTCCGTGGATGCGTGTGGGGGGCTTCTTGGGGCTGCGGGGCTTTTTCTGCCTGCTTCTTTCGGAGCGTGGCCATAAGATGAGAGGCGGCGTCTTCCCAGCTTTTGGGGAGGTGGCGGCGGAGGAGCCATGAGGAGAGGACGGCTTCTGCGTCCTGTCGCATGTGGGCTACGGTCGGGTAGCCGAGTGAGATGGCGAGCGCCCGGGCGGCTTCGAGGCGGGATAAGGCCGCTTCGCCCTCTTCGTTTTCTCCAAAAAATTCTTTTAAAAAATTTTCTTGATTGAAGGGCGTAGCCGATGACGGCGGCCTTCCTTTATCTTCTTCAGAAGATTTTTTATTTAATTTCATTTCTTTTCTTTTTATTTGTGTACTTTCCGATTGGGAAACGGGGGTTTCCAATTGGGAAACTGTGGTTTTGATGTAGTTTTTCTTTGGGAAACCCAATAGGTATGGGAGGTCTGAGCTCCGCTGGCGGAACTTGGCGGCTTCAAAATAGCGGCGCTGGATGCCTTCCGAGGTAAGGACGCGGTCCGAATCAAAAAGGGATTTGTTGAAGAATCCCCGTCTGACCAAGGCGTGTACTATTTGTTCGAGCAGTTCGGCCGATACTCCGTCCATCTCCCGTTTGAGCTTGTATTTGAGGTTGTCGTTCCACACTGCGAAGTATCCGTTGCGGTAAACCGCGCAGAGCAGCCTTATCACCGTTAGCTCTCCTTTGATCCCGAATTCCCCGCCGATGCAAACCACTTTCTCGTCTGAGAAGAAGTCGACGTCGAAAGGGAAGTAGTCGAGACCTGACTTTCGAGGACGTGCCATGGGGCTATATGTTTGTGGGTGGTTATGTCATATTTCTTTTATCCGTATTCCATGCACCTGAAGCATGAGTTTTTTCTTTAGCTTGTATTCCGGTGTTCGCACCCCTTTGGTGTCTTCCACCACCAGATTGCCGTCTTTATCCCGATAGACGAAATCTGCGTAGTAGGAGCATTCCCTTTCGATGAGTTTGCCGGAGGGGTCACGTTGGGTAGGGATGAGCACATACTTCACCTGTTGGCGGAGATCGGAGATCTCACCCGAGCGGAGCAACGCTTTGAGGAGACAGGCGCGTCGGTATTCCTTTTTGGAGTCGTAGCCGCCTGTCTTTTGGGCGTGGTACTTGTTCCTGCCCTTTCCGCGTTGGGCGCGAGACCCACCGGAGGTGTTGCCTCCGGCGAGCTTCATCAGCTGATCAATGTAGTTTTTCATTTTGGAGAGTATGGGTAAACGTCCATAATCTTTGTCTCGGCTACCTTCTCGATCTCGTAATCGGCCATAGTGCCCTTCATGCCTTCATTGAAGTTGTCAGTGGCGCCCTGTTGGGTGTTTGCCTGAACCATGACATAAACCGGTGTGCGCCGTTCCTTGCCGCTCTTCTCGTCGGGAATGATGATGTTATATTTCACTGACCACCATTTATCACAGCCGTCTTTGTAGAATACTTCGGCGATGTTGGTCTTTTTGATAGCGGCGACCGAAAATTCACCGGAAATGAAGGGGGTCTGCTCTTCGATGATACGAGCCTCAGCGTCGGTGAATGTTAAGGCATCAACAAGGTAAGGCTCATTGACCTTCTTCACCGTGCCGTTCTCCATCATCTTGTCGTAACGGATACGACATTCAAACCATAGCGCCATTATTCAACCCTCCCTTCTTTGTTCAGGGTTTCCTTGAATTCCTTGCTGATTTTGAACTTCACTGTACGGTGAGCCGGGATTGTTTTCTCTTCGCCGGTGTGGGGATTACGCCCCTTTCGCTCTTCGCGACGGACCACTGAGAGAGCACCGAATCCACGGATTGATATTTCCTCACCTTCGGCGAGCTTTACTTTTGCGATGCGGATCAGGCCGTCTATGGCCTTGACCGCAGTGGAGAGCGGCAACTTCGCTGAGGTTGCAAGCTCATTTTCTAACTGATGTTTTGTCATTGTGATATTTGTTGATTTTATCTCGCAGCTTGCGGGAGTATTGTTTAAGATAATATTGGCGTGACTTGTTCCTCTGACCGGGCTGCCGACCGTAGAGATCGGCAGCGTCGTCGAGGTATCTGATGAGCCTTAGCAGATCGGTTTTGCTGACCTCGGCCATTGCGTCATGGTTTGTAGAATCCTTGGAATCGCATTGTGCCGAAGTATTCGGGAGACTTCATGAGGCCGTCACCACGTCCGGCAAGCGTCTCGGCTCCTTCTTCGTCGAGCACGACCTTGGAATCGACTGCCTTTGGCACACGGAAGCATACCTGAACGGGGAAGTTGACCTTTGCATCGCCGGTGATAACCTTCGTTGAGGCTCGTTGTGTGGCCGCGATGATACGGTAGCCGAGCGACCGGCCTTTCTGGAGCAACATCTTCAAATTCTCTTCAAG
>CAZLOX010000175.1:0-4155 GCA_964561265.1 uncultured Lachnospiraceae bacterium
GAATTTGTGTCGTCTGCGTCACGTCCCACAGATATGGTATATTCTCCTGTAGGAACATAATTTTTCTGTGTTTTTTCATCAAAGAAACAGTTATCAGCCATATCAAGCTTAAATGTAAGCGTTTTTGTTTCGCCCGCGTCAAGTTCCGCTCTTTCAAAGCCTTTAAGTTGTTTCAGCGGAAGTTTCACGCCGTCCGCGCCCGGAACTGTCACATAAAGCTGCGCAACATCCGCACCCTTGACCGCGCCTGTGTTGGTTACATCCGCTGTGATAGTAACTATATCATTTACATCAACAGTATCACCTGAATCAGCCTTATCATTGCCTGATGAAACTGTAACTTCACCGCTTGCCGGAACGTCAATGCTGTCACACAGCGGTTTCATACCGCCAACAGAATCCCAGAGCATAAGCTTGTCGCCTGTCTGAACCTCTGCATCAGCCGTTGCTGTTCCGTCTGTCATCCTGACCGGTGTGATTTTTGCGGAAACAAGTGAACCGTTTTCATCATATTTTGCGCTTATCAGATTTACGCCTGCCATGTCTGATGTTATAGTCACTTTTCCGTCAGCGTAAGTCATTGATGTTTCCGGTTTCCGACTGTTTACGGTAATATTTGAATATTCAAAATCCGTATAGCTTTTTCCGTAACCGAACGGATATACCGGTGTGCCGCTGTAATACTGATATGTTCTGCCCGGAACATCTCCGTGCTGATTTATTTCATAATCGGTATAGTTGCGGTTAATACCATTTTCAGTTTGTCTTGCTGAGCCAAGCGGCATTTTTGCAAGGTCTGCTGATGTGTACCATGTTGTTGTAAGATGTCCTGACGGATTGACTTCGCCTGTCAGCACTTTGCCCAATGCTGTTCCCTGTGTCTGACCGTTATAGGAAGTCCATAGCATAGCCGCGCATTTATCCCTGAACGGCTCTACATTTATCTGTCCTACCGTTGACATTACTATAATTGTCTTATCCGGATACGCGTCAGCTATTGCCTGAACATGAGCCTCATGCGCCGGAAGATCTATAGAGCTTCTGTCGTGCGATTCGCTCGCGTCAGCATCTCCCAGTCCGTCCTGCTTAGGTATTGTCGCCGCATATGCTATAATGTAATCAGCTGCGTCAAGCTGAGTTTTATATGCCTCTACCGAGAAATTCTGTATTTTCGCGCTTGCTGAAATATACATATCAGCTGTTCCGTTATATCCTCCGTCCTCACCTGTATACTCTCCTGTGCATACAGTATAGGTATCTGTATCAGCCGTTGCCGTTGTGTTTACCGTTGCAACAGCCGGCCCGCCTTCACCGTAGGTTATTGTAAGACCGCCGCCGATTCTTGAACCTGTCGCCATCTCTACCTCTACAGACGCAACATCGGCAAAGTTTACATTTTTAATAACCGCTTTGGCTTTCGGCGTTACATTGACAAATTTGCCGTCAGCAAATTCCATGCCCAATACGCTTTCAGCCTTTGAAAGGTCAACAGCGGTTTTTGAACCGTTTTTCTTTACAAGTTTAATACTCTTCACATTAAAAAGCAGTTCATCATCTGTGACTTCGCCCAGATACTGCACTTCAATATCGGAATTAAGCTTTTTAAGTTCAGTCTTTATACCCTCCACAGGCGTTGTATTCTTTGTCGGTGAACCTGTATAATCTCCCAGCACCAGTTTATTTGCCATACTGCCGACAACGGCTACCTTTGCCGTATCACTCTTTAACGGGAGTGTGTCATTTTTATTTTCAAGAAGAACAAGCGATTCCTCCGCCGCTTTTTCGGCAACTGCAACGTGTTCATCCGTTTCAAGAACGCTTGCTTTTATATCCTGATATTTTGCGTTGTCGTCAAATTCGCCTGTTTTCATACGCGCCAGAAACAGCTCATATACCGCTCTGTCAAGTGTGCCTTCGTCTGTCCAGCCTTCCTCTACCGATGCCACACCGCTTGTCTGCGCCCTGCTTCCGCAGTCAAGGTTATTTCCGGCATTATATGCTGTCGAAACTGCCATTGCCGCTGTGATATCATCAGGTGCCACATCCGGAAACAGCTTGGTTTTTAATGACTGCGTACCAAACAAATTTTCCCACGCGCCGCAGTCACCTACGACATATCCGCCGAATCCGTATGTACGGCGCAGAACATCTGTCAGTATGTACTTATTCGCGCTTGACGCAATATAATCCGTTTCAAGCTCGCCGTTTCTGTACATGGAAATCGCATTATATGAACTCATGACCGACTGCGGATCAGCCGCGTCCGTTATATTTCCGAATGCTTTCAGGTAATAATCACGGAGCGTACTTTCGTTCAATACCGATGTTCCCGACTGACGCTCGCCTTCACAGTTGTTAGCGGCATAATGCTTTAAAGTTGATATGACTTTGATATATTTTTCATCATCGCCCTGCATACCCTTTACAGCCGCTGTTCCAAGTTCAGATGTAAGATACGGATCTTCGCCGTAGCTTTCCTCGTTACGTCCCCAGCGCGGATCGCGCGCCATATTTATGGTCGGATTCCAGTAGGATAAATTGTACCGCCTGTTCTTTCCGCGCGCCTCTGTTCCTGTTATATCCATAACGCTCTGCATAAGTTCTCTGTCCCATGTGTTTGACATGGAAAGACTTGTCGGAAAACTGGTCGCCGCTCCCTGACGCGCAACGCCGTGAAGTCCTTCACTCCAGTAATTATACGCGTGCACGCCAAGTCTGCTGATTGCCGGCGCGCTTCTTCCTGTCTGGGAAACTTTCTCTTCAAGCGTCATTCTTGATACAAGATCCGCCGCGCGTTCCTCAAAGGAAAGCGAAGTGTCCTGATACGGCAGAACAGCTCTCGCGATGCCGTTTCCGGCTTCATCCGCGCCTGCCGCGATCCCTGTGCTTACAGGAATACTTGCCGTAAGCAGCGCCGCCGCAATAAGCGCGGATAATGTTTTCTTCAACTTCATAGTTACTCCTCCTTGTTTTATGTAAATGATTTCACAGTTCTTACTTCTTTTATTTTTTCCGTAAGATTTTTAATATCATTTTTTCAGTTTAAACTCCCATAAATTTCCTGCCAGAATATTTCAAGAATATTCTGCGTTCCGCCGTCGTTATCCATAGAATCGGCTGTTGTGACCAGAATAAAATCTTTATCCGGCAGGCACAGCGCTATCTGTCCGCCTTTGCCGTACATCATAAATCCATTATTAAGCGTACGCCAGAACTGCAGACCGTAACCTTGCTTCTCATATTCAAAATGCCCATGCGTTCCGGTTGCCGTCAGGCATGATATTGCTTCTTTTATCAGTCCGCCGCTGATAATCTGCTCTCCGTCCAAAATTCCGCCGTTCATCACAAAAAACGCTGTTTTAGCTATATCCATAGCTGTTGCCATAAGTCCGTCCGCACCGCGACTTATTCCCTGCGGGTCGGTAAGACAATAGGCATTTTCTGAAAATCCCATTTTGTCAAGAAATTTATCCCTCAGATAATCCAGAACCGGTTTATCCGCCAGCTTTTCAACCAATGCGCCCAAAGTGTGCGAGGCTGAACTGTCATACTTAAACACCGTACCCGGCATATGCGAAGGTTCTGTCGAAAAAAAACTTTCAGCCCAGTTGCCTTCTAAATTCCTCTTATATGTGGTTCTGTCGTGCGGTGAACGCATCATAAGCATATTCCGTATGGTGGTCTTTTTTGTATACTCATAAGGTGTCGGATATTCGGGAAAATATGTCGTTATATAATCGTCAAGACTTATTTTTCCTTCAGACGCAAGCGATAATACCGCCAATGAAACAAAACTTTTTGTGACCGAATACATTCTCTGGAGCGTATCCTTATCAAATGAATCATAATACCTTTCCGCAAATACTTTCTGTCCGCGTATCATTATTACACTGTGTACGCAAAAAGGCAGATTTTCTATTCTCCCGAAAAATGAGCGCATATTTTCATCAGGCACTCCGGCTTCACAGGGTTTCGCATTTTCAAAAATATTCATAATAATCCCTCAATTGTTCAATAATACCTCTTCCTGTTATAATATATTTTATCCCTCTTTTATATCAAAATCATAAAAGAGGGATAAGTATATAAATCTATGGCAATCCATAAAAAATTGAACCGCCTAAGAAAAGAGAGAGCTTAATATTCACACGCAAG
>CAZLOX010000176.1:0-4153 GCA_964561265.1 uncultured Lachnospiraceae bacterium
CTGCCGGTCAAAACAGGCGAAATCATAGAGCTTGATTTAGGTTATTTAGGCGATGTGACAGGGCGTGTTATCAGTGAAAGGTATAACCTTAACGGCAATATCATATTAAAAGAGTGTGAAATATTGATACTATAGGAGGGATATAATGGCATTAAATTGGACAGACAGGCACAACGGCGTGGATATAGTTGACGCTAAAGATGTAAATATTTTAGCCGCCGCGATAATAGACAGCGAAGCTGAAATAACATATAACAGAATTGATTTAGCCCAAAAGGTCGATAAAGAAAACGGAAAATGTTTGTCAACCAACGACTACACCACAGATGAGAAAAACAAACTTATTGGCATTGAGCCAGGCGCGGAGGTTAATGTACAGGCTGACTGGAGCGTTACTAATTCCGGTTCTGACGCGTATATAAAAAACAAGCCGGATGTTTACACAAAAAAACAAATAGACGATAAAATTGCAAAAATTGATGTTGACGCGGGTGTGCTGAATGACGTCAACAAAATCAAAAACAACGAAACTAAAATCAAAAATGCAAGCAACGGGTTTTCTGCAGGGCTTGACTCCGGCGCCGGTTATGGCGGGGCTGTCGGTAGTGGGGCGGTTACTGATAACGGCGGGTCTGTTGGTTCACACGCAGCTACTGACAGCGGCGGCGCAGTCGGCAGTTATGCAAATGCAGGTAACGGCGGGTCTGTTGGTGGTGGTGCTGTAACATCTAACGGTTTTGCCGGCGGGGAAAATGCCAAAACCGTGAAAGATGATGAACCTATAGACGCCATTCAGTTAGGTACTGGCACTAATTCTAATGAAAAAACATTGCAGGTGTACAAATATCAGCTAATGGACGCTGAGGGCAAGGTACCTACCGACAGACTGCCGTCAATTCCCAAAACCGCAACTTTGGTAATAGGTTCATCAAAATCGGGATATAGCGCGAATAAAGTTGATTACTTATGCAGTGGCACCAACGATCAAACTACAATTCAAAACGCAATTAATGCTTTACCTTCAAACGGCGGCAAAATAGTATTGCTTGAAGGCACTTACAATATTGGCGGTACTATTAATGTAAATAAAGGTGGTGTTACTATTGAGGGCATGGGGCGCGACGCGACTGTTCTGCAAACATCCGGTTCAATCACTATCTTTAGTATAATTTCTCTCGATTGTAAAATTTCTGATATGACAATAAAACAAAGCAACGGCAGCAGACCTTCAGGATGTGGCGGAATTATAATATCTGCACAAGGCTGGCGTACAACAGTAAGAGATGTTGATATTTCGGGTTTTAGTTATGGCATAAGCGTCGGAGGTCTATACAACATCATTGATTCATTGTATGCGGATGATAATGCTTATGGCATATATTTAGGCGGTAACGGTCAAAAAGCAACAATATCGAATTGTCTATTCATGAATAATGATTATGGTGTGGGTGTGGAAAGTTCGCATTCTAATATTTTCGGCAACTATTTTCATGATAACGATAAAGCTGGAATATGGCTTGTCAATTATGGCACGCCAAACTACAATAAAATTCATGGCAATTATATTACCAGTGGGGATGGCAGTCCTGACGATTATACACCTTCACAATATACGATACTTGTGCAATCACCAGCAAAATATAATGATTTTTCCAATAACTATATTTTAGGAAAGAACTATGTCAACAGCGGAGGCAGTACCAATACCTTTAACAATAACAGATATTAGTAAAGGAGAATTATATGAGATACAGATTTTACGGCGACAATTTACAGCTTATACGCTATGAAGTTAAAATAAGCGAAAATCATGTTATGGAGGCTTCTGCAGAAGATGAAAAGAATGAACTTCTTGCACACTATCCGGACGCTGTTGTTACGGAGATTGATAATACAGGTTATGAATGGCTTGACGGTATGACCTTCACACAGGAGCAACTACGAAACGGAGAAGTTGAAAAAGCTATACAAATGGGCGAAGCGGCATATACGGCAATGAGGAACGCTCCGACACAGGAAGAAATAAATGCTATATTGCTGCTGCAGATAGCTGAACTGAAAGCAGGTGGAGCAAATGAATAAGATTCTGATCAAGATGTATTATCAGCTTGGATTATACAAAGGCAAAGACCTTGAAGTGTTTGTCAGGTCGGGAGATATTACGGAAGCTGAAATGAAAGAAATACTGGAAGGACGATAAATGCAGGTGGATTTATATGAGGTGATTTTATGAAAAAAGAATATCACAAGCGGCTATTAAATTTCATCGTCGTCAACTCAATTATTATGATGTATCTGTCCTACATTCTGGCGTGGTTCGGCAAGGTCGATATCGCGGAGGATCTATCAAAAACAATTGTAACAGCGGTTATAGGCGTTGTTATACCGTATTTAATCACAAAAACAGTGGAAAATATCAGCAAATACGGCTGGATGCCGGATAAGGAGGATGAGAGCAAATGACGGCAATCGACAGGTTAATTAAAACAGCAAAATCCTATGTCGGGTACATAGAAAAAAAGAGCAACAAAGATTTAGACGATTTTACAGCAAATGCAGGAAAGAATAACTACACCTCTTTTGCGCGCGATTTTAAGGAAGTAAGCAGTCTGGATGTACAAGCTCAGCCGTGGTGTGCAACTTGGGTAAATATGATGTTCGTTTATACATTCGGTGCGGTCAAGGCTAAGGCTATGCTTGGCGGCTTTTCGGCTTACACACCGACAGCGGCGAATTATTTCAAGAAGATAGGGCGATTTTTTAAAAAACCTATTCCTGGGGATGTGATATTTTTTGAAAATTCTGAAAGGATATATCACACCGGTATTGTATATGCAGTTGACAGCGAGAACGTATTCACCATAGAGGGTAACACATCACCTGCAAAGGGGGTTGTAGAAAACGGCGGTTGTGTTGCTATGAAGGGATATAGTCTGAATTACAGCAAGATTGCAGGTTACGGCAGACCGCTTTATGAGGCGGTAGAACTGGAGGAGATTATGAAAGAGTTAAAGGACATCAAGGGACATTACGCAGAAAAACACATTGAAAAGCTGTTGAAATACGGCATTGTGAACGGTTATGAAGATGACACATTCAGACCAGACGAGCCTATAACACGCGGACAAGCGGCGGTTATGGTAGCGAATGTCTTGACATATCTGGGAAAGTAGGTGTATAATATGGATATGACGCAAATTATAGTCGCATTTATAGGGCTGTTGGCAACGATTATAACAGGTGTTGTTGTGCCGTATATACGCTCAAAAACCAATGAGCAACAGCAGGATATATTACGTTTACTGGCGAAAACAGCAGTATACGCGGCGCAGCAGCTGTATGTAGAAAACGAGGATAAATATACATACGCATACCAGTACATAACGGACAGCCTTAAAAATGCGGGGTATAAGTTTGACGCGACGGCGGTTCAGGCAGCGATTGAAGCGGCGGTAAAACAGGCTAAAATTGATAATCAGGTATGGTAAAAATGGCGAAAGGGGCGAACACGATGGATAACGATTTTGTGACACACCAAGAATGTCAGGCGTTTGTAACGCGGCAGGAATGTCAGGCGCACAGGGACGAAATATTAAGAGAAAACGCGCAGCAGACGCGGGATATATCGAAGTTGTATTCCGCGACAAGCGCGATGTCCGAAAATATTAAAAACCTTGTGGCTCAGAACAAATGGTCTATGGGAATAATGGGAAGCGTATTAGGAGGACTGTTGATATGGCTGATAACAAAGGGGTAGAAAGCTGTAAATGCAAAGAGGAATTGAGAAAACAAACAGAGCAAATCGAAGAGGAAACTTTCGCGCGGACTCTTGTGAGAGAATACTCAAAAACGGCGCATAAATGGTTTATAATAAGTATGGTTATATTGTGTATGTGGCTTGCGACTATCGGCGGATTTTTGTGGTTCTTGAATCAGTATAACTTTGAAAGTTATACACAAGACGGCGCAGGGTATAATAACATCAATACAGGAACGCAAGGAGATGTTAATAATGGCACAAAAATACCGTCGAATGACTAAGAAGAATAACAAAGCCAAGGGTGTAGCTAAAAGGAAAGTTAAAAAGGGATAGCCTATGTATAAATTTGATTTTTCCCATTCGGAGTATCAGCGTTTTCTTGAACGGTGTCCG
>CAZLOX010000177.1:0-4118 GCA_964561265.1 uncultured Lachnospiraceae bacterium
GGAATGTCGTTCATACGACGATATACAATAGCCCTTGGGTTGTCCCAGCTTCTGAATACTGCCTTTACAGCTTCGATAAGTTGAACTTTTGGATCTTGTGGGAACTCAACTCCTTGATGCTCAAAATAAACTTGCTTGAACAACTTGATGAGCTTCTTCATATCCTCTGCATCCAAATCAGTGTCAGACTCGACGCCCTTTTCTTCCTTAACCTTGTCGATTATCTTTTCAAACTCGCTCTTTGGCGTGCCCATAACGACGTCGGAGAACATTTGTATAAATCTGCGATAGCAGTCATAAGCAAATCTTGCGTTCTTAGTCTTGCTTGCAAGACCTTTTACGGATACGTCATTGAGACCCAAGTTGAGGATTGTGTCCATCATACCAGGCATCGAAGCTCTTGCGCCCGAACGAACAGATACAAGCAGCGGATTTTCGAGATCACCGAATTTCTTGCCTGTTATCTCTTCCATTTTAGCGATATACTCCATAATTTCAGCCTGAATTTCAGGATTTATTGTTTCTCCGTCCGCATAATACTGAGTACACGCTTCTGTTGTAATAGTGAAACCCTGCGGAACCGGCATTCCGAGTCCGGTCATTTCGGCAAGATTTGCGCCCTTACCGCCGAGAAGGTTTCTCATTCCTGCATTTCCTTCTTTGAAAAGATAAACGAATTTTTTACTCATTTAACTTCCTCCTATAATAAAATTGTTCGGCACATCAATAAGAACACACTGAGCAAATATCAAAAAACGATTTTAAAAGTATATAAGGAATATTTATCATTTTTCTGCGGTAACATGATAATATACAAATTTATACAATCGTTTTTTGATTATTTTGAACAGGTTATTCTTTATTAAGAAGTCCTTGTCTTTATTATATCAATATATTTGGAAAATGTCTATACAAATTTTATCAAAACATATAAGAAATTTTAAATTTATTTATTTTGACATAAATATTGAACCGAAAATTCACAAAAATTCAAAAAACAGAGAAAAAACAGCCTGCGGATATGAAAAATCACATTCACAGGCTGAAAATTTTGTTTGAATTACAAATTTATCTATATCTCATTCTTGTATTTCTGCGGTGTTTTTTTCTGTTTTTTACAATACGTATGCGTACAGCTATTAAAGCAATCACAGCGAGCGCCGCCGGTATATAAAAGAACGGACTTTTTATCACGCTTACCACAGTGTGTATTATAAACAGTATCTGATCCTTTTCAACGTCATTTGACGCTACAAGTTCGGTTTCGCCGAGGAGTTCGCCGTTATAGGAAAAAGACACTTTTCCCAGAACTTGTCCCTTGGATATCGGCGCTTTTATATCTTCTTCAATTTCACGGTTTATTACAATATCATTGACAGTATCTATATTTTTCGGCAGAAGCGAGGAAATCTCATCTTTCGGCACAAGCGCGACTCTTACGTTATCCTTAGCCTCATATACCTTTGAGTCCGATATTATATCAGTAGGCGCGGCTACCGTCTTATACTCGTAATTATTGAACGCGTATTCAAGCAATTTTTTTGTATCGGCGAAAGAATATGCTGTTTCTCCGCTTGCCGCCTGATTAGGGCATTTCATAAGCACTGTCAGAAATTCCGCGTCACCCTTTTTTGCCGCTCCGACAAGACAATACTGCGCAAGTGAAGTCGAGCCGGTTTTTACGCCTATGGCAGCGTCATAGAAATTGGCAGTTGTCTTGAATTTGCTTATGAGGTTGTTTGTGGTAATAAGTATGCGGTCGGTTTTGTATTTATTTGTCGGCGGAATAGTATAGCGTGTTGTAGCCACTATTTCGCGGAATTTCTCATTCTGCATTGCATATTTTGAAATCAGCGCGAGATCCTTTGCCGTTGTATAGTGGTCATCGTCATGAAAACCGTGCGGATTTACAAAATGGGAATTCTGCGCGCCGAGTTCGGCCGCTTTTTCATTCATCATCTGCGCAAAATTGCTCAGTGTGCCGCCCATTTCTATCGCAAGCACATTTGCCGCGTCATTTGCCGAATGAACAAGCATACCGTAAATTAGCTGTTCAATTGTAAGCTGTTCGCCGCGGTATATTCCCATGGATGAATGTTCCATCGTGATAGGCGCGATAGCGGCATCGGTTGCTGTCACCACTTTTGCAGGGTCAAGCATTTCAATTGCCATTATTCCGGTAAGTACCTTTGTCGTGCTTGCCGGATACATTCTTTCTTCGGAATTATTTTCATACAGTATCCGTCCTGTCTTTAAATCCATAAGTATTGACGCGCCGGCGTGTATTTCAGGAACCGGCTCCACAGAAACAGGGGCTGTCTGCTGAGGCGCAGGCGTCGGGGCGAGTGTCGGTTCGGGAGTAGGTTCTGCTCCTGCTGTACTAAAAGAAAAAATCATTATCAGAAAAAACAAAAAAACTGTCTTTTTCAAGTGTTATCAACTCCATATTTTAAAATATAAGGAAAGGCTGGTTTAAGGTAATAAAAAAATAGTTTTGCGGAAAATGTACGCTCTTCATATGAATTTCCTACGGAAATTCACCACTTACGAGCTATTTTCCGCCGTCGGGGGACTAAAACTATTTTTTTATCTTGATTTATTCAGCGTTTCCATAATATAATCCCTTATTATATTATACATAATATTTTTCCTTTTTGCAAGATATAATTTTAAGAAAAGAGTAGAAAATACCTTCCGGATGTGTTATGATAGTATTAAAGAAAATAATGAACGGAGGAATTTTTATGAAAATAGCTGTGATAGGCTCAGGAGGCTGGGGATGCGCGGCGTCTATAATTCTGGCAAAGAAATACAATGTGTATCTGTGGTCATGGCAGAAAGAGGAAAGCGAACGTCTGGCGCGCGACAGGGAAAACAAGGAATGTCTGCCGGGTGCCGTTTTTCCGGACAATATAGTATGCTCATATGATATGAGGGAATGTATTGAAGATGCCGACCTCATAGTAACGGCTCCGCCGTCACCTGCCGCGCGGACAACAGCGATGCAGATGAAGGAATATGTGGAAAAAGATAAGATTATTTTAAATATTTCCAAAGGCATAGAGGAAGGAACTCTCAAAAGGCTGAGTGAGGTTTACGCCGAAGTCATACCTCAGGCGAAAATTGCGGTCATGAGCGGGCCGTCACACGCTGAGGAAGTCAGCCGCGGAGTTCCGACAACAAATGTTGTCGCCGCGAAAGATATTGAAACTGCGCGGTTTATACAGGATATCTTTATGACGGAGGAATTCAGGGTATACACAAGCCTTGATATGACAGGTGTGGAAATAGGCGGCGCGCTGAAAAATATTATTGCCCTGTGCGCCGGAATAAGCGACGGACTTGGCTTCGGCGACAACACAAAAGCGGCGCTTATGACACGCGGACTTGCCGAAATGACCCGTCTTGGCACTGCAATGGGCGCAAAGCGCGAAACATTTTCTGGGCTCAGCGGAGTCGGCGATCTTATTGTAACCTGCACAAGTATGCACAGCAGAAACCGCAGAGCCGGAATACTGCTCGGCAAAGGCAAAAGCCTTGATGAAACACTGCGTGAAGTACATATGGTAGTTGAGGGAGTGAACGCGGCGCGCGCGGCTCTGGAGCTTGCAGAGAAATACAATGTGGAAATGCCTATAATTCTTGAGGCAAACAGAATATTGTTTGAAGGAAAATCCGCGCGTCAGGCGGTTATTGATTTAATGACGCGTGACAAAACTCACGAGTTATAAATCAAAAGTGATATTTGGGATTGCGGTGGTTCTTGTGGGAGCGTTTCGGCGCTCCCCTAAACTTTTTTTGTATACAAACTTTCACACCCTTCACGAAGTACTTTCTTTATGGAAAGAAAGTACTCAAAGAACCAGTCAAGGGAGAGAAAACCAGATTTTCTCTCCCTTAACAAACCCTCTCTTTCTATTACGCTGCGCGAACATTTATCGCCGCAAAGTGAATGTCACAAACGTCCTCCCGTTACATTATTCGCCGGTTATGAGGGCAATATTGACGCGGTAAATATTTTGCGGCTGATGTGTGTAAATTACAAACTATTTGTTCTGTACATTTTGCTAAGACCACGCAATTTGCGATTTACTTTAGTAAATCACAAATCAGCTATT
>CAZLOX010000178.1:0-4071 GCA_964561265.1 uncultured Lachnospiraceae bacterium
CATCTGTAAAAAACAACTGAAAAACCAGTGCTTTTTTATATACAATTTAGTATTTCTTCATAATTATATTATAAACCAAAAACTTTTATATGTCAAGACTTTCAGTTGATGTATTTATTTTTCTTATTTAAGAGCCTGTCCGTAAAATGCCGTGCAGTATCAGGGTACGTGCAATTTGCGAGGTCGGATTTTTCGCCATAAAACGTCATTATCTTTATGTTGACATATATAAAATACATATGTTATAATTAAAGAAACAGCAAATAAAACCGGCATTATCCCTGAAAAAATTATCATTATTTACAGAAAGAAGGAAATAATATGAAAAAAAGAATTATAAGCCTTGCCTTGTCACTGGCAACCATGATGACGGCTTTTTCGGCGTTTTCGCTGCCGCAGACAAGCGCGGCTGATTCTATTCCGGCTTTTCCCGGCGCGGAAGGCGGAGGAATGTATGCCGCCGGCGGCCGCGGAGGTACAGTGGTTCATGTAACAAACCTTGATGACAGCGGTGCCGGTTCACTGAGAGATGCGGTATCGCACGGTAACAGAATTGTAGTTTTTGACGTGGGCGGAACAATAAATCTGAAATCTGACATTTCCTGCGCCGGAAATATTACAGTAGCCGGTCAGACCGCGCCGGGCGGAAAGGGTATTACTCTTAAAGGCGGTAAATTTGCATTAGCCGGAGATAATACTATTGTAAGATTTATTTCATCGCGTCCGGGCGAAAAAGGCAAGGATTCCGATTATGACGCGTGGGGCGGTTCAAAGGGATCAAATTCCATCGTTGACCACTGCTCAATCGGCTGGGCTAATGATGAGCAGTGGGGTCTGTATTCAAATAATATGAATTATACGGTGCAGTATACAATTATAGGCCCGTCAAACTGTGTATCGTATCATTCAAAGGGCGCGCACGGATTCGGTGTAATGTTCGGTAAGGGTCAGGCTTCATGGCATCATAATCTGTTATGTCACAGCCTTTCGCGTAACTTCCGCGGCAAAGTAAACGGAAGGGAAACAATGGATTTTGTAAATAATGTAATATATGACTGGGGTTATCAGACGGCATACGGAACTATGGGACAGCTTAACTATGTCAACAATTATCTGAAAATGGGGCCGTCTACCAAAGGCGGTCAGCGGTTCCTGAATATGAATTCGGGTACCGGTTACGAGAGGTTCAGATTTTATCTTACAGGAAATAAGATAATGCGGCCGGACGGCACGCCGTACTCTGATGCTGTTAACAGCGATAACTGGGACGGAGGTATAGCTTACGGTTCACACAGCAGTGAATTGAAAGACTGCCGCGTTGACAATTATATGTCGGTAAGCGCGTCAGACGGCGCTGATGTATCGGTTGCAAAGAATGCCGAGTCCGCCGAAGATGCGTTTGAACACGTTGTATCATATGCCGGCGCGTCAATAAATCCTGCTGATAATGCGCAGAATGGTTATGATTACAATTCTGACGATACACGCTGTAAAATTGACGCTCAGGTACTGTATGAGGCAAGAACAGGCACAGGCTCACTTACAGGCGGCAGAGAATTTTCAACAGTAACCGACTCTGCGGTGAAAGAAGCGATAGAAAAATACGGAATACAGTACTGTGACTATAATTCATACTATCCCGCACAAATAACGAAAAAGGAAATCACCGACTCGGACAATGACGGTATGCCGGACGAGTGGGAGCTTGAAAGAGGATTAGATCCGAATAATGCGAAGGATGCGACAGGCGATTATCTGGGACAGGGATATAACAATATAGAGTATTACATAAATGACCTGACAGTAAATGCTTTTCCGGAAGGCGTTGTGACAGTTTCACCTGCGCTGAATGACCTCGGCGAGGATTACGCCACAGCTAAAGCAGACGCTGACGCGCTTAAAATCTCACCTGCGACTATCAGGGAAGTCGGTGAGTTACAGCTTCCTGATAAGGGTGAAAATGGTTCAGCTATCACATGGAGCAGCAATTCATCGGCAATCGTTATAAAGAATAATCAGATTTCAGCGGTAAAACGCCCTTCATCCGCAAACGCGGCGGTAACGTTAAGCGCGGAAATCAAATACGGAAAATATACGGTAAGACGAAGTTTCACGGTAACAGTACCGGCGCTCCCGTACAAATTTGATTTCGGCGGAGGGGCAACTCAATCGGGATATGCCGCTGTCAGCGCGTCAACAAAATATTCCTCAGACAGCAGCTATGGATTTGTTGATACATCAGGACTGGGCGATATGGACCGCGCGCCGTACAATATTCCTGCCGGTTACGAGAATGTGTATGCCGATCAGATTCAGGGAACGGCGCATTTCAAAGCCGAGATACCGAACGGAAAATATTTTGTGACTATACATTACGGCAGCTGGAATACAGGTTTCGGCACAAATTACACTGTCGAGGGAATAAACTCCGGCAATCTGTATTCAACCGACTCTGCTCAATACATTGTTGAGGTAGAAATTACCGATGGTATTCTTGATGTAGAGATTAACAAGGGCGATAAACAATACGGCGGTTACATAAACGGACTGGAAATTTCAACAACGCGTCCTGCTCCCGCTCCGGTATATCACTTTGATTTTGGTGAAAAAGCCGCTCAGGACGGATATACTGTAGTTAAAGCTTCAACAGCGTATTCGCAGATGACAGGATACGGATTTGAAAACACAATAACAGAGCTTTCATCAATGGAACGCGCCCCGTCAGATATTCCGGCAGGCTATGAAAACCTGCACGCCGATCAGATACAGGGCGAGTCTACATTCAAGGCATATCTTCCAAACGGAAAATATATAGTAACAATTCATTACGGCAGCTGGAATACAAATTTTGGCACGAACTATACAGTAGAGGGCATATCATCGGGAAATCTCGCCTCAACAACCGCCGCGGCATATACTGCAAAAGTGGAAATTACAGACGAATCGCTTGACATAGTAATATCAAAGGGTAACAAATCGTACGGCGGATATATAAACGGTCTGGATATAATGACTCTTCCGACCATTCCGTATCATTTTGACTTTGGCGACGGAGATGTTCAGCCGGGATATACGGCGGTTAAGTCAACCACTCTGTATTCTGATATGGGATACGGATTTACTGCGGCAGTTGACGCAATGACACGCGCGCCGGGTAATATTCCGTCAGGCTATGAAAATTTATATAACGACCAGCTCAATGGTGAAATGGAGTTTAAAGCAGACATACCGAACGGAAAATATAATGTAACGATTTATTACGGCAGCTGGAATACAGGATTCGGTACAAATTATACAATCGAAGGCGTATCATCAGGCAATCTGTATTCAACCGAGCCTGCACAGTACAGTGCTGAAGCAGAAGTAACAGACGGAGTGCTTGATGTAATTATTGCAATGGGTGATAAACAATACGGCGGATATATCAGCGGTATGGATGTTGAGGCATTGCCGGAACCCGAGCCGACGGAAGAACCCGAACCGACAGATGAACCGTGGGCGACTGACGAACCAACGGAAAGTCCGACAAGCCAGCCAATAGTTACACCGACAGACAAACCCGAACCATTGCCGGTAATTATGCCATATGAGATAATAACGGCAGTTGACGGAAATGAGATAAAGGCAGTAATCAGCGCAAATGATGATGCGCCGGAGGCGTATGCGATAATTGCTCAGTATGACAATGACGGCGCGCTTATAAATGTTAAACTTAAAATTATAACAGCGCAGGATGAAATAACCGATATACTCAATGAAAAAACAAAAACTGTAAGAGGATTTGTCTGGGACAGCAATCATAATCCGCTGGCATATTCATCTTATCTGGAAATATAGAATAAATCAGTTTCCGCCGGAGCGAGCCTTCCGCTCAATCCGGCGGAATTTTCATTATTGACAAAATATACTTTATATATTATAATATCAATTAAGAAGCAGTATCAGGCTATGTTTTACCTGTTATATTCTGTAAATATAACCAACTGATTAACTTATAAGAAATTGGGAGAATTAAGATGAAGAAAAAAATATTATGTATAAGTATAATAACAATATTAGTATTTTCTTTAA
>CAZLOX010000179.1:0-2391 GCA_964561265.1 uncultured Lachnospiraceae bacterium
AATGCGTGATATTGAACGGCAGCTCCTGCAATATCAGGAAAAAGAGAAGAACGGCAAAACATTTGCAGAAGTGGCTGATGAGTGGTCCGACTATCATTTCCCCGACCTTGAGCATAACACATTAAAGCAATATCGCCCTGCGCTTGCTGATGTTACAGAACAGTTCGGCCGGTTCTACATAAAAGATATAACGTCTAATCAGATTGATTTATATATAAAAGCATATGCCAAAAAAGGCTATGCTCAAAAAACAGTAAAAACACGCCTGCTTATGCTTAATCTTGTAATGAAATATGCGGTTATAAATCAGTATATTCCTAACAATCCATGTCTGTATATTACCATACCAAAAAACCTGCCTAAAACGAAACGTGAAGGCCTTACAGACGAAGAAATCGACACTGTAAAAAGCAGTATTGATAAAACATTCGGACTATTTGCATATTTTCTTCTTAATACAGGTTTGCGTAAAGGTGAAGCGCTTGCTCTGCGTTACAGCGATATAGATTTTGATAAAAAATCCATAAGAGTGAATAAAACCGTGGAATGGGTTGGTAACGTTCCGAACATTAAAAATCATACTAAGACTGATGCCGGCATGAGAGATGTGCCGCTTCTGGATTGCCTTGTGGATCGGTTTGAACATAAAACAAGTGATGAACTTATTTTCCCGAATGATAAAGGCGAACTTATACGAAATGGTAATTTTACTCGTTTGTGGGATAAATACAGGGCAGAAACAAATTTAAAAATAACTCCGCATCAACTGCGTCATGCGTATACTACTATCCTTTATGATGCCGGAATTGATATAAAAACAGCTCAATACTTGTTAGGTCATGCCAATATCCAGACCACAATGGATATTTATACACATTTATCTCAGTCCCGCCAAGATACCGCTGCTGATATTTTAAATTCTTTCATGAAATCCTGACTACTATTTGACTACTTTTTATATTGAATTTCATTGAATAATTTTAAATTATAACAATATAAGAAAATCAAAAAAATTGGCATAAACACTTGATTCGTAAGTATTTATGCCAATTTCTACAATGGCGGAGAAGGAGGGATTTGAACCCTCGCGCCGGTTTCCCGACCTACACCCTTAGCAGGGGCGCCTCTTCGGCCAACTTGAGTACTTCTCCAATTAAAAATATATACCGATATAAGAACCGCCGAACTGGTAAATATATCAAATATATAGTACAACCATATTAAAAAAGTGGAGGAGAGTGTGGGATTCGAACCCACGGACGCTCGCACGTCACTGGTTTTCAAGACCAGCTCTTTCAACCACTCAGACAACTCTCCAAAGCGAATTAACAAATTTATTATAGCATATTATATTTTATTTGTCAATACTTTTTTTTAAAAATTTTTATTTTATATTTTATTGCTGCCCCGATTAAATCTTGAAAAATTTATACGAAGAACAATCTGCGAAAGCCAAGAAAGAAAACCTCAGGAAAACTCGCGTTTTTCAGGGTTTTCTGAGATAGAATCTCACAGCTTGATCAAGCAGAAAATTTCAAGAGTTAACCGGGAGAACAAGAATATATATTACAATCAAAAAGCACAAATAAATGCGGTCTGCAATAAAATCCAACAAATAGCTTAGATTCATTTTATAACTTTTTATCTCTTTCGTTCGGAAAGTACATAACTCAGACACGCATAAAAAGATTATACAAAATACAAAAACACAAGAGATATCCGCTTGATATTATATATATTGCCTTTGACGGCGAAAAATTCCATATATTATTCAATCCCTCATAATTCAGTATAATTGAAAATACTGCCGCGCCAAGTAAAAGCACAATTACTGTCGGCATAGAAAACAGACTTATAATAATACCTATAATGGATACTGCCGTAAGAGGAACCGTACTTATTGAAAACCTCACAGCAATTTCCCAGAAATCAACCGGCCGTCTGAATATATGCCGGCTTTCAAAATAAAATATGCCTGCCATCATAAAATGCAGTACCAGATTTATCAGCGTTACCAGAATCATACATATTAAAAGCGCGCCGATATTTGACAGATTGGCCGGAGTTTTAAATCCAAGTGTATGTAACAATGTGAAAATATTCGATTTCATACCGCCGTGTGACAAAAAGATTATAATCGAAAATGCTATGCTCTGAATTACTGTGAGCAGCAGTGATTCTGCCCTGTTGACCGCACCGGGATTATATACAGCATAAACAGGATCTTTTAAAAATGTAAGAAAAAATCTTTTCAGATTGGATATAATATTTGTTTTTGCCTGCTTTGTTCTTGTGAATCTGACTTTGCCCGAAGATTGTTGTTTTCTTGTTTCATACGCAGCCGCATTGGCTGAATTATCGTTTTTTTCTGACGCGGCAGATCTTGTACGG
>CAZLOX010000179.1:2401-4058 GCA_964561265.1 uncultured Lachnospiraceae bacterium
GCATTTCTAGTCCTTTTTCAATTCTTTTCCGCAATATATACAGCACCTCATAATTTATTTCTCCTTATACCTTTATCTGGCAATGCGAAAGACAGAATATGCCTTTGCTTCAAACACTTTTACCGTGTCAAAACCTGTTTTACATTCCAGAATACCCGAATCAATATCCTTTGATATATTTCCGCATGAACAGTTTTCCTTGCTGCGCGGATGCATAGATATAAACTCACCGCATTCGCTGCATTGTATATATATTTTCCTGTCAAGATTAAATCCGGAAAAACCGTTTGTTTTAAACGCTGAAAGACCGTTTCCTATATAAATCATTTTATAGCTTTTGTTTTTGTTCATCTTTATATCTCCCTCTCGGTAAGACATACCGCCATTGCGGCAATGCCTTCACCGCGTCCTTCAAATCCAAGTTTTTCGGTAGTAGTGCCTTTTATATTCACACAGTCCTCCTCTACCTTTAAAACGGACGCAACATTTTTTCTCATTTCGTCTATATACGGCAGAATTTTTGGTTTCTGCGCAATTATCGTAATATCCGTATTTATAACCCTGTAATTTTTTTCCGCTAAAATTTCAACTGTCTTTTCAAGCAGAATCATACTTGATATTCCTTTGTAGCTATCATCGTTATCAGGAAAATGCCTGCCGATATCGCCCGCTGCGGCACTTCCTAAAAGTGCGTCACACAATGCGTGCAGCGCAACATCAGCGTCGGAATGTCCGTCAAGACCATATTCATACGGTATTTGAACACCGCATAAATATAAATCCCGTCCCTTAACAAGTTTATGCACATCATAGCCCTGTCCTATACGCATGAATTTTCTCTCCTTTTTAAAATTTCCTCCGCTATCTTCATATCTGCCGGAGTGGTTATTTTAATATTCTCATAGCTTCCCTCGGTTATGAATACCTTTATTCCTCCAAGCTGAGCAATGGCTGTATCATCAGTTACGCTGATATTCCTTTCAAGCGCATCCTCATGGCACGCCGTTATTTTATCTCGGAAAAACACCTGCGGAGTTTGTATATTATACACGTTTTCACGGTTAATATCAGAAGAGATAAATCCGCTTTCCGCACGTTTCAGACTGTCAATACATCTGACCCCGACCGCAGACGCGCCGTATTTTTTCGCATCCTCAACGGCACGTTCAATTATTTCCGGCTCAACTGCCGCTCTTGCGCCGTCATGAATTGCGGCAATATCCGCGTCTGACATATACAGACCGTTAAGCACAGACTGCTGTCTTGTTTCTCCGCCGCAGACTGCTTTTGAGAATTTTGTTATGCCGTATTTTTCCGCAAGATATATTATTTCATCAATATACTCCCTGCCGGTTACAATAATTATATCATCAATATTTTCCGCCCTCTGGAATGCGCGCATAGTATGTACGATCATAGGTATTCCCGATATATCAAGGAATACCTTGTTTTTGCCCGCGCCCATACGCGACCCTGTTCCGGCGGCGACTATTATTCCGCTTGTTTTCATAAAAATCCTTTCCCGCTTTAGAGTCTGTTTAGTATCTGGATATGCATAGATTGCGCAGTCAGATTTTTTGTCAGATTGTTTGAAAATTTTGCAGACATACTAATGTATGTTAAAAAATTTTCAGGCAAGATGACAGAAAATATGCAA
>CAZLOX010000180.1:0-4029 GCA_964561265.1 uncultured Lachnospiraceae bacterium
GCTTATCTGATCTTCTCCCTGAACCAGCGACTTCAGTCCCGCCGTTACGGCAAACAAATGCTTCACAGCGTTTATGCCGTCATAATGGTAAATATATTTTTCCGCTGACGGACAAAGCTTTTTATACTCTTCAGCAACAACAGCGCTGTTATCCGATATAAAATATATCTCACTTCGGTTGCAGGTGGATAAAATCATACACTGCCCTATACCGCCGCTTTCCAATTTTTTTAAAAATTCAAATTTACGGCTGTCGGTAAAGGTCATTTCCGCAACTATATCCATCGGCGCGTTTTTATGACTTATTCCTATAACTTTAAAATCATTATGGTTCATATTTCTTTGAAAAACCTTTCCGCCAGTTCTGCAAATTCATTGATTTCATCATCAGTATGAGCGGACGAAACAAACATCGCCTCAAACTGCGAAGGCGCAAGATATATTCCATGATTCAGCATATATCTGAACCATGCCGAATAAGCGTTTGTATCAGAACTTACGGCATCTGCATATGATTTTACCTTATGTTTGCTGAAAAATACGCATATCAGCGAACCCACCTGATTTACATATGCTTTTTCCCCAGCCGCTGACTGCAGTTTTCCGGCGAGATATTCTGATTTTTTCGCGAGATTTTCATATATACCGGAATTATTTTTCAGTATTGACAAAGTTTCTATACCGGCTGTCGTTGCAACAGGATTTCCCGAAAGAGTACCTGCCTGATATACTTTTCCGACCGGCGCGATATTTTCCATTATATCACGTCTGCCGCCGTATGCCCCTATCGGCATTCCTCCGCCGACAATTTTGCCGAGCGTTGTCATATCCGGCGTTACCCCGTAATATTCCTGCGCTCCTCCAAGCGAAAGCCTGAATCCGGTAATAACCTCGTCAAAAATCAACAGAGAGCCGTTCTGCTTTGTTATATCCCTTAAAAATGACAAAAAGCCTTTTTCCGGCAGAACAACACCCATATTTGCCGCGACAGGTTCCACAATAACCGCCGCAATGTCGTCCGCATATTTCTCAAAAATCGCTTCAACGGACGATATATCGTTATATTCTGCAATAATAGTATGCTTTGCATAATCATAAGGCACTCCGCCGCTGTCGGGAGTGCTGCCTGTCAACGCGCCGGAACCGGCTTTTACAAGCATTGAATCTGCGTGACCGTGATAATTTCCTCTGAATTTGACTATTTTATCCCTGTGTGTAAATCCCCGCGCCGCCCTTAATGCGCTCATAACAGCTTCCGTACCGGAACACACAAGACGGCTCATTTCCATGGACGGTATCAGTTCTTTTATCATTTTGGCAAGTATGACTTCATTTTCTGTGGGCGCGCCGAATGTCAGTCCATTCTCACACGCTGTTTTCACCGCATTTATCACCTGCGGATGCGCGTGTCCCAATATTGACGGCCCCCATGAGCAGACATAATCGGTGTATGTATTTCCATCGACATCAATTATTTTTGAACCCTGCGCGCTCTTTATAAAAAGCGGATTTCCGCCGACAGAGCCGAACGCTCTCACCGGACTGTTCACCCCGCCCGGCATAAGCGTTACGGCGCGCGAATACAATTCCGCGGACTTTTGTATATCCATATTAAAATCCTTCCTTAATCCATTTTGCGGCATCAAGAGCATGATATGTTATAATGATTTTTGCCCCTGCGCGTTTTATCGCCGTCAGATTTTCCATAACTATTCTTTTTTCATCAATTATACCGCCTGCCGCCGCAAGTTTAACCATTGAATATTCTCCGCTTACATTGTAAGCTGCAAGCGGAACATCATAACGTACAGACGCTTCTTTTACGACATCAAGATATGCAAGCGCCGGCTTTACCATTACAATATCGGCGCCCTCATTGATATCCTGTTCTATCTCGCGCATAGCCTCGCGTCCGTTTGCCGGATCCATCTGATATGTATTTCTGTTCCCAAAACACGGAGCAGACTGCGCCGCATCGCGGAACGGTGAATAATATCCCGACGCAAATTTTGCGCTGTATGCCATTATGGGAATATCGGTAAAACCATTTTCATCAAGAGATTTCCGTATCGCGCCTACGCGTCCGTCCATCATATCGCTCGGCGCAATTATATCCGCGCCTGCCTTCGCCATGCTTACCGACATCCGGCACAGATACGGCAGTGTTTCATCATTTAATATTTTTCCGTCCCGTACTATTCCGCAGTGCCCGTGTGAAGTATATTCACAAAGGCATATATCCGCAATAACAAGCATATCCGGACAGATATCTTTTATAACCCTGACAGCCTGCTGTGCGACTCCTTTATCATCATACGCTGACGATGCAAGCTCATCTTTATGCTCTGGTATTCCGAACAGCAGAACAGCGCGTACTCCGCTTTCCTGCACTCGTTTTATTTCTTGTTCAAGCATATCAGGCGAATACTGATTTATCCCCGGCATTGAATCCACAGGATTGCATATATTCTCACCCTCAATAACAAAAACAGGATATACCAGATCGGATATGTCAACCCTTGTTTCACGCACCAGAGAACGTATCGCATCATTGTTTCTGAGCCTTCTCATTCTGTTTATCATTTCAACCGCTCTTTTCTTGTAAAGTATTTATGATTTCTTCTATTTGTCCTGACTGTATTAGCTCACCGGACTTCATATATTCATCCAGTATTTTACAGTATGCTTCACGGCGTTTTTTTGCCGGAAGTCTTTCCTTTATATACGGACGCACATCTTTTAAAATCCGCGCCATATCGCCGATATTATCAGGAAGAATATTATTTATAAGCATTTTTATACGCTGTGCAAGCATCGGACTTGAACCGCCGCTTGAAACCGCTGTGACAACTTCTCCGCGTTTTACATACGCCGGAAAAATAAAGTCGCAGTCCTCCGGCTGGTCAACAGCATTTACGGATATATTTCTCTCTCTGCACAGCTTTGATATAACATGATTAAGTTCCCTGTCATCCGTTGCCGCAATCACTATATCCCGTCCGCAAAGCGCAGACTCTGAAAAAGCGGAATATACACATTCCGCTTTTATCTCTTGTATCTGCCCGCATATTTCAGGCGCAATAACAGTCACTTCCGCCCCGAAATCAAGCAGTACCTTTGTTTTCTGAAATGCCGTTTCTCCGCCGCCGACAACAAGGCAGTCCATACCGGCAATATTAACAAACATCGGAAAATATGACATACTCACCGCATACCTTTACACAGAAACAGCCGTAACGATAACCTGATTGTTCTCATCGGTATCAACAGTGATCACACTGCCCTCGCGTATCTGATTTTTAAGCGCAAGAGATGCCATCTTATCTTCAACAAGCTTTTGTATAGAGCGTTTAAGCGGTCTTGCGCCGTATTTCGGGTCGTATCCGTCCTCAAGTATAACTTCTTTGGCAGAATCAGTAACTGTCAGCTTCGCGCCCTTCTCAGTCATACATTCCAGTATATCTTTCAGAAGCAGGTCGATAATACTCCTGAGTTCGTCTTTTTTAAGCGGATGGAATGTTATGATATCATCTATACGGTTCAGAAATTCCGGCTTGAATATACTTTTCAGGCTTTTCTGCACATTATCATTTATTTTATACTCGTCAACAGCGGCAAATCCAAGAGCATTGCTCTTTAATTCCGAACCGGCATTCGTTGTCATAACTATAATTGTATTCTCAAAATTAACAATCTTTCCATGGCTGTCCGCAATACGTCCGTCATCAAGAATCTGCAGGAACATATTGAACACTTCCGGATCCGCCTTCTCTATCTCATCCAGCAGAATGACCGAATATGGTTTTCTGCGTACTTTTTCGGTAAGCTGTCCGGCATCGTCATATCCGACATATCCCGGAGGCGAACCGATAAGTTTGGAAACCGAATGCTTTTCCATATACTCCGACATATCTATTCTTATAAGCGCTTCCTCATTATCAAACATAACTTCCGCGATAGTTTTTACAAGCTCTGTCTTACCCACACCTGTCGGGCCCGCAAATATAAACGATACAGGCCGTTTCTGCT
>CAZLOX010000181.1:0-4004 GCA_964561265.1 uncultured Lachnospiraceae bacterium
AGTTTTGCTTCGCAAAACCGCTTACTATGTAAGCGTCGGACATCTTTCCGATACTATAACCGCTGCAAAATTTTGCCGTTTGAGTTTTAGTCACGCATACGGTGATTTGCGGCGGGAACTCCGTATGATTTTCACGCATTGGGTTTTGCAGCTATGTATCAGGAATGTATAGTTATTTGTTCTTTACGTTTATCTTTTCTGTGCAGCAGCTGATTTGTGATTTACTAAAGTAAATCGCAAATTGCGTGGTTTTAGCAAAAGGTACAGAACAAAAAAATTTTTATTTCATACATATCAGCCGCAAAAATATTTTTCGCGGCAATATTGCTCTCATAACCGGCATATAAATCAGCGGGACTGCATTTGCGACCTGCACTTTGCGGCGGTCAATGAGCGCGAAGCGTATAGAAAGAGAGGGATTGTAAAGGGGGAGAAAATCTGGTTTTCTCCCCCTTTACTGGTTCTTTGAATACTTTCTTGCCATCAAGAAAGTATTTCGCGAAGGATGTGGAAAGCTTATATTTCAAATAAGTTTAAGGGAACGGCGAGACGTTCCCACGTGATATATTGCAATTCACACCAATGAAATTTCCACAAAATTTCAAGGGAGCGGCGAAACGCTCCCACGTGATATCCTGCAATTCACACCATTGCAATCCTATTGCATTAACACTCTATATTTCTGATAAGATTTATCATTTCAATAGCCGACAAAGCGCAGTCATAACCTTTGTTTCCTGCCTTTGTGCCGGCTCTTTCGATAGCCTGCTCTATAGTATCGGTCGTAAGCACGCCGAAAAGTACCGGAATACTGCTTGACAATGCAACCTGTGCAATTCCTTTTGACACTTCATTGCATACATAGTCATAATGCGATGTTGAGCCCCTTATTACCGCGCCTACACATATCACTGCGTCATATTTGCCGCTGTCCGCCATTTTTTTCGCGATAAGCGGAATTTCATACGCTCCCGGAACCCATGCGAGCGATATGTCGTCATCATTTACATTGTGCCGCTTTAATCCGTCAACAGCACCGCTTATGAGCTTTGATGTGATGAATTCATTAAACCTTGACGCTACTATTGCTACCTTAATATTGTCAGCAACCAGATTTCCTTCTAAAATTTTCATTATACATCATTCCTTTCTTTATTATCATCATATGTGAGCAGATGACCCATTCTGTGTTTTTTTGTAAGCAGATATTTTATATCATCTTTGTTTTCCTCAACCTGTATAGCCACTCTTTCGGTAACTTTTATGCCGTAGTCTTCTATATTTTCTATCTTATGCGGATTATTGGTTAAAAGACGTATGCCCTTAACGCCGAGATCCTTTAATATCTGCGCCGTTTCAGCATAATCCCTCAGATCGGGCGCAAATCCCAGATGAATATTCGCGTCCACTGTATCATAACCGTTTTCCTGAAGTTCATAGGCTTTTAATTTATTTATCAGACCTATTCCGCGCCCTTCCTGACGCATATATATAAGTATACCGCACTGTTCCTTGTTTATCATATCAAGCGCCGCGTGAAGCTGCTGTCCGCAGTCACAGCGGTGAGAGCCGAAAACATCGCCGGTAAGACATTCTGAATGTATACGGCACAGAACATTTTTGTCCTTTACATCGCCCATAACAAGAGCCACATGGTGATTTCCGTTTATTATATTCTGATAGCCGTATATGTCAAATTCTCCGTGTGATGTCGGCAGTTTGGCTTTTGCCTCGCGTTTTATCATTATGTCATATATACGGCGGTATTCCTGAATCTGTTTTATAGTGATATACTTTAAGTTATGTTTCTGCGCAAATGCGGCGAGTTCTTCCTTTTTCATCATATCGCCGTCATCACTCATTATCTCACAGCAAAGACCTATTTCCTTCAGTCCTGCAAGACGCATAAGGTCTACAGTCGCTTCGGTGTGGCCGCTGCGCTCAAATACTCCGCCGGCTTTTGCCTCAAGCGGGAACATATGTCCCGGCCGTCTGAAATCCGATGGTTTCGCATTATCCTCCGCGCATTTTATTGCGGTTACCGAACGTTCCTTTGCAGATATTCCGGTAGTGGTGCTGATGTGATCCACAGATACGGTAAATGCTGTTTCGTGATTATCGGTATTGTTCAGCGTCATTGGAGTGAGTCCAAGCCGTGAAATATGCAGACTGCTCATAGGCATACATATAAGCCCTTTCGCATGAACAGCCATAAAATTGACATTCTCCTGCGTTGCAAACTGCGCCGCGCATATCAGGTCGCCTTCGTTTTCGCGGTCCTCATCGTCAGATACCATTATGATACGCCCGCGTTTAAGCTCGTCAAGAGCCTCGTCTACACTGTTGTATGATAACATAATTTCACCTTCCCTAAGAACCTGTTCAGCACCTATCTGCACACATCCAGATACTAAACAGGCTCTAAAATTCGTTTTCAATAAGATATTCCATTGTTATGCCTTTTTTGTTAGTAGAGAGCAGTCTTTCAACGTATTTTCCGACAGCGTCAAATTCAAGATTGACAATGCCGCCTTTGTTTTTATTTTTCAGAGTTGTACTGCTTCTTGTATGCGGAATTATAGATACGGAGAAATCCCTGTCCGAAACATCGACAACGGTCAGACTTATTCCGTCAATAGCAACCGAGCCTTTTTCAATAACATATTTCAGATTATCCGCCGCAATTTTTATTATGACCGCGTTTTCATCCTGAAAAACAGATTCAATTCTTCCGGTTTCATCAATATGACCGCTTACGATATGTCCGCCGAATCTGCCGTCTGCCTTCATTGCGCGTTCGAGATTTACGCTGTCGCCGGTCTTTAAAAGACCGAGATTGCTGCGTTTTAATGTTTCATTCATAACGTCGGCGGTGAAAATATTTCCGTCAATTCTTTCCGCTGTAAGACATACTCCGTTTACCGCGACTGAATCGCCGGTTTTCAGATCGGAAAAAATCTTATCTGCCCGTATACTTAAACGGCATACATTATATCCGCGTTCCAATCTGACAGTTTCGCCTATTTCTTCTATCAGTCCTGTGAACATTATCCGCCGACCTCCCATTCTATCATAATATCATCGCCGAATAATGATATTTCCGGCTTTTTCAGAATAACCGCATCGCTTATACTGCTGATACCTGCGCCGCTTACCGGTGATTTTGCGTTTCCGCCGAAAAGTTTCGGCGCTATATAAGCCTGAATTTTAGACACTATTCCGCTTCTGAGCGCGGAAAAATTCAGTTCGCCGCCGCCCTCAAGAAGAATGGAGTCTATGCCTTTTTCACCAAGAATCTTCATAAGTTCCCTGAGATCTACCCGTCCTTCGTGTGGTTCTGTAGTTATAACCTTAATTCCTTTGCTTTCAAGAAATTTGATTTTTTCATCATCTCTGCAGACTGCCGCTATATATGTTTCGATTTTATCAGCGGTATTTACTATATTGCAGTCCGGCGGTATACGCAGTCTGCTGTCACATATAATTCTTACGGGGTCTATCGGGTCTGCGCACCGGCAGTTAAGCACAGGATCATCGCAAAGAACCGTTCCTATGCCGGTCATGACCGCTGAAACATTCCGTCTTGTCAGATGAACATTTCCGCGTGATTTTTCTCCGCTTATCCATTTCGATTCGCCTGATACCGTGCATATTTTTCCGTCAGCTGTCATGGCGTATTTCATAATCACATACGGCGTTTTGGTTTTTATATAGTGAAAAAATACAGGATTTAACTTGTCACATTCCTCTCTGCATATGCCGGATATGACTTCTATGCTGGCATTTTCGAGTATTTTCCTTGATTTCCCCGAAACAAGCGGATTCGGGTCGTCCGAACCGTAAAACACTCTTTTTATTTTATTTTCAATCAGAGCGTCGGTGCAGGGCGGTGTTTTTCCGGTGTGACAGCACGGCTCAAGAGTAACGTATATATCCGCACCTTCAGGTGAAACGCGGCAGTGTTTCAAAGCGTTTCTTTCCGCGTGGAGTCCGCCGCAGTATTC
>CAZLOX010000182.1:0-3958 GCA_964561265.1 uncultured Lachnospiraceae bacterium
AGGGTAAAATTCGTACAGCCGCTCAGGTCGCACTCCTGCGGAGCCTTATCCTGCCGTACGAAAAAGCCATTTATATTATTAACAATCGTTTAGTAAATTATTCCATTTACACACTTTGCGAAACACTCCCGTGAAAGTGATATTTTTTTGAAAAAAGTAAAAAGCAGAGCAAATGCGACTTACTCATTTGCTCTGTTTCTTTTGATTATGTGTGCTTTTAAATTCCGCTGGTGTCATACCAACATATTTAACAAGTGTGCGAAAAAGTGGAATAATCTTGTTGCATTTATGAATATGCGAGTCAAAATTAGTTCCTTTGAATATTTTACAGCTGAATATATCCGTTATCATCGTTATTTATAATGTAAGTTCCATATTTGATAATTTTTTTATCAGTTATCAATAATAACATTATTTACCGTTGTATTTTTAATTATATCTGACGAAAATTCCGCGTTTTTTGCTTTTATTCTAAGGTTTTCAAAATTAAAGTTTGACAGTGTATATTGTTCGCTGTTTGTGTTTACACAAAAAAATGTTTTACATTCACAATTACAGTCTTTCATTGTGATATTGTTACCATACGAAAGAGGTATATCCTCTCTGCCTTTCAAATCAAAAAACTGCGTCCACGGATTGATATCGATAAAATTCTGAATTTTGCCCTTAACCTCCTCAACTGTGATATACTCATAATGCTGCGGTGTATCAGGTCGGAATTTCAGCCGCAGCAAATTGCTTGCATCTGAAATTTTTATACGTCTTAATATTATATTCCTGTTATGCACCGATTCCGAACCGCAGGTCAGACAGCTATGACAAAAGCCATATGTACAGTCCTCAATAATAACCCGTTCATTTGAGCCGTTATCAGGATCTGAATCCGCCCACGGACCTTTGCCGCCTTTCAGGGCAACGGAATCATCATTTACTTCCATATAACAATTCTTCACAAGAACATCTGTGCAGACATCTATATCAATAGCATCTGTGCTTGGTGTGGGTATCGGGGCAGCAGGCGAATATATATAACAATCCAAATACTTTATATGATGACTTTTATAAATATGCGTTGTCCAATAATGTGAATTTTGCAGATGTAAGCCTGAAATAGTAACATTACTGCAATTAGATATATAAACAAGCCTTGGTCGCTGCTCGTCCTTGTTTGTACAGTCCTTGTTCCACTCACGCCTGAGCCAAAATGCCTTCCACGCTTTTTCTCCGTTTCCGTCTATTGTTCCTTTGCCACACATAACAAAGCCGTCTATATTCTCCGCGTTAATCAAAGCTGTAAAATATGGACAGGTTTCGCCCTCCATACGAGTTTTCCTTATGGGATAGTCGGAAATATCATCGCTGCCCTTTAATATTCCACCTTCTGAAATATAAAGATGTACTCCTTGCTTGAAAAACAGCGCGCCCGTAAGAAATGTGCCGCAAGGTACTACGATAACACCGCCGCCGTTTACCGATGCGGTATCTATAAGCTTTTGTATTTCACCTGTGTATATCTTACCATCATCACAAATATTATGTTCGGTCAGTATATACTGTTTTCCTAAATCTTTTAACTTAGGAACATCAGTTCTGTAAAACCAATCGTCTATCGGTGTTCCGTCAGGGAAAGTTTCTATATTATACATAAATTTATATCTCCTATTTGATAGTTTTCCTTAAACGCTATATCAAAGCTAAGAAGTCTGATACTTTTTTTACAATATCATTCCACGCAAACGCATTTAAACCGTGATTTTCACCTTCTATAATTTCAAGCGTTACATTTTTCATACATTCTTTGTAGTTTTTTGCGCCTATAACTCCCACCGCTTCATCATCAGAGCCGTGTATGATAAGAGTTTCACCCTCAAACATTGAGGTGGTTTCATATATCGGAAGTGTTTGGGCAAGTCTGAAATACAAACCGCCCAAATTAAACTTTTCATTCTCCAAATTCGTCATTGTAATGTATTCGGGAATATTATATGTGTCATACAGATTTCCGAAGCACGAACCTTTTTGGGCGTCGTCCTTAATAGTAGCGGCGGGGGCAAGCATTACAAGTTTTTTTACATACTCTCTATAATATCCCGCAATCATACCCCCGACAAGCGCGCCCTGTGAGTGACCGATTATATAAATATCCGTAACAAAGTCCAACCCTCGTACATAATCCACAATCTTTGCCGCGTCAAGGATTTCGCTGTAAATGTTCATATCCGAAAAATCACCGTCGCTTTCGCCGTGTCCGTTAAAGTCAAATTGAACTATTGCAATCCCTTGTTCAAGCAAAGCATCGGTTAGTCGTAAATGTCCTCGTTTGCTCATAATCCCGTGAAATATTATTGCAACAGGACTTTTTTTATCATTCGGTCTTAATAAATCCCCGCGCAAAGTAAGTCCATCTCTTTTAATGCTTATATTCATTTTTCTACCTCATTTATTTGGATATCTTGTTAGTTATATTAAAAATCGGGGCAATCCTTATAAGATCACCCCGATTTGAGAGAGAACTATTGTATATCGCTATTCGTATATACACGGCTACGCGGTGTCATATCGCTGAGAGAGTTCCATACAAACAGTTTAATTTCTTTGTTTTTGTCAACCGTATAACCGTCAAAGTCAATATCGCCCTCTAACGAGACGTTTACAATCTTAATGCGTTCCATTACTCCACTGTTATATACAGCCACGATTATTGATACACTATTTATGGTATCATTGCCGTTATATACAATTTCAGAGTTTAGCTTACCATCTGTGCTTATTGTAATATTTTTAAGTTCTATATCTATTTTCGATGGCTCGGGGCTGCTTGATGGTTCAGGGCTGCTTGACGGCTCTGGACTATTCGATGGCTCAGGGCTGCCTGACAGTTCTGGACTATTCGATGGTTCAGGGCTGCTTGACAGCTCTGGACTATTCGATGGCTCGGGGCTGCTTGACGGCTCTGGACTATTCGATGGTTCTGGGCTGCTCGACGGCTCAATCGTTATTTTGTCTGACATATAACTCATAGCCGAAATATAGGACGCCCTGTTATATGTATGAAGCGAGTACAAATGTCCGGCTTGAACATCAAAGGTTACCGTTTTCGCCGTATCGTTTGTAAAATCACTGCCTAACTGTGTTCCTACACTCTTTTTGAGCGCTGCTATATTAGCTTTGTCGATTTCAGTATCAGTACCGAAGTCATTATAATAAATTCTGCCTTTTGCGCTGTTTGTTGCTGTCGGGAATTGAATTGTTATTGATACCGTTCCTGAATATGTTGGTTTTATAAGTATATACCTGTTATTATCTTCTGCGCTGTCAGCTTCCTTACAGCCTGAATCACTCCAATACAGACCTTTGTCCTCCGTCAATCTATCGCCGTTTCCTGATGCAACTCTGATTAAGGCATATTTATCACTGTAATTATATGTGCCTACGCCCTCTGTTTCAACGGGCTTTCCAAAGTTCCACGAGTATTTGCCTTCTTCGGCTGTTCCGCTGACTGCTTCAATAACAGGCTCTTTTGGAATACTGTCGGCAACTGTGATTTTTACACACTCGTATGCGTTCATTGATACCGTGATATTATTGCTGTTTTCGGTATATTCTTTTTCTCCGTCCTTTTTCCATTCCTCACCGTTGAAATATCCTGTTTCAACTGATGTAATTTCATATTCGTTAATAGCGTTTATGGCAAACTCGGAAGCCTTAGTGCTTAACAGTATAATTTCCTTTTCACTTTGGTCGATTGCCATACCAACACCGTTATTATTCGTATTATATGTTACATCTAAAATGCGTACTTTTTTAGTTGATGTGGTAGTGTTATTTGACTTTGGATTAAAGAACATCAATTTATTACCGCCTGCGCCGTCAGACTTTTTCGTTGCAATCTGATACTGTACTTTGTTAAGCATAGCGTTCATATTCCGCACACGTTCACTCCAATTTTCCTCCGACC
>CAZLOX010000183.1:0-3946 GCA_964561265.1 uncultured Lachnospiraceae bacterium
GGAAGCAGGATCCCAGACAAGTCCCAACTCCACGGTCGCCGGATCGACCAGCGGCAATTCCACCCGGCACAACTTCACCCACTCCCTGTAAGGAATTTTTAAACGCGGTGAGCTATTTTCAAGATCCGTCAGAGAAATTTGCAGTTTTCCCAAGACAAACCGTCCTTCCAACCTCAATGCCGCCGTCTGGTTAGTCTGTATGGAAGCGTTCAACGACTTCACCTGCACATTCTTGAACACCTGCCCCATATCCTTCCCGGCTTTTCCAAAAACGAAATCGGAAGAACCCAGAGTCGTATCGTTGTTATTCCATTCCTTCACCGGACGGAAAATCTCCAAGTCAAAGAAAACCACCGCATTGCCTCCGCTCCGATCAACACCCGCATCGGCAACTCTGACATACAGAGAATCCAGCCAAGGCGTTGCAGCCTTAGCCGAATTCGATAAAATCATGCATATAAATAAACATGTTACGATCTCGATCGTCTTAAAAATCAGTGACCTTCTCAACATATTGAATACACAATTTTTGCAAAGATACACATTTTTTATTCATGTGTACTATAAAATCATATATTTTTTCACCAATTTATTTCTCTTTCCGGAACAATAGAAAATTTAAGACGGTTTTTATACATGATAGCCCAGTCCAAATACTCTGTTCCAGTGCTACTTATCTTCACATTGTAACCCGGCCATTCAATTTTTCCATTATAATTAATATCCAAGAGCAATGCTCCGTTTCCTTCCTTCTCGTCGATGGAGAGCACCTCACGAGTTACCCGGTTGGGGTCGTAGGAAGTAATCAGGCGGTTCGTGTTCACTTCACCACCATACAAGAACGCCCTACCTTTCAAATCCACATAGACGTACTTGCTAATCACTTCTCCCGGTTCTATGTACAGATAATCCGTGTTCGTGAAATCCAGCTTATAAGGCTTAGCCGATGTCGTTGCGGACAAATCGATCGGTTTCGACCAGACGGCCAGGTGGTTCCTCGGGCGGATAGCCACCCGGAAGCGCATAGTGCTCGTCTTGCCAATCACTTTCAACGACGTGCTACCCTTTTCGTCCACAATGGTTCCGTCATCCAACAACAAGCAAGTCTGCGAATCCCAGAATTCCTCCGTGGCATCGTTCCACAATTCCACCTCTACCCAGTCGATAATCTTGCGAGATCCGACATTGGGCCAAGCCGACAAACCGTGCCTGTCTATGTTGTCCAGTACGTAGCTTACCATCTTGTCGGCAGACGTGTTCCAGGGACCTTGCAAATAAGCTTTCAACGACACATAAGCCGTATCGATGACACTGACCGTGATGTACGGTTTCGTATCAAACAAGCTGACCGCGCAGTCCTTGTCTTCCACAACTACCTCATACAGACCGGGTTCATAAAGCGCCGTATCGAACGTGCTCGTCGGAATATTCTCCCTTTGGAAAGTTCCGCCATTCAGCGTCTCTCCGAAATATACCAGCCAAGGCACATTACCCTGTGTCAATTCCACTTTCACCGCTACCGAATCACCTCTCCGGATTTGATAGGTCTCGTCCATCGTGGGTACCCAGTTCATGTCTCCGACTTTCGTGAATACCGCATATTCCGGACGAACGGCATAACGAATCGTATCCCGGTAAACCTCCAGATCGTCGGCGATACACTTGAATTTATCCTCTACGCGCAACACTTCCACAATCTTTCCGGCAAACGCTTCATCGTAATAGAAGCGGATGTTCAACGAAGGAGAAGCTGCCGTAAGCGTATGGTCCACCGTAGATACCAGCGAGGTCTTGCCGTCCTTGTGCAGATTCAGCACGCGATATACCAGTTTGATCGGATATTCGCCGTGCGCGGTGAACGTAACGATTGAAAGATCCGACGAACCGCACAACGCATCATTGTCGACAGCCATATTCAACTCCGGCCGCGGTCTAAATTCGACCTCTCCCAGATTGTATCCGTCAAAAAAGCAATCGTTCTGATAAATACTGTATCAAATCGAATATTTCTCTTTTTCCGGATTCAAAATCCAGCTACCTGCCAGTTGCTGGTTGTCGATGACATACCAACCGCCGGTTTCCGGCTGGGCATTGAACAATTTTTCCAGTGAAACATTGGAACATTCGCTCAATATCCGGTCTTCCGGATCCAGGTCGTTGATGGTAATCTCCGGCTTGTCGAACACTTTCAAATCGACAGATTTCACCAATGCCTGCGCGTCACAAGCCTGCTGTTCATACACATTTGAAACTTTGGCGAAATAACTTTCACTCTTCTGCACCTTGAACGTCGTCGTATAAATACTGTCCATGGTGTACATCATGGACTCAAAGCCCAGTTCACTCGCCAATTCACCATCCGTCTGCCGGTAGATGCCCACGTTCCACGGACCGCGTACGCCTCCGGTGATGCTCACTTTCAACGTGATTTCCGTATTCGGGCAGACCGTCTCGTCGTAATAATCCACCGCTTCGATAGAGAACTTCGAACGTTCCAGCTTCCGGGATTCCGCCATAGCTAGCTCCTTGCCGTTCAACACGCAATTTTCATCCGACAGCCAGTACACGCGATAGGTACCCGCTTCCGACACCCGCAACGTATCCGTCTCGCCGTTCACCGTGCGAATCGTCACGTCTTCCTTGCCATTCAAAGAATACTTGTACTTCCAGGTATGCTTTTCTTCCTGGTGCATCGTCACATACACCTCGTTGCTTTCCCCGTCGCACAGCAATTCCGAAAGCACCTTCATTTCCACCTTCGGTGCGGGCAATATGGTCAGCCGCATAGTATCCGCCGTCGGACGCATACAAGCGGTGGAAATATCACACCATACCAACGCATCGTTGTAGGTCGTATCGACAAAACAGGAGTACTCGCTCTGAGACAATCCGAAATAGTATGCCGAAGACACCAACTTCGCCTCCTGTCCTTTCTTCTTCACGTACCACGCATAATTCAGACCGCCGTTTCCTGCCCTTCCGCTGACTTTCAGCTTCATCTCCGAACCGCTGCACAACGTATCCGTCTTCGGCAAGGTGACAAAGACTTCCGGAATCGTGTCGATGCGGATGCTCGCCAGCCTGGACACCGTATCCACGCACTGGTTAGCGATGTAGCAATAATAATATCCCGCATATTTCGACTGATCCAGACGAATATGGATAGAATCCGTATTGCCCATGCTATCCCGGAGCTCCGTAAAATTGCTTTGTTTGAACCACTTGTAAGACACCAACTGATCGTTCAGCACCTTGACGGACAACACCGTATCCGGCAACTGATCCGTCACGCAAACCACAATCTCCTCCTGAGGTTGCAGGAACTGGATGTGGTCGTTGGTCAACAACGTAACGTCCTTGTAATGGTCGCCGCACCGGTTACCGTAATACACCCGGAACGTATCCACCAGTCCGACATATACATTCAAATCGATGTTGGTCAACTCGTTGGTCGTACCCAATACCTTGCCGTTCCTGTCTTCCCAGCGATAGTAGACACGCTCTTTCGGATCTGTCTGGACAAACAGGTAAGGCATCTGTTTCTCCTGGCGGCAAATACTGAACCGTTCCTGTTGACTAACGATGTTCACCGGACGGTCCACCACCAAAGAGGCAACCTCCTCTTTCCGTTGACCGCATCGGTTGTCCACCACCACAAAATAAGTACCTCCGTCTGCAGCCTCCACGTTATCTATATGCAACGTCTCTTCGGTTCTTTCTGCCAGTTTCTGCGTACCCAGCACCCAGTAAACCGGCGAAGTGGCTTTGACCTCTACCTGCCATTCCGAACCCTCGCACAAGGTATCCTTGTGTACAGGTGCCATCAGTTCCACGCGCGGCGTACTGTCCACGAGTACCAGGCAAGTATCCAGCAATGCACCGCAGGAATTAGAAGCCTTACAGACATATTTTCCGGCTCCTGCCAGCTTAGACACCACTACATCCA
>CAZLOX010000184.1:0-3939 GCA_964561265.1 uncultured Lachnospiraceae bacterium
GCCCCACTCTATAACAGACTGTTCCCAAAGCTGTTTTTTCCGCCAATCGGAAGGTGAGGCATGAAACTGAGCTTTAAATGTTTTGTTGAAAACATGAGCATCAAAATATCCGACACTATAAGCGGCTTCTTTTATTGAAATATTGGTATTTTTCAGATACTGCGCCGCAGTATTCATTTTCAGGGAAATAATATACTCCTGCGGACTCACATTTCTATACTGCTTAAACAAACGCGTAAGATAACTGCGGTTAATGCCTATATATTCCGCAATATCAACTACTGTTATTTTTTTATGAATATTCATTTTGACAAACATCTCCGCCTTCTGAATATATTCCTGAGCGGCTGTCGGAGAGCCCCTTTCCTCGTCCGGCGTAAGAGCCGAAATAAATCCCCAGAATTTCTGCATGAGTATCTCAAAACGCATATCTCCCCCGCGCACAAGTTCCTCCAGTGCCTTTCCGGCGGACTGCTCCTCATCATCGGTATAAACAGGCATATTTCCATTCAATTCTGCCAAAGACAGTATTTTCTGCGCTATACTTCCGTTAAATTCTATCCATCTGTACATCCACGGATCGTCATAGTCTGCCCTGTAATATGCCAGCTGATTCGGCATTATCAGAAACATCTGCCCTTTATGCAGTCTGTATTCATTATCTCCGGCTCTGAATATACCCTCGCCGCTGTAAATATAATGCAGCAAATAATTGCTTCTCACGCACGGCCCGAAAGAATGTCCCCTTTCGCACTGTTCTTCGCCATACTGAACAGGATAAATGTCTGTCGGTACAAAGTGCGTGTATGCGTAATATGAATTTACAAAATTATCCATAAATATCATCTCTCTTTGTCAGATTATTATTGTTAATAATATCACATTTTAACCACTACTGTCAACATAATGACATTTATTTTTTTTTCTGAAATATGGTATTCTATTGTTATAAAATTCAAGGAGATGTTTCTATGATTATTACAAACGGAAAAACTATCCATTTGCAGGGCAAAGATATCAGTTATATAATGTTTACGAACGAATCCGGCGATCTTCTTCACTTTTATTTCGGAAAAAAACTTGCTGACCGTGATTATTCCGGAATGAAAGAAGAATGGAGCGAGATGTGGGGATTTGCAACAAATGAATTTCCTCTTGACGTCTATCCGCAGGAATATCCGTCATACGGATATTCGGATTTAAGAAATCCGGCTTATCAGGCTGTAAATAAATTCGGCAACGCTGTTTCAAGAATGACGGTAAAAGAGTATAAAATCCATGAAAATCAGACGGCAGAAGTTGCCGGAATGCCGTGTCTGTTCAAGGGCGACAAAAAAGCGGACACGCTTGAAATTGTTTTATATGATGAAAAAATCGAACTGGAAGCGCGTTTATATTATACTGTTTTTGAAGAATACAATATAATAGCGAGAAACGCGGTAATCACCAACCGCTCAGATAAAGACGCCGAACTTCTCAGCGCATATTCCGCAAGTCTTGATCTGCCTATGGGAGATTATGATATTATACATTTCGCCGGTTCGTGGGGACGCGAGCGCGATATGATAAGAACACCCATTCAGATGGGTATGAAGGCGGAAATTGAAAACGCACGCGGAGGAAGCGGACATCAGCTTAATCCGTTTGTAATGGCGGCAGAGTCCAAAGCGGACGAAACACATGGCAATGTCTACGGCTTTTCACTGATTTACAGCGGCAATCATTCCACCGTAGCAAAAGTGGATCAATTCGGCGGGCTCAGAGTACAGCAGGGAATCAATCCGTATCAGTTCAGATGGACACTGAAACCCAATGAAGAATTCTACACTCCGCAGTCCGTCATATGCTTTTCAGACAGCGGTTTCGGCAAAATGTCGCGTGAATACCATGACGTATACCGCGGAAATCTTATGAAAAGCAAATGGACTCACAAACAGCGTCCTATACTTATAAATAACTGGGAAGGCACCTATTTTGATTTTACAGAAGAAAAACTTATCAGTATGGCGCAGAAGGCAAAAAATGCCGGAATTGATTTATTTGTTCTTGACGACGGCTGGTTCGGCAAACGCAACCATGACAGATGCAGCCTCGGCGACTGGACTGTAAATACGGAAAAACTCCCCTCCGGAATTGACGGACTTGCCGCAAAAATAAATGATATGGGTCTGAAATTCGGCTTATGGTTTGAGCCTGAAATGGTAAATCCCGATTCTGACTTGTTCAGAGCGCATCCCGACTGGGCTGTGCAGGTATGCGAACGCACTCCTGTGCGTATACGGCATCAGCTTATACTTGATTTAAGCCGTGATGAAGTATGCGAATATATTATAAACGCGGTAAGCAAAATTTTATCGGCTGCAAATATAGGATATGTAAAATGGGATATGAACAGACAGATGACAGATATGCCGTATTTAGGCTATAATCACAAATATACGCTTGGTTACTATAAGATCATGTCTGCTATAACCTCCGCTTTCCCCAATGTATTATTTGAGGGATGCAGCGCCGGAGGAGGACGTTTTGATCCGGGCGTGCTTGCGTATATGCCGCAGATATGGACGAGCGATAATTCCGATGCCGTATCACGTCTTAAAATACAATATTCCACATCAATGTGTTATCCCGTATATTCCATTTCAAGCCACGTTACAGCCTCGCCGAATCATCAGTGCGGACGCCTAACAAGCCTTAAAACACGCGGAGATGTCGCATATGCCGGAACATTCGGTTATGAGCTGGATATTACAAAAGTGTCGGACGATGAATTTGAAGAAATAAAGAATCAGATAAAGTTCAGAAAATACATTGACAATCTTATTCTTGAGGGCGATTTATACAGACTGCAAAGTCCGTATGACGGAAACTACTGTTCATGGGAGATAGTGTCAAAGGATAAAAAACAGGTATTTGTATTTGCGTGCAAAATACTGGCGGTTACTCAGTCGAAAAATGAAAAACTGAAACTGCAGGGACTTGACCCTGACAGACAATACCGCTGTGTTTCGACAGAAAAAATTTACGGCGGCGATATGCTTATGTACAGAGGTATAAACGTAAATTACAAAACTGCCGATTTTGCAACAGAAGTTATGGTATTTGAAGCAGAATAACAATATAAAAACAGCTCCTTTCGTCATATCTGACATACAAAGGAGCTGTTTTGCTTATATTGAATATCCAAGTTCACGAAGCATTGAAAAATCCTCGTCTATATTGTTTCCGACCGATGTAAGCATATTTCCGACAATAGCAGCATTTGAGCCGGAAAGAAATGCCTGTTTTCCGTTATCTGCCATAAGTTTTCTTCCTCCGGCAAAACGGATGCCGGCAGACGGATTTATGAAACGGAATACTGCAATAGTCCGCAGAATTTCTTCTTCTGATAAACGCTGCATATTTTCAAGAGGCGTTCCCTTAACGGGAATAAGCACGTTTATCGGGATTGAGTCGATTTTAAGAGCCTGAAGTTCCATAGCCAGATCAATCCTGTCCTCCATATTTTCACCCATACCGATAATTCCGCCGCTGCATATTTCCATACCGGCACGCTGAGCCGCTTTAATTGTGTTAATCTTGTCGTCATATGTATGCGTAGTGCAGATAGTCGGGAAAAAACGCCGTGAAGATTCAAGATTATTATGAGTCCTTGTGACTCCCGCATTATACAGCCGCACAAACTGTTCATAGGAAAGCAGTCCGCTTGACGCGCATAATTCGAGGCTGGTTTTATCCTTGATGCGTGAATACGCGTCGCATAAAATATCGACTTCCGCATCTGTAAGGCGAAGTCCCGACGTTACCACGCTGAAACGCTTTACACCCAATTTGTCATTTTCAATGCCGTTTCTGACAATCTCATCAACTGTCAGCAGCGGATATTCTGATACTGATGTGTTATAATGCGCCGACTGTGCGCAGTATTTACAGTTTTCA
>CAZLOX010000185.1:0-3902 GCA_964561265.1 uncultured Lachnospiraceae bacterium
GAGTTCGCTTTCAAGGGTCTCGCCGTCGCCTGATAGGGTCAGGCGGTTCGTGACCCCGCACTGGCGGCCGAACATGGTGGGCACCGCTTTGCCGCCGACAATGTCTATCATGCGCTTGTTCTGTAAGAGCTTTACCGGCGCTTCCTTGATACCCAGATTCTTTATCAGCCCGGACACCGGGTACGTGCTGAAACGGTAGACTCTGGGGTCTTTGAATTCATCGGCCAGGCTGTCGCCCCAGGATTCAAGTATCTTTGTGAGGTAGGCTTCATAGTGCTCGTCGGCGTAGAAGGGGTCTGCCTCTTCCGTTACGAAGGGGTAGTCGTCGTTGTCCTCGTCATAATAGTCATATTCGTCAAAAGGGAGGTCTTCCCCGGGACTGTGCGTGTAAGGACTGTATATATAGCCGGGGTCGCTTCTGCAGTCCTCGTCGTTGCCGAAAAACTGGCCGTAGAGCTCCGGCTCGTATTCCGCTTCAAAGTCGAATTCCTCAGGGTCTCGGGCGGGTTCCGGGTAAAGATGCTTTATGAGATACTTCCGGCGGGTACAGGCGTCGCAGTACCGGTTGAGGGCTTCCACCGAGAGGTATTCCGTGAAATCGTACAGCTGCATGTGCTGTTCCGCGGCCGTCTCCTGCAGGAGCTTCTTCTTGGCTCCCATTGTCGGGACATTGAGCACGATTGCCCGGGCAAAACCGTTCCGGCATAACAGCAGAGGTATCGTCACCGAGTCTTTCAGGCCGTCGAAGAACGTGCCGCCTGTCATATCCTCGGTGAGGGCGCTCAGAAGCGGGTTCTCGTACAGGGCGAGGCTCCCGCCCGCTTTGGCCGCGTACTTCAGCAGGAGCTCAGGGGTCATGGCGCATTCGGAATCGCGGTAGGCTTTCAGGTAGTATTTGCTTTCTTCTGATTTTGGATAGGCATTGCTATTCATGTTTCTTCATCCTTTCATAGTGGGATTATTTTATATTAAGAGCGTATAGCTCGCGGGCGGCCAGGTGCTCCCCGGAACGTGTCCGGGGAGTGCTGGGAAAATCAAAAACTAAAGGAGTCAATTTATGGCAGTCGCACAGGGATGCCCACCGTATGGATGGGTCACCCTCTGCGGCCGGGGACAGGTCAATTCAATTTTTTAACCGGCGCTGCCTGTCAGCGCTTTTTGCTCACTTTCTTTCTTTATTGAAATTATATTTGCCGGTCAGCCGTCAAACGGCAGTGCGCCGTCGTCAATGCTTTCCTGGGCGGGACTGCTTTCCTCACAGCTGATACTGGCCGCCACAAGGGTCTGAGTGTACCACGTCTTACCACCCTTCTGACACTTATGGGGGGAGATATAGCCTTCAATCTTGACCTGTATCCCATCTTTCAGGGAGTTGTAACAGTTGGGTTCAAAAGATGTGGTGGTTATCAGGAAGTCCGGATGGTTCGGGCCCCCGTCTACGGCTACGGTTATCTCCGCCGACTTGCCGGCACTGAATTCTCTTATCTCATGAATCCTGCCGATAAGCTTGATGTAGTTCCTTTCAAAGATGGTTTCTAACAATGACATTGACAATTACCTCGCTTTTTTTAATTTTTTATATTTTCAAGAGCTTTTCGCTCATAGTGCTCGATGCCCCCCGGTAATCAGCCGGAGGGCGTTAAACAAATAAAGGAGTGTAAAAAATGAACATACGGAACTTGGTATCGTGTGTTGAGCGGTTGACCAGACCGCTCAGGGATGCCCACCGGCATTGATGGGTCACCCTCAGAGGTCTGTATTCTAATCACAATCTCAATTTTCAATCGGCGCTGCCTGCCAGCGCTCATGTTCTGTGCGTGCAGGCGCCTTCTTTATTGGAATTGTATTTCCAGAGCTTACGGCTCATGGCTCGCGGTGCTCCCCGGTCACCACTCCGGGGAACTAACAGAAAGGAACGTATAAATGATAATTATTGAACGGATGCCAAACCGTTCAGGGATGCTCACCTTATAGGTGAGACACCCTGAGTGGTCTGTTATCGGAAGGCCACTGCTTTCGCTGCCTCGCGGGCGTTGACTGCCGCTTTGGTCTCGAGATATTCCACCAGGTCTACGACAATGCTCTGGTTGTAGACCGTCTCGCCGTTCTTTTCGTACTGGCTCGGCGATATGTGGCCGAAGACTCTGACCAGCGTGCCGACTTTCAGATACTTGTGGTTGGACGGCGTGAAGGATACTGTCTCGATGAAGTTCGTGGGACGCTCGGCGCCGTACTTGTCTTTGCCCGCGCTTACGGCTACGGTAATGTAGGCAGCCTTATTGGGGATGAACTCCGTTATTCTGGAGACACGGCCAATGAGTTCGAGCCGGTTATTGGTGTAAGTTGTCGTTTTCATGATTTTTTACCTCACTTTTTTAGAATTTGAATTGCTGTTTGCTGTGCCGCCGTCGAGTATCTCGATGTAGTCGGCGGTGATTTCCTGACCGGGTACGGTATCGCTGCCCGGGTCATATTCTCCCGACGTGATATGCCCGAGGAACCTGACGGACACGCCTGCCCTTACGCTGTCGCTGTATTCGGGCATGACGATACGCACCTCGGTGTCGGGTTCGCCGGGTTCGTTGGGGACTGACAGGGTCACTGTCGCGGGCTTGCCTGTGCCGGTCTCGCTTACTCCGGTGACACGGCCGACGAGCTTCAGGTAGTTATGAGTGGATGTTTGAATTTTCATAGTGAATCTCTCCTTTGAAATTAAAATTTTTTGAATTTTTTGTGGGACTGGTCGTTCCGGACAGTGGGCTTTTCGTTTGTATCACCTTCTTTCTTTGAATTTGATTATATTTCAAGAGCTTTTATTGCTCGTGAATGGCCAGTTTCTCTCCGGATTAGGCTGCCGGAGAGTACCGGATATTGCGTGATTACCCCAAAAACTATTTTATCAAAGACACACTAGAGAGCTTTAGCTCAAGGTCTCTTCACATTTGCACCCGAAAGGCGGCAGCCTAAGGACTATCCTTGTGCGGATTTCGTTGTATGCCTGTCCGCACGATGACCTTGACCTTATGCCCTGCTTAATCCTGGCCGTCTCGTATCTCAATGTACCGGCAGAGCATGTACGCCATCTCCGCACGGCTCATAGATTCGTCGGGGTTCAGACGGCTGGTATCGTGAAACAGGCCGGACGAGACTGCCCACTCCATGATATCCCCGGCCGGCAGGGTGTGCCCATTCAGGCTGCTGTACAATATCCCGGCTGCCTGCCCGCAGGTCACGTACCAGTCCGGCTTGAAGCTGCCTCTATCGTCAGTATCAACGCCGTCGATACGGCTCAGAGCGGTCATGAACATGGCATTTGTCGCGGTGAGGTACGGACTGAGCTTGCCGTCACCGGTGCCGTTTATATAGCCGTGCTCCGTCATGTACGTGACCGGCTCGCGGTACCATGCTTTGTAACTTACGTCGCTGAACGGGCCCGACATAGTGAGCATTGAGCCCGTGCCAAGGAGCATGAGAACGGCCAGCAGGATGGCCAGTGACTTTTTGGTTTGCTTGATGTTTTTCATAGTGGATGGCCTTTCTTTGATTAAAATTTTTCCTGAGCCTGTACGCTCATTCACCAGTGCTCCAAGACGCCGACCAAGGCGCACGGCCGCAAGGCCAATCCTTGTGCGGATTTCGCTGTATGCTCGTCCGCACGGTGACCTTGACCTTTTTGGAACTATATATCAAGAGCTTATACACTCATAGTGCGCAAGTGCCCCCGGTCTCCATTCGGCGGCCTTTCCGGGACTGTACTCGGTGATTCTGGTGATACGGCCGGTAAGCTCGAGACGGTTGTTGGTATAAGTCATTGTTTTCATGGTTTTTTACCTCTTTCTTTGATTTTTTATTGTCTGTATCATGGGGTTAAAACCCTCGCCTTAAGGCGAAACCTTTAGGTC
>CAZLOX010000186.1:0-3868 GCA_964561265.1 uncultured Lachnospiraceae bacterium
GGATGATTTATTATGACAAATCCCGGAATTACAGTTTTGGAAAAATGTCTGGAGGACAAATGCAGATATACATTAGTGACAATGGCGTCAAAAAGAGCAAGAATGATTGCCGACGGCGCTCCGTCGCTTCTGAATGAGAATGACAGCGAGAATGACAGCAAGCCGGTATCGGCGGCAGTTCAGGAAATTGCAGGCGGAAGAATAACTTATAAAAGAAAAGTTAAAACAAACTCTGAAATGACAGAAATAAGAAATACCCTCAATTCAAGCATACTGGCAGAGGATCTGGACGACTAAATGTATGCAAGGGTAATTATAAATCAGATTTCAAATAAGACGGATAAACTTTATGATTACGGCATACCCGAAAATATGGATGTGACTGTGGGAAGCAGGGTGATAGTCCCGTTCGGCAGAGGAAACAAAAATATTGAGGCTTATGTTATGTATCTTTCGGAAACGACGTCGGCGGCAAATATAAAGGAAATAATCAGACCGAGCGGCGAGAATGTCTTTGACGAAAAAATGCGCGACCTTATATATGTTATGCGTCAGAAATATCTGTGCAGGTATATAGATCTTCTGCATACCATTATTCCCGACGGCATAGCGGTAAGACCTGAAAAATGGGTTGTTTATGATGAAAACGTAAGGGCGGAATTTTCGGAAAAAGAGAATGAAATAATCGGTAAAATCAGGGATAACGGCGGAGCCGTCCGTTATTACAGCTTTATTGACGATGAGGGCGGCAGTGTGAAAAATACTGTGGACAAACTCGTAAGAGAGGGCGCGCTGAAAACGCAGTACAGAGAATCGGTAAAAATAACCGAAAGCACACTCCGCGTAGTTTCCCTTGCGGACAGCGCGGAAAACAGCGGAAGAATGTTATCTCTGCTGAAAAGAGCTCCTGTTCAGGCGAAAATGATTGAGATACTCTCCACGGCGGATTTTCTGAGTCTGCCGGATCTTCTCCAGTTTTCCGGCGGTTCGTATTCGGCGGTAAAATCGCTCGAAAAAAAGGGCTTTATTACTTTTTCTGAGATTGAGGTTTTCCGCAATCCTGTAAATTCTGCTCCGCCGCAAACAACCCCCGCGCCGGAACTCACAAAATGCCAGCAGAACGCGTTTGATAAAATACTTGCCGGCAGAGAAAAAAACAAGCCTTATCTTCTGCACGGCGTTACCGGAAGCGGAAAAACAGAAATTTATATGAGAGTAATCGAACATATAATATCCGAAGGCAAAACGGCAGTTATGCTTGTGCCTGAAATATCGCTGACACCTCAGACGGTAAGGCGGTTTTATTCAAGATTCGGCGCAAGGATAGCCGTTCTGCACAGCAGGCTGTCCTTGGGCGAAAGATACGATGAATGGCGGAGAATAAAAAGCGGAAAAGCGGATATTGTCATAGGAGCGCGCTCTGCAGTTTTCGCGCCGCTTGATAATATCGGTGTTATCATTGTTGATGAGGAACACGAACAAAGCTATAAATCCGAAAGAAGCCCGAGATATCATACAAGGGATATTGTGGAATTTCGCGCGCGCCAGTACGGCAGTATGATAATCTACGCGTCGGCAACTCCGTCTGTCGAAAGCTGTTACAAGGCTGAAACCGGCGAATATATATATGTTGCGATGGACGAGCGTATACACGGAAGAAGTATGCCGGAAACATTTATTGTTGATATGCGCGCGGAACTTGCAGACGGAAACCGCTCTATGATAAGCAGACAGCTTAAAGGCGAGATCGAGAAAAATCTCGCGCGCGGAGAACAGACTATTCTGTTTCTGAACAGACGCGGATTTTCCACATTCGTACTGTGCAGAAACTGCGGATATGAGGCGCGCTGTCCGAACTGCAGCATATCTCTGACATATCATAAATTTGATGACAGTCTGCGTTGTCATTACTGCGGATATGCGCGAAAAAATTATATTCAGTGTCCGGAATGCGGAAGCAAATATATACGCTATTTCGGCGGCGGCACTCAAAAAGTGGAAGAAGAAGTTCATTCGCTTTTTCCGAACGCGTCAACCATACGGATGGACATTGACACAACCGGCAGAAAAGAGTCGCACGAGAAAATATTATCCTCGTTCAGAAATGAGCATATAGATATACTCATAGGAACACAGATGGTAAGCAAAGGACTTGACTTTGACAATGTTACTCTTGTAGGGATAATATCCGCCGATACTATGCTTAATATTGATGATTTCCGCAGCGCGGAACGCACATTCGCCATGCTTGAGCAGACTTCCGGAAGAGCCGGCAGGGCTGAAAAACCGGGCAGGTCGGTCATACAGACCTACAATCCCGAAAATCAGGCAGTAGAAATGGTAAAAACACATGATTACAGATCGTTTTACAAAAGTGAGATATGTATGAGAAAGGCTATGTGGTATCCGCCGTACTGTGAGATTGTGTCGATACTTATAAGCGGATCGAGCGATAATGTAACTGTGCAGGCGGCAAGATTTGTGAAAAACTCGCTCCGCCTTCTCGAAAGACTGGAACAGCGGACAATGGTTCTGGGGCCTGTTCCGGCTTATATCTCAAAGATAAACAATAAATACAGATACAGAATTATGATAAAATGCGAAAACAGCGACGGCATAAACAAAGTACTCGCAAAAATGCTCAAAGCTGTTGACAGCAATGAAAAATATGAGAGAATATCGGTTATAGTGGATAAAAATTCAAATACTATGTATTAGGAGGCTTGAAATGGCTATAAGAATAATTCGCGAAAAGGACGAGGACGTCCTGTATAAAAAGTGCAAGGAAGTGAAAGTCTTTGACAAAAAACTCGGAATACTTCTTGACGATATGTATGATACAATGAAGAACAAGGACGGCGTAGGTCTTGCCGCGCCGCAGGTCGGAATATTAAAAAGAGCCGTCGTTATCGAAACCGATGAGGAACTCGGAAAGATAGAGCTTGTAAATCCTGTTATATTAAGCGAATCGGGCGAACAGGACGGTCCGGAGGGATGTCTGAGCGTTCCCGGAGTATGGGGGAAAGTTCTCCGCCCTATGAAAGTAAAGGTAAGAGCGCAGGACAGATACGGGGAATTTTTTGAGATATACGGCGATGAACTTCTTGCAAGAGCTTTATGCCATGAAATAGAACATCTTGACGGACATCTGTTTCTGGAAAAGGTATCGGAGTTTGTCGATCCCGAAGAGATGGAAAATAGCAGATAGTTTGTTTGAAGAGGGTCGATATTATGAAAATAATGTTCATGGGAACACCGGACTTTGCCGGTAAAATTCTTGAGGGACTTGTGAAAGGCGGTTTTGACGTATGCGCGGCTGTTTCTCAGCCCGACAGAAAAAAAGGCCGCGGACATAAAGTGCAGATGACTCCAGTCAAGGAATACGCGCTTGCGGAGAATATACCGGTATATCAGCCGGAAACACTGAAAAACGGTATTTTTGCGGAAACGCTGGAGCAATATTCTCCGGACGTTATAGTTGTGGCGGCATACGGAAAAATACTTCCGGAATATATTATAAATTATCCGAAATACGGATGTATCAATGTTCACGCCTCGCTTTTGCCGAAATACCGCGGCGCGGCGCCAATTCAGCGCGCAATCATGGACGGCGAAACAGAAACCGGCGTTACTATAATGAAGATGAATAAAGGACTTGACACCGGCGATATGCTTTATCAGGTAAAAACCGGAATCGGAGAGTATGAAACAAGCGGAGAACTTTTTGACAGACTTGCCGATACAGGCAGGGACGCTTTGATCCACGTGCTCCTTGGGAGACAAAGGCAGGTGGATCTCTGTGAGTTTGAGGCCAGTCTGGTCTACAGAACAAACTCCCGGACAGCCAGGATTGTAGAGAAACCCTGTC
>CAZLOX010000187.1:0-3853 GCA_964561265.1 uncultured Lachnospiraceae bacterium
TTGCCGGTATCCTGCATATCCCGATAGGGCCGGAGCGGTATATAAAGCGTCTGTACAGAACGGCATATGCTGTCATTGACGGTGATTTTGATTCTTTCGCAAGAAAAATCGCCGATACCATTATTCTGACAGCCGTCATTATTTTCGTCTTTATGATTGTGTGGATACTGTCCGAAATATACACTGTTATTCCTTTTCCGTTTTTCCGGGAAATAATTTCCGGCATATTGTTTTGTCTGACGCTGAGGATAGGTCAGCAGGATAATCTGCATCTGATATATCTGCTCAGGCATAAAAAACGCGGATATGTTGTCGGATTTCTGCGCGGAAACGGGATGAAGAAAGAAAAGCCGATTGACGCGGATATAGCCTCCGCGCTTATAAGCCGGCGTGATTATACCGTACGTCTGACTGCCTGCCCTGTATTTTATATGTGTTTCGGCATTATTCCGGCTTTTATTTATAAAACCGTTGAGATAATATCACGCACTCAGAAAAATTCTGCCGCGTTGGTATTATATAAAATACTCTCCTTCATTCCGGCTGTTATCTTCCGCGCCGCAGTGCGGATTTCCGGATTTATACTTAAAAGACGCATTATTTCCGGAAATTCTGTTCACGCTCTTATCGAAAGTTATACCGGAATGAATACCGAAAAAGATTTTCTGAATTTCAGCGATGTTCTGAATACGGAAGGACTTATATATCTTGCATCGGCGCTGTTTACTGCGTTTATGCTTACCGTTTCGGTTCTGGTGAGAATGTTTTTATATTATTATTTAATGATATAATGAATAAAAAGCGGTGTAGAGTCTTGACATAGACCTTACACCGCCTTTTTATATTGGGTTTATGTTGTTATTTGTTTATGAGTTATCAATCATTTTTTTTGTAGGGTCTGTCAATTCAATATATTTTATAATCTCAATAATTTTATCGGATGACATACCTTCATTTTCAAGCTTATTTATTAGATTTACTATTTCTTTGCCTGTCATTATTTCATTCACCTCCTACACCTCCTTATAATATAATAAGTAATTATATTATATCAGAAGTTAGAGTCAATGTAAAGTCTATTTTTTTGAATTGTCAAGGCAGATTAAAAATATTAAGGCGTATTCTGTTAAGAATACGCCAAAAATATTATTGTTTAAAATTATTCAGCCGGTTCTTCAGCAACAGTTTCTTCAACTGCCGGTTCTTCAGCGGCAGCTTCTTCAACTGCCGGAGCAGCTTCTTCATTTTCCTGAATCAAAGCCCTGATGCTCAGGCTGATTTTCTTGTTTTCCCAGTTGATATCTGTGATCTTAACATCAACAACCTGTCCTGTTTCAAGCACGTCCTCAGGCTTGCCTATTCTTCTGTTGGCAATCTGAGAAATATGGATAAGACCGTCAACGCCCGGAATGATTTCAGCAAATGCGCCGAAGTTCATCATGCGAACGATTTTAACCGGAATAACATCGCCGATATTGTACTTGTTCTGAGCGATAACCCAAGGATTATCCTCCTGCTTTTTGTAGCCGAGGGAAATTTTCTTTGCTTCCTTGTCCATATCCTTTACATAAACAGTCAGCACATCGCCCTCTTTTACAATTTCCGACGGGTGCTTGATTTTGTTCCAGCTAAGCTCTGAAATATGAATCAAGCCGTCAACGCCGCCCAGATCAACAAACGCGCCGAAGCTGGTAATAGATTTAACAGCGCCGGTATATTCCTTGCCGGCTTCAACAGCGCTCCAGAATGCGTCCTCGCGGGCCTTTCTTTCTTCCTCAAGCACTGAACGTACCGAACCGACAACGCGTCTTTTGTTCTTGTCAAGGTCGATAATTCTGAATCTTACAACATTGTTGACAAGAGTCTGAAGGTCGGATACAAATCTTTCTGATACCTGACGTGCCGGAATGAATATCTGACTGCTGTTGGACAATACGATAACTCCGCCTTTAACAACGCGGATGATCTTGCCTTCGAGTATTGTTTTTTCGTCGAAAGCGGCTTCAAGCTTTTTCCAGTTTTCCATAGCGGCAACTTTCTTTCTTGAAAGAACAACCTTGCCCTCTGCATCATTTACGCCGACAACATAAACTTCTATATCCTGACCGACTTTGAGCAAGTCCTCCGGCTTAGCGCTTGAATCGTCTGTGAGATTGTCAAGGGTAATAATACCGTCTGACTTGAAACCGAGGTCAACAATAACTTCATTGCCCTTTATTTCTGCGACAGTGCCTGTAACGATATCTCCTGTGTTCAAAGTTTTCGGTGACTGTTCCTCGAGCATTGCTGCAAAGTCACTCTCGTGTGCATTGTTCATTTTTTCTTCCATCTTCGTGAAAACCTCCTCGATAATACAGCGCGGCGTTGATGCTCCTGCCGTAATACCTATCTTTTTATTTTTATATATTACATTCTGAGGTAAATCCTCAAAAGTTTCAATAGAAAATGTCTGCGGACAGTTCTGTTTTGATATTTCATACAGCTTAGCCGTATTTGAACTGTGTTTTCCGCCTACAACCACCATAATGTCAGACTGCCGTGACAATTGTTCGGTTTCAGTCTGTCTTTGCTTTGTCGCGCCGCATATAGTGTCAAAAATCAGCGCGGACGGTTCGGTATTTTTTATAAATTCCGTTATCCTGCCGAATTTTTCGCGGCTTATGGTGGTCTGTGCGACAACGCATATCTTTCTGCCCTTTATTTCCGGCTCAATATTCCTGTAATTGTCATAGAGAATAAGCGCGCTGTCAGAGCAGTGACCGTTTATTCCCTTTACCTCAGGATGATTTTCATCGCCGACAATAATTATCAAATATCCTTTATTATAATGCTCCGACACTATATTATGTATCTTTGCAACAAAAGGACAGGTAAGATCTATATATTCTGTATTGTTTTTTTTAAGTGTGCCGATAGTATCCGCGCCTACTCCGTGAGTTCTTATAACGACGGCGCTGTCATGCGGCGCGTCTTCGGCAGAGCCGATAATACGCACGCCTTTGCTTTCCAGATCCTCAACGACCTGTTTGTTATGGATAAGTTCGCCGAGCGTGACTATTTTTCGCTTTTCGGCAAGTTTATACACCTCATCGACCGCGCGTTTCACTCCAAAGCAGAAACCGGCTGTTTCAGCGATAGTTATTCCCATAAATCAACCACCTTTTAATGCCCAGATATTATTGTATATTTTCGCGGATATTTCCGATAATTCCTCCTGCGACAGCTTTCTGCCGTAATATTCATCAAAATACATCGGTTTTCCATATGTTACAGTGACGCGTCCGAACCATTTGTATTTGCCCCCGATAAATACCGGTATGACAGGTACCTGCGCGCGGGTTGCAAAAAGGGCAATACCGCTTTTTACTTTTTCAAGCGGCGCGTCTGTGCGGTTTCGTGTACCCTCGGGGAAAACAAGCATAAGTCTGTTCTGCGCAAGAATACTGAGTGCCGCTTTCACTGCGCCTATATCTCCGCGGCCGCGTTTTACCGGAAATGCCCCGAGAGATGATATCAGTCTGCCGAAAACCGGATTTTTAAAAAGTTCGGATTTTGCCATATAGGTAAGCTGCTGCGGACAGGTCAGCCCGGCAACGGGAATATCCCAGTATGAACGGTGATTTACCGCTATAACCGCGCCCTGATTTTTCGGGACGTTTTCTGCGCCGTATGTCTTTATGCGAAATACAAACAACATAAAAAATCTCACTATCGCGCGGCAAATTTTATAGAACACAAGAAATAACCCCCGTTTTGGCATCTATTATTTTCTTTACTTCGGAAAGGGCGGTATCAAAATCAATATCGCTTGTATCAAGAAGCACTGCGTCCTCCGCTTGTCTGAGAGGCGCGA
>CAZLOX010000188.1:0-3848 GCA_964561265.1 uncultured Lachnospiraceae bacterium
GCCTGCGCTGCGATATTTTTCTCAAAAGGAAAAAGTGAATTTCCGTATTCAGAGGTGAACAAATGCACTTCATATCTGTTTTTTCACGACAGCGATATCCGCGGGGCATATGATAAAATAATGAACAGCGTCAGCAGTATCCTGCCGGCGGATATTCTTAAAGAAAAAAGCGGAGAAAACGAAAGCGATGACAGCGTTAAAGACGAGATTGCGGACAATGAAAACAGCATAAATAATGATGAAACAAACGGCGGCGATACCGACAATGCCGGCGGAAACAGCGAAGCGGATAATACCGGTACGGACATAGAAGAAAACAGAAATACAGGCGGAGAAACCGGCGGCAGTGAGAACGGCGGTGATTACAATAATTAAGCTGTCAAAATATATTTACATAAATCCGCTTACAATTATTCTTTTTGCGGTGTGCTGGTTTAACAGGCATCTGGAAATGATGTGCGCGGCATATTCGGCAATGCTGCTGCATGAAACGGCGCATCTTGCGGCGGCGCTTCTTATCGGACTTAAACCGTCTTATATGTGTTTTCAGCCGTTTGGGGTAAATCTGCGGTTAAAAAACAGAATAGTATACAGTCTGTCAGATGAAATAATCCTCTATCTTTCCGGCCCGCTGACAAATATCATCCTCTCCCTTGCGGCTCTGATACTGTCCGTAAAGACCGGAAATCCCCTTGCAGATTTTTTTTATAAGGAAAATATAGCCCTTTTTATAATGAATATGCTGCCGGTATTTCCTCTTGACGGCGGAATTATTCTGAAAAAAATAATATCGTATAAAACAGGCTCTCAGCTTGCGGAAAAAATAACAAAGGCGATAAGCATCGTAATTATCTTATGTATAACAGTCTTTCTGGCATACGGCGCCTATACGTCCGGCTTTAATTATTCCGCGCTTTTTCTTGCGGTGTTTCTTATTGCGAATATATTCACACAAAAAGAGAAATACAATGTTGATGTTCTGAAAGAAATTATGTTTTACAGGCAGAAAGAATATAAAAACAAGAAAATCAGGCTGAAAGTATGCAGCGCGGACGGAGATATGCACGAGCTTGTATCGGGATTCAGAAATGATTCTTTCTATATAATTATACTTCTCAGCAGCGACGGAAGCATAGATGAGATACTAACCGAAACACTGCTTATAGACAGAATACTCGCATAATATAATATTTCATAATTTTTTATAAAATAACAGTTGACATTTTGTAAAACTTGTAATAAAATTATATTATTAAAATAATATATCAAGAAACAGAGGTGTGACAAGATGGAAGATAATATAATTATACTTGAGGATGAATTTGGAAATCCGGTGGAATGTGAAGTTATAGACGTATATGATTTTAACGGCAGCGTTTATTTTGCAATGATTGAAACTTCGGTTGATTCAGATGCAGAGGAAACAGACGTGATTATTATGAAACTTGAAAAGGGTGAAAATCCTGAGGACGATACTCTTGTTATGGTCGAAGATGAAAAGGAACTTGAAGAGGCATTCAATGAGTTTGTAAGACGCGATGAGGATGACAATACTTTTGTTATAGCCGAAAACGAAAAGGAATCTTAAAAAACTCCTGAGGGTGATACTCCCCTTACAAGCGAAATTGAAAAGAAACCTGAGAAGGAATTTGATGCGGTCGTAAAACCAAATCAGGAAAAATAATACTTAAAACACAAGAAATTTATGTTAAATGTGTCCTGAATGTATTTTATTGAATTTTTTTGTACAAAATACTATAAAAATTTTAAAAAAACTCTTGAAATTTTAATATAAATGTGTTATGATATTTACAGATTGAAAAGTTAATAACAAACCCTGTGGTTCTCGTGTGTAGTCTTTTTTTTACCAACACTTCTAATACGGGATGAATACTCTTGCTGCGGCGTATACGCCTCCTTTTCGTAAGAAATGCCAGTGGACATATAATGCAGTGAGGTTTCGACCCACCTGTTTCGGCAGGTAAGAATTATAGATTTTGCACGGCTCTGTGGGGTTTGTTTTTTTGTTTATTGTAAAAAAATACGAAAATTTTTATTTCACCTATTGTAAATTAAAAAATAAAGGTGTATAATGTATATGTTAAGAAACAAACGGATATCCGGCTATATGAATATCTGATTTTTAATAATATTTTTTATTTACGGAGGTAAAAAATGAGCGTATTTACAGAAAAATTAAAAGCAAGAGCCAAAAGCGATATAAAAACAATCGTTCTGGCTGAAGGCGAAGAACTCAGAACCCTGCAGGCAGCGCAGATAGTAAAAAAAGAAGGCTATGCCAACATTATCCTGCTTGGCAATGCCAATAAAATCAAACAGAAGGCTGAGGCTGAAAATGTCGATATAGACGGCATCAGAATTGTTGATCCTGAAACAAGCGACAAAAGAGAAGAATATGCAAATATGTTCTATGAACTGCGCAAAAATAAAGGCGTAACCACTTATCAGGCTAACGAAACGATGAAAAATACTCTGTATTACGGCGTAATGATGGTCAAAGCCGGTGAGGCTGACGGTATGGTTGCAGGCGCTGTTAATTCATCGGCAAATGTTATACGTCCGTCACTTCAGATTCTCAAGACGGCTCCCGGCACAAAATGCGTTTCAGCATTCTTCATTATGATCGTTCCCGACTGCGAATACGGCGCAAACGGAACTTTCGTTTTCGCGGACAGCGGTCTTAATGAGGATCCGGATGCGGAAACAGTTGCAGAAATCGCAATTTCATCGGCTGATTCATTTAAAAACCTTATCGGCGAGGAACCTGTGGTTGCTATGACTTCATATTCTACATACGGCAGCGCAAAGAGTCATCTTGTTGAAAAAGTACAGAACGCTACAAAAATTGCCAAGGAAAAAAGACCTGACCTGAAACTTGACGGAGAACTGCAGGCTGACGCAGCTATTGTTCCGGAAATAGGCAAGTCAAAGGCTCCGGGCAGCGATGTTGCAGGTCACGCAAACGTGCTGATATTCCCGACTCTCGATACCGGAAATATTGCGTATAAGCTTGTTCAGAGACTCGCTAAAGCCGAAGCTTACGGCCCTATACTTCAGGGTATCGCAAAGCCGGTCAACGACCTTTCAAGAGGATGCTCGGCTGAGGATATCGCCGGAGTTGTGGCGGTAACCTGCGTTCAGGCACAGCAGAATTAAATTTTTTAAGGAGATATTGCTATGAAAATATTGGTAATAAATGCCGGCAGTTCATCGCTCAAATATCAGCTCATTGATATGGATTCGACAACTGTTATGGCAAAGGGTTTATGCGAAAGAATAGGCATCGACGGTTCTAATCTCCAGCATAAAAATCTTATAAAAAATGTGGAAGAAAAAATTGAAAAGCCTATGAAGGATCACGCGGACGCGATTCAGATGGTTCTTGACGCTCTGACAGATCCGGAATACGGCGTTATCGTTTCTATGGATGAGATAGGTGCGGTAGGACACAGAGTGGTTCACGGCGGAGAATATTTCAGCGATTCCGTTATAATCGATGATGAGGTTAAAAAGGCTCTCGACTTATGCACACCGCTCGCTCCTCTCCATAATCCGCCGAATATAATCGGCATTGAGGCCTGCGAAAAAATTATGCCGAACGTTAAACAGGTCGGCGTATTTGACACGGCTTTCCACCAGACTATGCCGAAAGAAGCGTATATGTACGCTCTTCCTTATGAATATTATGAAAAATATAAAATCAGAAAATACGGATTCCACGGCACAAGCCATAAATTTGTTTCTCAGGAAGCGGCTAAAATGGCGGGCAAGCCTATTGAGGAACTGAAAATTATAACCTGTCACCTCGGCAACGGTTCATCTGTAAC
>CAZLOX010000189.1:0-3783 GCA_964561265.1 uncultured Lachnospiraceae bacterium
ATAATTGTTAACCGGAACGTCTGCTGTGAACACACCATTGCCGATCACATTACTTGCGGCGTTATTCAGAGTGAACTTTGGAGTTGAAGCAACAGTAATTCTTTGAGTGAATCCCACTTTCATCCGGCTTGAGGAATATGCCGCCTTGTCGCCGTCACGTGTGAGCGCATAATACTCAACCCCATCGGCAACACTCTCAGGAGGAAGTACCGCAGTATATTCATTCCCATCCTTAACTGTATTAAGAACATTCCAATTCCGGCTTGTGTAACCGACATCATTCTTGCTGTATATAAGCTTTACAGAGCTTGGTTCTGCATCTGCTGTAACTTTGATATGTACTTTATTAGAACCGTCAGGTAAAATGTCAGTTTTTATAATTTCGGTTTTTGAAATCGGTGTTCCTTCTCCTTTTAAATAATAATCCATAAACGGATAAATAGTATCAGAACCGCTTATACTCTCATGACTTGAATTATAGCTCCATACATGATTAGTATTTGCGCCGCCCTCATTGCCTGCCTTATCAAGATTGGCCAGAAGAATGTGTCTTTGGCGGCGGCATCCATATAATAATTTGCCTTTGCATTATCAAGATGTGAAGAAGCATCAATGTATCTGTACCATTCCTCTATTGCGAATTCATCGGTTGGGAAATATCCGTTCACCGTCCAAAAGCTGCCGTACTTTGTGCCGTCAGGGGTCGGACCGTAAAAACCCGAACCATATTGAGAATATACTGCTTTTACCTTATCTCCGAGAATTCCTGTCACAAAAGTTGCGGAATAAGCACCCCATGAACTGCCCATAATACCAATATTCTTCTCATCAACCTTTGCATAATCTTTAAGATAGTTAAATGCCTGAATTACACCCACTTCAGCATCCACAAGATTTGAGTTTCCTGCTCCGCCCTCAGCCTCTGTGATATTAAAACGATAATTATCATTTCCAATATACTTACCGCTTGAACGCTTTTCAGATACACCATTTACTGTCACATCAGGTATTGTTCCATAAAGTGCCGGAATATCAATTGCCATCGTGACATATCCTTTTGCAGCAAAGTCCTTTGCCCGTTCTTTAAGCGTATCGGCAGTTCCGCCGCCGCCATGTAAAAACAATATTGCAGGATACTTTCCTTCAGCGGCCGGCTCATATATATATGAAAACATAATGTTCTTGATATTTCCGTACTCTCTTTCTTCCAATGAGCCATCCGCAAGGTTTTCGCAGCCATTATCTCTTGTATAGAACTGCGCGGAAGACTCTATAATATTTGCTGTAACAGACGGCGAGCCCTGCACATTCTTTGATGTGTGAGAAATGGTTGTCGGTTCTTCGATCTGAGCCTTTAAGACAAGTTTCGTATCCAGATACGGCGCAAACGGATCGCCAAAATCATGCTCTCCCGGAATATGCCCTGCGGCTGAGGCAGTAAGTCCTGCTGATGAAAGACCTACTGCTGCCGCAAGTATCAAGGATAATATATTTTTCTTTTTCATAATCTTAATCCTTTCCTGTTATCATTCATAATTCCTGAACGGTGACGCCGGCAATCCATCTGCATTAAACAGTGTGGCATCTGTGGGGAGCTTATAATAACCATACTGCACATACTTAGGATTGCTTACCTTGCTGCTTACAACAGTTATACTCTTTTTATCTTCGCTGAGTTCATAACTGTCAGGTTCAACAAAGTTCTTATCTTCTCCCGCTATTTTCATTCCGATAAGAATATCATTTTTCAATTCAAGTCCATTCATTACAGAGCCTTCATCAAATGTAATTTTTAAAGCGTTTTGTCCGTTAAGCTCCACTGTTTCGGCATTTTCAAATACAGGACCCGTATATTCAACATCTTCCTGGTTATAAACGAGCTTTCTTGCCCACAGACTCAAACGTCTGCCGACCTCACTCTTGTTTCTCGGATGAATATCTTTTATATTATCCGTATTATCTGTAATTACAGCCATACCTACATTTTGAGGTTTTCCGTTGTTTGTATTTTTGCCAATCATGTAATTGAACTGTGCCTCACGCATTGGTGCATACTCGCCGCTCGGATTATCAAATGCCGCAAGCTGAACATACATAAACGGGAGTGTATCATTATGGAATACTTTTCGGTAATCGTTAACCATCAGCTCCATAGTTTTTGTATAATTACTCATACTAATCTTTGCACCGTTTGCATCCGCCTCACCCTGATACCAGATAATACCTGCAAGGCGTATTCCGTTGCCTCCATTAAATCCGTTTGTATACGGATAAATCTGACGGTTATATAATGCTGAACCTGCCTTGAACAAAACATTGCCTGCTTCATCTGTCAAAGAGTTAATAAGGAAGTTCTCAATTCCCGCGCCGCCGACTGCCGATGAAAGCAGACCGATCGGCACATTGCCGTTACCCTCGTAAAGATGCTTTCCGAAATACGCACCTGTTGCAGAGAAGCTCAGCTCTCGTATTGTATCAGTGTTCGCCTTTCTCCAGCCGACAGTATCGGTTTCCCAAAATCCCGAAACAGATGAGTTTTCGTTAGATATTATTCTGATATTGTCATTGTCAAATTCATGATTATCCAAATCGGCATTGTAATCTGTCCAGTTCTGATATTCCGGACCGTATTTCATATTTGACTGACCGGCACACAGATACACATCACCAAAGATAATGTCATTGATTTCAGTAGTTCCGGATACATTACCATCAGCTTCCGCTGTAATTTTAAGACTGTATGACTTATCCGGCTCATACTCAACAGTTTTATCAAGCGTGAGCGTCCAGTCCGCTCTTCTTGTTGCCTCAGACTGACCTGTTCCTTTTGCAATTTCTGCGCCGTTTTCATCCAGCAAAATTGCTGTTACATCGGCAGATACATATTTGTCGCCCTTCTTAGGCACACCATCTATCCTGCCCCAGATATTAATCTCATTATTTCTCTGTAAAAGCATATTATCCGTAAACATAGACGGCATATTAATCTCAAACGGTCTTTCTTCAGGACCATTCCACTCAGAGATTTCTATGGATTTGATGTAAAATCTTCCGTACTGACCTGCAAAATATCCGTTTAACACAAGGTCAGCAAGAGCCCCGTTTACGCTGAGACTGTGATTATTTTTACCATAATACGCCATTTCCATCGTGTACCACTTGTTATTCTCACCGCCGCTGCCGGATACAGTTCTGATATAATTTTTTACATCATTAAAATCTTCTTGATTATAGCTTTCATTTGCTGTTCTCTGCAAGTTAATTCTCGCCGTTGCAGCCTGATTGTAAAATCTGTCCGCCCATGTAATTTTTACAATATAACCCGTATCCTCAGCCGCTCCTACAAGTTCGCTGCCGTCATCCAGATTCAGCCCCAGATACTGCTGATTTCCGGCTTCGTTTTGGATAAAGTGCCAGCCCGACACGCCGCCGTATGAACCCTGCTCCATTTTTGTAACTGCACTTACAGACATATTATAGCCTGTAAGATCGGTTGAAGGCTCTCCGCTGAACACGATAGATGCCGTTTTCTCCTTTTCCTTTGTTCTGAGTTTTGTCAGTTCGCTTGTTGCAACAAGTTCACCGGATGCATTATACCCCTTTACAATATAACAATATTCACCTCCGGAAACAAGCGGAACACCTTCATATGCTTCATAAATAAATGTTGTTTTTCCTGCGTCGCTCAGAGGATTTCTATTTTGATCCAAGTCCGCTATATAATACTGTCCGTCATTGCTCTTTTGTTCATAATCTATCTCAGACGGTCATTACAGATGTCTT
>CAZLOX010000190.1:0-3776 GCA_964561265.1 uncultured Lachnospiraceae bacterium
AGAGAGAGAGAGAGAGAGACATAGACAGACAGAGAGAGACAGAGAGGATAGAGATAAAATGATAAGCAATAAAAAACGATTATTGATCCTGTTTTTAGCACCTATTTGTTTTAAGTCTTTTGCTTTGGTTTATTTTTATATATTGTATACAAATTTGCATATTGATACAAACTTGGGATCTATTTTAGTAAAACATGCTCCACAAACATTTCCAATCTTGTCCGAGGTATTGTACCTATACTGCTCATCTAACAATGGAATATCAATTTCTAGACATGAAAATTATTATTAACAATTAACTGTTTAGTAAAATAAAGAAATATAGGGTAGTAGTTCATCACCGGGTAAAATTGAACTCATAGTCATACTAGGTATGTTTTCAAGGTCAAACAAAGATATAATTTAGATGGATAGGTCATGTTCAAACACTTCAGAGATCTACAGAATATGGCAGTTAAAATGCTTTAATAACCTAGATTGTTCTCTTTTGTGACAATGAGACATGTCTGCTCCTGGCAGCAGCAATCTACTGCAGAGAGGATAAGAGACATGGAAGAAACTCCACCTGCAGTTTACTTTCTCTGTGGCGATAAAGAAGCCGTGGGGCAGGAAACGCCCCTATCTCGACTGCCAACACGACTTTCTCCTAGAGACGAGCAGGACACGGAATATTCTGATCACAGAAAAGCCTGTCACATATGCTAGGCCTGAAGGCTGAAGAGGGATGCCCCGATGCTGCTGAGGAACTCGGTGTGGGTGACTGTCCGGGCAGCCAGATGTGTTCTGTCATTCCATGGTTTGGAAGTCGCCTGCTTGCACCTCCTGCTTACTGGGTTCCTGTTATTTCCTTCCTGGGTCTCTGAGGGGGTTGAGGATTTGATAGCTATAGTTCTAGTTTTCCAGACACTGAAAGGAAATTAGGATAGAAAATCAATCAGGAGGAAGACTTTGAACCCACCTAGATAGGATAGATGTGAAATCTTTTCTCTGAATTTGTCAAATGCAAATGGACTAGGCATTGTCGATGTATTTAATGCCTGTACAAATTGTCTATGCGCATATTACATATAGCTTCCACCTTTCTTTTAGAAAGAACGGGGGAATCGTAGTGACATTTCAACTGTATTTAAGTAAATAAAGATGACCTGAAGATCTGAGTGTAAAAGAGTCCCACTGATCCGCCTCAATGAGCAGATTATGGCAAGACACACCTTTAATCCCAGTGGCCACACCCTAACACACACCCTAATTCCACTGGTGCACGCCCTTAGTCTCACCCCTAGAGAGGAGTATAAGAAGGGGTCGAGACCTCTCTCAGACAAGCAGTCTCGTTCCGAGATTCCTGGAGGTAGCAAGCTTGAGTTGGCAGCGAAGGACGGCACAAAGCAAAGGAAAGAAAGGGCTGGTCGGACAAGAAGAAAAATCAGCGGACTAAGGAGCCAAGCCACCAGGACTGAGCTTCCCATCATCCCCTTTATCCAAGCGCCTAACCCAAGCGCCCAGCAAAGAGACTTGAGCGGTCCTACTCAGCTCAGATTCAGCCAACCTGCCCGCAGCCGCCTCAGGAGGAGCCCTGGGGTCCATCTCCTTCCCTTCTCAGGATCTGAAGATGGCTACACAGTCAGAGAGGAAAGTGGTGTTGAAAGGAACCACCAAGCTGTCCCTAAATGAGCGCTTTACTAGTATGCTGGAGAACAAACAGCCCACGGCAGCGACTATTCGTGCTTCGCTGCAGCAGCAGCAGCTAAGCAGTGCCAGAAGCAGAAGGCTGGCCCAGCAGATGAAGAATAGACCCTCTGTCCAGGCAGCATTAAAACTTAAGCGGGGCCTGGGAAAGAAGAGGAACATCCAGGCGCATTTTGGCCGACCCAGAGGTGCCCTGTCCAGGGGAGCGATTGGAGGACGAGGCCTACCCGAAATCCAGAGAGGCTTTCCCCGAGGAGGAAGAGGAGGACGAGGAGGAGGACGAGGAGGACGAGGAGGAGGAGGAAGAGGAAGAAGGGGAGGAGAAGAAGGAGGACGAGGAAGAAGAGGGAGAGGAGGAAGAGGAGGAAGACTCCGTGGGGGATTTGCCACCGGAAGGCTGCTTAGGGGCGGGTTGTCGCTCCAAGGTCGAAGCCCGCTCCTCCGAGGTGAACTGGACTCAGCTGCCCCACGAATGGACTCAAGAAGTGGTGCTGTTCCGGGTCGTGGAGGCCCCGGGAGAGGGGGCCTAGGGCGGGCAGCTATGGGTCGTGGTGGAGTCGGTGGGAGAGGTCTGGCTGTGATGGGTCGGGGAAGAGGCAACTTTGGATGGCGTGGTCGAGGGAGAGGTGCCCTCCGTCGCTCTCAATTGACCAAGGAGCAGCTGGACAAGGAACTGGACGAGTACATGTCCAACACTAAAGGACGCCTGGATGCTGAGTTGGATGCCTACATGGCGCAGACAGATCCTGAAACCGATGACTGCAGCCTGCCCGCCTTCCTGCCTACCTCTTAGACTCTCGGGAAAGTCACCACCCCTGTGCCTAGGAAGAAAGAACCTGGAGCACCCTGAGAAGGACTCTGACTGAGGCCGGGGAAGGACTCACACGATGGGTTGTGGACTCGCTTGCTATACCAGTGGGTGCCTTTGTTCTGTTCTGTGTACCTTTCCATATTGTGTGAAATAAACCCCATTTTCCTTTGATTCGGCTGAGGTGTTTTCTTGTTTATCCAGTCCCCCAGACTTGAGTTTATTAAGCAGGAATGCGTTGGCCCTGTGAGGGGACCCTTTTTCTAGTCTCTGCCTCACCTGCCATATATGCTGATGGTTTAATATTCCTTCTGGTCACCTTTTTGATTCCAGAAACGTTTCCTGCAGGAGCCAGTGTCCTCACTGATATGTGCTCTCTGGGATAGAGTTCTACATCTTCCTGAAAAGCTGTCCGGTTGCAGCTAAACCTGAAGTGTGTCGGCTGTGTTGTTGGTGAGGGAGCTAAGGTGGAATTGTGGATACTGCTGCTGGGTCACGAATGGCTTACACCTAATGGGCACTTTTATTTGGCCATTGACATTGCATATGACACACTGAGTTGGATGTGTAGAATTTACACCCTAAAATGAGATTTTTCATTTTGGCTCTCTGTTTTGTCTGAGAATCTTGTACACATTTACTGTTGGAGAAGCCGTTCGATTTGGCTGAAGAGACAGGGTTGGGAGACGCTTTACAACCTAACTCTGGGAAGGAGTCGTTTGCTGCTCCTGCCGACATGCAGTTACCAAGGTTCAGAACCAACTTGGTTCAATCTACATAACTTGTTTTTTTGGAACCTCTTGAAGGCTTAATTTTAACAATTGGTCAGCTGCTCAGTTTCAGTGGAATTCTTTTAACCTGCTTCGTTATAAAGCTGTTGTTTCATTCAAAAAAAAATTATGAGCACCCAATCATCAGAAAGTAGTCTAGAAAACTATGGACACCTTCACCCTCCACCAAAAAAAAAAAAAAAAAAAAATGGATTATGGATGTCTGTTCTTGTTTAATGTGTTAGTTACAATTTATTATGGCTAATGGTTAGGAAAAATCTAAACCAAGGATATTTGATTAGATTTAAGGTTTTTGTTTTGAAAAACAAAGGCTGGGCGTGTGTGGCAATCACTTTAATCCCCACACTTGGGAGGCAGAAGCAGGCTGATCTTAATGAGTTCAAGGTCAGCCTGGTCTACAGAGCCAGTTCCCAGACAGGCTCTATAGCTACTGAGAAAACCTGGATCAAAAACCCAAAATGGTGAAAAAGAAAGAGAGAGAGAGAGAGAGA
>CAZLOX010000191.1:0-3492 GCA_964561265.1 uncultured Lachnospiraceae bacterium
TGTGTATTGTCTGTGTTGCTGTGTTTTCTTTTATGGTCAGACATATAAACTATGAAAACGATAAAACAATATATGACATAGGCAATATTTATATGAAAAGCCTGAATGAACGTATTTCTATTCAGTTTATGAACTTTATCGACCTTCACCTCTCATATATTGAAAATATTACTGACAGCATTCCGGAAGAAAGCGTTGCAGGCTATGAGGATATGTGTTCCGAACTGATAAAAGCTATCAACGGCATGAATTTCAATCACATTGCCCTTTATTCATCAGATGGAGATTTTGAAATGATCTACGGCGAACCGATGCAGCTGGCAGACCCGCAGCCTTTTCTCAATTCTATGAATAATTCCGAAAAAAAGATTGCAATAGGCTCCTCGGCTTCCGGTGAATCTATTGTAATACTTGGTATTCCAGTTTCTTACACAATGCTGAACGGCACCAAAAGCGCCGCGCTTACGGTAGGTCTGCCGTCCAAATATATAGAAAATGCGCTTACACTGGGCATTGAGGATTCTTATGATGATGATTCACTGGTATTTTCGCATATTATTCGCAATGACGGAAGTTATGTAATCAAAGGCGACAGCTCTGACGAGGATAATTATTTTGAAAGACTGAATAATCTCTATAAACTTGATAACCATATGACATCGAATACGTATATTTATAATCTGGCGGAAGCCATGAAAAAGAATCAGGAGTATTCAACAGAATATTATGTAGACGGCGTACGGCGGTATATGTACTGCACTCCGCTTGATTCCTCAGAATGGTTTCTTGCGACAATTATGCCTGTCGGTACCTTTGATAATATGCTGAGTAAACAAAGCAATACAATGTTCCGTATAATTTTTATAAGCTGCGGTATTATTTTAATTGTGCTGGTTATTATCTTTCTTATATATTTCAGTCTGAGCAAAAAACAGATCAAAGAACTGGAAATAGCAATAGCTAAAGCGGAACAGGCTACCAAAGCAAAAAGTGATTTTCTGTCAAATATGAGTCACGATATACGGACACCGATGAATGCAATCGTTGGAATGACGGCAATTGCCTCCAATAATATCGACAATAAACAACAGCTGCAAAACTGCCTTAAAAAGATTTCGCTTTCATCCAAACACCTTCTTGGACTTATAAATGATGTTCTGGATATGTCTAAAATCGAAAGCGGAAAAATGACGCTGAATCCGGAACAGATCTCACTGAAAGAAATTATGGATAACATTGTCAGTATCGTTCAGCCTCAGATAAGCATGAAAAATCAGATATTCAATATATCCATACATAACATAATTACAGAAGAAGTCTACTGTGATGCTGTACGCCTGAATCAGGTCCTGCTCAACTTCCTCTCAAATGCGATAAAATTCACTCCGGACGGCGGCTCTATAAGCCTTTTCCTGTATGAGGAGGCCTCTCCGAAAGGAGACAGCTATGTGAGAGTACATCTGCGCATTAAGGATACCGGTATAGGAATGTCGCCGGAATTTAAAGATAAAATATTTGAATCGTTCACGCGCGAGGATTCTCTGCGTATTCATAAAACCGAAGGAACCGGTCTTGGCATGGCAATTGTAAAGTTTATTATTGACGCTATGGGCGGTACGATAGCGATTGAAACAGAACAGGGCAAAGGCACGGAATTTCATATTACACTGGATATGGAAAAAGCTCTTGTCGATGAAACAGATATGAAACTCCCGAAACGCCGGATGCTTGTTGTGGATGATGACGAGCATTTGTGTATGAGCGCGGTGAAATTTCTTAATGAAATGGGTATTGAGGCAGATTGGACGCTTGAAGGTGAAACCGCGCTGAGCATGGTTCAGGAACAGCATGAAAAACAGAATGATTATCAAATCGTTCTTATAGACTGGAAACTTCCCGGTTTCAGCGGTCTTGAAACGGCGCGTTTAATGTGTAAGTATCTGGATGACAATATTCCCATTATCCTTATTTCAGCCTATGACTGGAGCGATATTGAGGATAAAGTCCGCGATACAAGAGTCAGCGGATTTATTTCAAAGCCGCTGTTCAAGTCAACATTGTATCACGGACTTAAACCATTCATCAGCTCCTCCGAAGAAGAGAACCAGTCAGATGAGATACATCAGACTATTGATTTTAACAATAAACATATTCTTTTGGCAGAGGACAACGATATAAACTGGGAAATTGCCGAGATGCTGCTTTCCGAACACGGACTGCTCCTTGACAGAGCTGAAAACGGAAAAATATGCACCGACAAATTTGCACAGTCAGAAACGGGATATTATGACGCTGTTCTGATGGATCTTCGTATGCCGGTAATGGATGGATATGAGGCGGCAAAAACTATACGTTCTATGGAGCGCAGCGATTCGGAACTGCCAATTATAGCGATGACGGCCGACGCATTTTCCGAAGACATACAAAAATGTCTGGCCGCCGGAATGAACGCTCACGTTTCCAAGCCTATTGATGTAAATGAAATACTGCGCATATTATCAAAATATATGAGTTAATACGAAAGGAGAATAAAAATGGATCTTATAAATAATTTAAAATCTTTGGGAGTAGATACCGACGAGGCTTTGAACAGATTTATGAACAATTCATCATTGTATATAAGAATGTTAGGCAAATTTACTGCCAATGCACAAAGTCTGGAAATATTGCCTTTTATTGAAGACGGCGATATTGATACAGCCAAGGAAAACGCTCACACTTTAAAAGGCGTTACCGGAAATTTATCGCTTACCCCTCTTTACAATGCTTACACCGAAATTATGAATTGTCTCAGAAGCGATGACATAGAAACGGCAACGGCTATACTTGAAAAAATCCTTCCTGTTCAGGAACAGATTATTGACTGTATAGAAAAAAACAAATAATTTATTTAACCGGTATGTGAAAACCAGCGGAAGAAAAACTCTATGCTTTTTCTTCCGCTGGTTTTATTTTTTATAAAAATCCACACTATCAATTTCGGCCGAATACACTGTATAAAAGTCTTTTACTATTATTTAATAGTAATATTTATTATTTTACTATTAAAATCAAGTTAAAATTTATAATTTATTTTATTATAATATTTTATGAAATAAATTATAGAAAGGATAAAATAATATGACATTTCTTGATGAACTATATTACGGAAACATCAGACCGGGAGAAAAGGAATTTGTACGGGATTCAAAATTTGATAATGTTCTGAAATCGTTTTACAATTGTGAAACTGATTTAAATAAATCTCTTAATGGCAATGATTCAGAACTGCTGACTAAGTTACTGGAATCACACTGTGAACTGATAGATATTACAAGTCTGGAAAATTTTAAAATTGGTTTCAGACTGGGGGTCAAAATGATGTGCAGCGTTTTTATTGAGGAGAGTGATGTGTTTAAAAATATTACAGATAGAGAATGAAAATATGCATGAAATAATAAAAAAAAATAAGGCAAGGCTGAACAAATCAAAAACCATTTTACATGAAAATAT
>CAZLOX010000191.1:3502-3754 GCA_964561265.1 uncultured Lachnospiraceae bacterium
GGTTTTTACTTATATTTTTTTATATAAAAATCCCCAGTATCAGATTAAGCAGAATACACAGGCATACACCGCATACGGCCGGTACGGCAAACACGCAAAGTGTCCATTTAAGGCTTTTTGTTTCCCTGTACGCGCTCAGACAGGAAGTGGAACACGGCCAGTGAAGCATATAAAAGGCTATCGCGCATACGGCAGTTTTTACAGTCCATCCGTTATCGGAAAGAATGGTATGTATAACCGACAAATCGCTTA
>CAZLOX010000192.1:0-3639 GCA_964561265.1 uncultured Lachnospiraceae bacterium
GTCTTAAATACATCCCATTTTTCAAACAACGGCGCAACATTGTACTGCTTGCGTTCTCCTGTGATAAAGCTAACCAGCAGATTATACGCTGGTAATGGCTGGACTTCTTTCACTCTGTAAAACATAATATCGCCCCTTTCTGATACCCGCCATTATTTGAGCGGCGGGAGCTTCTTAAATTCCTGAGTGTTCCAAATTTTCAGCAAATCATCTTTATGATGTGCCGCCCATTCTCTGACAAGAGCCTGACCTTTAGCAGGCAAATCCCCTTCTATCATTTCAAGGGTTTTAATGTCAAATGCTCCCATGTACTCACCATATACGGCGTGAAAATGCGGCGGATTATGCTCGCTCTGTTGGAAATACATTTTAATTATTATTCCATAAAACTTTGATATTATAGGCATTATATCATCTCCCGTCTATGCGTCCTATATTTTTCATTCTGACCGATTCATTTTTCTAATTTGGTGGACTTTTATCAACAGTTTTCTCGTTAATACAGTCCAAAACAAAATCTTTTAGAACATTGTTCGCAGTTTTGCCCTGCTCCTGTGCGTAGGACTTAAAAGCGGCGGCTTGTTCCTTTTTTACTTTACAACCCAATGTAGCCATATTTTTTTGGTTATATTTATTAGACGCTCTTTTCTGCGATTCACTTACTGCCATTATTCAAGCCTCCTTTCATTATTATTATAGCATAATTTTATATGGTTAACAATATACATATTGCACAAATATATATGGTTAACTTTGTCTATTCTGCATATTGACTTATATGGTTAACCATAGTATAATATAAATATAGTCAAGGTTGAAACAAACCGAATGAAAGGAGCAAAAGAAAATGAAACAAATCACAATTATCAGAAAAAAGGTTGCAACAATGGCAAACCGCTTAAAGAAAATGGGTCTGACACTTTCCGCCGCTTTTAAAAAGGCATGGGAGCTTGTAAAGGGCAGAACCGTAACAACAAAGGTTGCCGGAGTAACCAAAGGCAGCAGACAAAAGGCTCTTCGCAGAATAGCAGAGGCTTACAAACCGGAGGATGTAACTGTAAGACTGGAGCGCGACAAGGCAAATCTGCACGATAACAACGCCGTCAAGGTTATAATCTCGGTAAGAGGTTCAGCTGATTATAATTTAGGTTTTATCCCTCGCAATCTCGCGTATGTAGTCGCTGCATTACTGGATAAGGGCATACAGCTTACCGCCGCTTTTAAAGAGGTCAAAGGGCATTATACCGAATATATGAATTATGGCGGGGTTATATCCTTGCAGATAGCATAAAGAAAAAGCCTTGTATAAGCCGCAAACTTATACAAGGCAGTACACCACCGGAGCGGCGGTTATACATAATTCATCACAAGATTATTGTATCACAGCCGCCGCCGGAATGTCAAGGCTTTTTAGGAGGAATTTATAAAATGAATAAAAAGGATATTGAATTATGGAACACGGGAATAGTGAACCCTAAACATACAAAGAGATTTATTCACTATTTTTGCGGTGCAGTATTACACGAATGCGAATACGCCCGTAATAACGATTTTGACAAGGCTTGTGATAAAATATTTGATACTTTGTACCGTGTTTCACATAATAATTCTGATATAGGCATAACAACAATTACCTATAAAGATAATCTTTTGGAATATCTTTTTAATCAAAAGAATGAAATACCCGGATATATCAGTTATTGGCTTCAATGCTGCTACTATAATTTATTAGGTAAGGCATCCGAATATGAAAAGCGGCATTTTGACGTATATACAGATTTACAGCGTATGTATATAGAGCAGTATAGAAATCGGAAATACGGCGAAAAAGACGAAAGAAAATTTATTAAAGAAACGCGGCGGAAACTATGTAAAATGTTCCGCTCCGGCAAATATGCTAATGCATTTAAGATGTATAATACATCATTTCTTGATAACATAACAGAACAAGAACTTGAAGATATTTCTATTTTGATAACAAATTTATTTCCGAAAGAGTTGTCTGATTGCCATGATAGTGGACGTACGGCGGCAGTCGGCTATATAATCGGAAAACTCGGAGCAACAAAACTGCAATAAGCATAAAAGATGAATATTCCGCCGCTATATGATATTTTGCCAAGCGGCGGTTTTGTTTATTTTTCTTCGCTGTTCCTTTATATTCAGCAAAAAAATCTATAACATAGCGGAAATGAAAAAAAGTTTTCAACTAAAAAAGCTGTGGGACTCGCTGACTCTCACGCCGTTTTGGGCGCGGCAGAACCTATTCTGAGCCTTCTGATACTGCGTTTTCAATCATGTTTTCAAGAGCCGGTTTCTCGTAAAATGCCTCAATTTCATATATTCCGCTTACTTTTTGCTCCGCAAGTTTAAGTTTTTTTCTTTCAATTTCCAGTCTTTCATTTTCACATTCATAATTTCTTAAGTATCAAGAACAACAAGCGGCGCTCCGTGTCCTGCGGCGTTCTTGTTGCAATACCGGCCGCCGCGATTAGGCTTCATAAATTGTGTCAATAATTCATTACATTTATCAGCGGATTTCCATTGTCTTATTTTAGTCGGTGTTACCCCTGCAAATGCAGCAAGCTCTGATGTTTCAGCTTTGCTGCGGCTTTCAATATATTTATTTTTTCCGCTTCTCTCATAGGATGTCTGCTGCGCCCCATATACACCAACCTTTCGTTTGTTTCGCTGATTATAGTTTCCGCTAACAGGAAATATAAAAAAATAACAGGCTTTGAATTTCAATAAATCAAAGTCTGTTATTAATCTCTGCATAAATTTTCATAATACTATTATAACACATAAATCTGATTTTCAAATTCCTAAGCGTTTGTGAATTTGTTTTTGAATAATCCGTTATATATCTTCCGCCGCTTTTTCAAGTGCAGCAAAACTGCAAGCATAAAAAATAAATATTCCGCCGCTATATGATATTTTTTCCAAGCGGCGGTTTTATTCATTGTACCTTTGACGAGTTCCTCTTTTACTCTGAAAATTCCTGTCATTTTTTTGGTGTCATAAATTCGGAAATGATTTTTTTTATATGATACATTAAAAAGCGGAAGGAAGTACAGAAAATATTTTTTATAAAAAGAGGTTTTTCCCGCGCCTCTTTAGCCCCGCAAGAGGGCGGTCGGGTGTAAAGTACCTGTGAAAGTAATTCAAACTCTATAGCACACATTCTCATGCTTTCCGCCGCTGCTTGCGTTTAATGGAGAACAGCCGTATATTAAATATAATCTTCAAATAATATTCTGTTACTGTAGTGTCTTAACCGTCTTAATGCCGTAATCTCCTTGCGGCGTACTTCATCCGGCAGCAGATGTAAAATCTTTGCGGTGTCAATCTGTGTTTGTTCGTGTATAAATCTATATATAATTATATTACGCTCTGTAACCGACAAATCATTTAAAATATGTATAATAAGGCGTTTAAGCTCATTAATTTCCTCATATTCTGTAATAGATATTGTATCATCTCTTAATAAGTCGCCAAATTCACACATTGCTCCGTCTTGAGTGTTGCAAGGTTCATTTAACGATTTTACGTTTTCCGCCGCATTGGATATAATTTTCATATCTGCTACAGATATACCGCAAATTTCCGATATTTCCGCCGCTGTCGGTTCTTTCCCTG
>CAZLOX010000193.1:0-3602 GCA_964561265.1 uncultured Lachnospiraceae bacterium
GGCATGGCGAGTATGGGGACTTCTGGGTGTCACACCGGATACTCACTACTGCGTACCGCCTAATATTAATGAATTGTTGGATAACTCATCTGCAAGAGCAAAACTCATAGCCTTATTTGAGGAATTATTTACCATCGACCGTCAGGTTTCTGATTTGCTTCAGGAATCTTTATCATTGCTGTAATAATGAACTATTATGAAGAAGCAGATGACCCCGAATGTTTAGAATAAAGTGAAAATACTTCAATTTACACATTTGCAATCAGCAGTCATTAAGTCCTGCAATTTTATAAATCTATGATATTTGGGGAACAACACTCATCCAAAAGCAGTATAACCGCATTACTGCCGAAGAGATATTTCAGAAAAATAAAAGGAGAAAAAACAATGAAATTTGAACAATTATGCTTTACACCAATGGTAAAAGATGATATTACCACTCTCACCCCTATTATGAAGCGTTCATTCGATAATGATTCACAGCTGTTTTTTCAAAAACCCGAAGGCGGACCTCCGGGATATGATGACGGCAGCTTTCTGGAGGAATGGGGATTTCATCCCGAAGCCACCTCCTACCGCATTGACCTTAACGGCAAACCTATCGGCGCAATAATATTATTTCTCCATGAAGAACACGCCTCGGGCTACCTTGGAAATATTTTTATTGATACCGATTTAAGCGGCAGCGGATATGGCAGTATGGCATGGCGTTTTGTGGAATATATGTATCCGAAGATAAAAACATGGTATGCGGAAACTCCTGCTGTTTCCTACCGTAATCATTACTTTTACATAAATAAATGCGGATTTCATGTAGTCGGCGTCGAAGGCGGAAAAGACAGATTTGACGCTCAGTTTAAACTATGCAAAAAAATAAATTAAATTTTTCTTGTATCTGATCAAGGCACAGCAGCAAATATTATTGTGCCTTAAAATACGATATAAAAATTATTGATTGGAGAAATATAATGTCAAAACAAAAACTGATTATTGTAGCAGGCTCTCCCTGCGTGGGAAAAACTACTGTTACACGGGAACTTTTTACCTCTTATGAAAACAGCGCTTTTTTTGACGGCGACTGGGCATGGTGTGTAAATCCGTTTTCAGTCGATGATCCTCGGCTGCGAAACGGCGACAAAACAATGTCTTTTGCGCTGTCAACATACTTAAATTCAAATTTCGACTATGTCTTTTTTTCATCGGTAGTTGCTGTGGATAAAAAAATCCGCGAAACGATACTTAAAGATATAACTGCCGAAGATTATTCCGTCATAGGCATTACCCTGACCTGTTCAGAGGAAACTTTGCTCGAACGTCATAAAAAGCGCGGAGATGAAAATGAATGTTCTTTTTTCTGGCTGCATTTAAAACCGTATGAAGGTGATTATGTTATAAATACCGACAACAAAAGCGTTCAGCAGATAGCGGATGAAATGAAATCTATTATAGATAATGGATAATATTATGAACTGTAACCAAAAATTCTGAAACAATCAGGGAGGTATTCAATGGATAACGGTATAATTGATTATTATAATTCATATGATGAAGACGGAAGGCTGTTTCGTGATTACAGTCATCAAATTGAATGGCTGACAACTGTTCATTATTTTGATAAAATATTACCTGTGCACAGCAGGATTTTTGACGGCTGCGCAGGAACCGGAAACTATGCCTTCAAATTAGCAGAACAGGGCCACTTCGTAACTGCAAGTGATATTGTGCCTCATAATATAGATATTATATTAAAAAAGCAGGAAAACACTCCGATATTAAAAGATATATTTGTCGGAGATATCTGTGACTGCAATCACTGCAGCGATCATTATTTTGATGTCGTGCTTTGTATGGGCGCATTTTATCATTTAGATGAAAAAAAACGTTATAAGGCGATGGAACAATGTTTGAGATTATTAAAAGACGGAGGTATTCTGGTTATAAGCTATATCAATCTGATAACGGCATTGCATTTGAAACTGATGTCCGGATTAGAGAATATAAGCGAAATACTGAGATGTTACAGTATGAGAAATTTTAATGATTCTTTTGTTTATATGATGCCGGAAGAAATAGAAATAACGGCGGAGAAATGTAATTTAAAGATACTTCATCATATAACCTCCGATGGAAATCCATTGACGCGCGGCGCGGATTTCAACAAAGCGAAAAAAGAAGATTTTGAAAAATATATGAAACTGCATTTAAGCATTTGTGAAAACAAAAATATTATCGGTTACGGACTTCACGGGCTTGTTTTTTTGACAAACATATAAATTCCTGTCTGCGAAATAAAAAAACTATCTGGAGATATTATAATCATTAGTTTTGCTGCACAAAACCGCTTGCACAGCAAGCGTCGGACATCTTTCCGATATAAAAAGAAAACCTTGAAAAACTCGCGTTTTTCAAGGTTTTCTGACGCAGAATTTCACAGTTTGGGCAAGCAGAAACACGAGGGAGTTAATTTGAGAGGGAAATATTAAAATTTCAGAATCCCGCATGAAACGTTTCATTCCGTATTTGCAGGATCGTCCTGTTTCGGAAGTTTCCGGAAATAATAAACGGCAAACGGAACTGTCAGCGGCAGTGCTAAAACCATAGCGAGCGGCTGTGCCTCCTGTATTCCCGCAAGTCCTCTGAAACAGGAAAGAAAGTAAATCGACGGAATAAAGAGAATACCGCTTCGGAGCGCCGAAAGAAAGGACGCACCAAAACGCTTTCCGGTACTCTGGAGAAGCATCTCCGTTGTCATACAGACCGGCAGCGCAAGATTTGACAGTGCCTGCAGTCTCAGCGCTCTTGTACCAACCGCAATGACTTCCGGATCATCACGGAAGAGTCCAATCAGATTATTTGAAAAAATAATCAGCAGCACGCATCCTGTAATAATAATACTCTCCGAAGCAAGCGCGGTAAACCTGTATCCTTTGCGGACACGGGAATATCTGCCTGCCCCGTAATTAAATGCCGAAACCGGCTGAAATCCCTGCCCTATTCCAAGAGCGATTGAAAAGGCAAAAAATATGATCCTGCTCACAATGCTCATTCCTGCGACTGCCGCATCTCCGTAAACGCGGCACTGTGAATTGAGCATCACAGTAGTCAGACTGTTCAGTCCCTGCCGCAGCAGACTTGGAAATCCGGTAGCCATAATATTTCCGTAAACCAGAGGACTGATGTGCAGAGCCTTGGAAAAGCTGAGCTTAGACTCGGTTTTTCCGGTGGAAAACATAAACAGCAGAATCAGCCAGCTGATTATCTGACTGACAGCAGTAGACAACCCCGCCCCTGCAATTCCCATGTTCAGCCTGAACATGAGTATCGGGTCGCCGATTATATTCAGAATTGCACCGGACATGAGTCCGATCATTCCAAGAGAGGCTTTGCCTTCATAGCGCAGAAAATTGTTGAGAGTAAGACTTCCGCTCATAAACGGCGCGGCAGCCAATATGTAAGCAATATAGGTTTTTGCATAGGGCGCAATGGTATCCGTACTTCCCAGCATCATAACAATATCATCCAACCAAATAAAACCGGTCAAAGTAATAACAAGCCCGCACAGCATGGAGCCGAAAAAGCCTGCGGAAGCATGGATCGACGCC
>CAZLOX010000194.1:0-3588 GCA_964561265.1 uncultured Lachnospiraceae bacterium
GCATCTATTTCAATTTGGGAATTATGTACATTTACTTGACGAACATTACTTGTATTTGTATCACTAATATTGAAAGAAAAAATTCCTGAACTCATACGCCCAGAAACAGTAGCTACAATTTCACTATCTTCTATGAATTCTGCAATAATTCCAGAAGCAACAGCACAATTTAAAGCGATAGTCTCACTTGTGATATTGTTACTATCCAGACTTTGAATATGAGAAGGTAAAGAAACTTTTTCTATAGGTACAATATCATCTTCAAAATTATGATATGCGTCAAAATGTGATATCATGTAATCACCGCGCGTTATAGGAAGTATAGATAGAGTATTATCCAAAAAAAGTTTAGGCAGATTTATTGTATGGTCAAATTTTACCATTAGACGTGGTTCGCGAAATTCTTTTATTTGTTTTGCTGAAATATTAAAAAAACCATCTGTTTCGATATGATATAAAATATCATATTTATCAAATAAGTGTTCCCATGCCTTATCATTCAAACTTTCATTACTCATAATTTCTCACCACTACCTCATCAACATTGCCACGCTTGCTTGCAACAGAATTAATTGCTCGCTTAGCTTGAACAATTGTTATATGATATGCTGCATATTGTTCCATAATAAATGGTGTTGCAGAATTCGATAACATAAATTTAATACCACGTTTGTCTAATTCATCGCAACATTTCTTCAATCTAATTTGGTCATCCCTTGAAAAACCTCCTTTTGAATATCCTGTAAAATTTGATGTTTCAGAAACAGGGTCATATGGTGGATCAAGATACACAAAAGTTCCTCTTTTTATTTCTGCTAAAACTTCCGCATAATCTAACGCTGAAAATTTAATTTCAGCTCTGTTAAAATAGGCACTTACTGCTCGAAGAACAGGTTCATTTACAATATTGGGATTACGATAATTACCAAATGGAGAGTTAAACTCTCCAGCATTATTGACACGGTAAAGACCATTATAACATGTTTTATTTAAATATAGCATTCGTGCTGCTTTTTCTACCGCAGATAAAGTCTGATATTTATTGTTATCCCTATCCCAATCTCTGATAGAATAAAAAAAATCGGCCTCATTTCTATATTTTTTCAGTTCTTTAATAAGATCATCAACATTCTCTTTTATGACTTTATAGACACATATTAAATCTGCATTAATATCATTAACGTATGCTGTATTGGTTTGTAAATAAAACAGCAAGGCACCGCCGCCGATAAATGGTTCACAATAAGATGTTATTCTTTTTGGTAATAAAGGTACAAACGTATCTATCAATTGTCTTTTTCCTCCTACCCATTTTAAGACAGGAAGAACTAATTTATTTTTTCTCATGATATTACCTCTTTTTCAAAAATACAATAACTAAAACATAGGAAATAAAAGTTAATACGGCTTGTTTTATGAAATAGGGTAACAGCATTTACTTTTTAAAAGAAAAAATAATATTAAGCTGATATATTTTATATCTTCTTTAAATTTTCATATTTGTATATATTATTTTTTTACTGATAAAAATGCTGTTATCCTATAATATTTTGTTTTTTTAATCTCTTATCACATTGTTTGAGAAATCCATTTCGATTATATTATCTGATATTTCTATATCAAAATCAAGCATATCCAGAATATCCCTCTGAATATCAATTCCCTTTGCGACTTCGGTAAGCATAAGGCCTTTTTCGGTAAGACGGAACACGCATCTTTCAGTCACATATAAAACATTCTGCTTTGACGCGACCGCGTTTTTCGCGCTGAAACTTATTCCGTTCACTTTGTCCACGAATTTTTTATGTTTGCCTTCTTTATCTATTATCACGTTGTCATCATCGTCAACGTGAGCGACAAGACCGCCGGAGGTAAAGTTTACGCAGAACACAACATTTTTGGTTGACTGCGTTATATTTGCAAATCCGCCGATACCGGTAACTTTATCGCCGAGTTTGTGGCTGTTTACATTGCCGTATTTGTCCACTTCAAGTCCGCCCATAAAGCATATGTTAAGACCGCCGCTGTTGTAGAAATCGAACTGCTGTGATATATCAAATATCGCGTCTGCGCCGATAGTCGCGCCGAAAGCTATTCCCGGCGCCGGAAGTCCGCCTATGCCGCCGGCTTCGACTGTCATTGTGATCTTGCTTAAAAGTCCGCTCTTTGACGCCGCCGGACAGACATTCTCCGGTATGCCTATTCCTATATTTACAATATAGTCTTCCTTGAGTTCCTTAGCCGCTCTTGCGCCTATTATAGCATGAGATATATTAAGCGTTTTTTCATTTCTGTTTCCGGATAATTTAAGATGTTTTACCCATGTGTCCATATCCTGCGGGTCAACGTGTATATCTCCGGAAAGCGACGGATTATATGTACTGTCCGGAACCTGCTTCTGATCCGGAGCAAGCACTATCGCGTCAACGAGTATTCCTGGGATAACTACGTTGCGCGGACGCTTGAATACATCTGTCAGTTTTTCAACCTGTACGATTACTTTTCCGCCGTTTGCGCGTGTCGCCTGCGCAAGCGTAAGCGCGTCAACGGTAAGACATTCCTTTTCAAATGATATATTTCCGTTAGGATCTGCCGCCGTTCCTCTGATAAAGGCAATGTCAAACTTAGGACATCTGTAATACAGAGTGTCCTTGCCGTCAACATTGATAACCTCGACCCATTTATCCTTTGAGATCTCGTTAAGAGCCGGTCCTTCCACTCTCGGGTCAACAAAAAGATTCATACCTATATCGGAAAAAATTCCGGATTTGCGGCTTGCCGAGGCGCGCTGAAGATGCGCCATAACTCCGAGCGGAAGATTATACGCTTCAACTTTATTGTCGGCTATAGCCTTCATTGCGGCAGGCATACTTGCGATATGCCCGAGAATAAGGGTTTTGACCGCTCCCGCTTTTATATACTGATCTCCGGCGCGGTTTTCATTCCAGCAGCCGAAACCGGATGTGCAGTACATACTCAGATTTTTCGGATGTCCTGTAGACATAAATTTTTCATATAACGCGTCATGGAGAGCCTCAGGATTATTGAGCGCGAGGAACGCGTTCACGCCTATAAGGTCGCCGTCTTTTATCAGATCGATAGCCTCAGCGGCTGTCATTACTTTTAACATAAAAAATTAACACCTCTCATAATTCTATAATATTATTATATATGTTTTTTTTCGGCAAGTCAATCAGTTTCGGTTTTTTAGCAAGAAACGGTTTTTTATTTTTCTATATTAAGCTGTTTGCAGGTAAAAATAATGATTTTTTGAGTATATGAATTTTCAGAATAAAAACAGAGAAAGTCAGAAATTATATTTTTGTTGATATTTTCGACAAAGTATGATATAATGCAAAATATCGGCTGAGCAGTTATTTGTTATCAGCTGATATTTTGTTAAGCTGTCCCCATTTTCATATGAAAGGGGGGATAACGATGAAAGAAGCCATGTTTAAATTTTTAATAGACATTCTGATGTCTGTGATAAAAAGTGTAGTCATAGATTACATACGTTCACGGATAAAAAGATTGTCAGACAAAGAAACCTCAGCGGAAGATGAGATATAATTTTTTTCATATTCCTGT
>CAZLOX010000195.1:0-3568 GCA_964561265.1 uncultured Lachnospiraceae bacterium
TCTTCGCTTTTTTGCAAATTCCCTCTTGATTTTTTATTTGCAGACTTTATGATACCGGATTATACTACATTCTATGTCCCAATTAAGTCGAAATATGTCTCTTGCATTTTTGCAATTTTCCTCGCTGAGAAGCCCCCAAATTGCAATAACGCCATATTTTTTCGGTTTGCACCATTTTGTCCGTATATTGGTATCAGAAGGCCGAAACGCCTTCCATGCAGAACAACGGAAAGGAGACGCCGATGTTATAGCAGATACCAGCGAAAGCGCTGTCCTCGAATCTGCCGGGGACAGCGCTTTTCATGTAACAACTAAATACGGGCGCAGACAGCAATGCGGGGAAACCCTACAAATGAAGAAAGCGAGGTACAATGACGCAGAATCACAGCACCACCCTGACCCGAAGAATCGGAAGCACGATTTTTAAGGTGAACGTGTTTACCAAGCAGGACGGCACGGAAACCATGGAGGACAAAATGATACGGCTAATCCAGCGTGAAGGGTTGGCATCGCAGACAAAGTGTGGTATGATGGACGTGCCACAAATGGACCGTCAGTCTGAAAGGAGCGCCTGATATGAGCGCCAGACAGGCGGAAACGAAGATCACAGCATTATACGAGCGCCTCAGCCGAGACGACGAGCTGGCTGGGGACAGCAATTCGGTTATCAATCAAAAAATCCAGCTCGAAGAATACGCCGCCCGCCAGGGTTTTACCAACTGTATACACTATACGGACGATGGCTACTCTGGGGGTAATTTTGACCGTCCAAGCTGGAGACGGCTGATCGCGGACATTGAGGCCGGAAAGGTCGGCTGTGTTCTGGCCAAGGACATGAGCCGAATCGGCAGAGACTACCTGCAAGTCGGATATTTTACCGAGATCGTCTTTCGCCAGAATCATGTGCGGTTCATCGCCATTGGGAATGGCATCGACAGTGATAATCCTGGCAGCAGCGAGTTTGCCCCGTTTATCAACATCATGAGCGAGTGGTATCTCCGCGACTTGAGCCGGAAACAGCGGGCCGCAATCAAAGTGAAGGGCGAATCCGGCAAGCCGACCACCAACTGCGCTGTTTACGGCTATGTGAAGGACCCTAACGACAAATACCACTGGCTCATTGACGAGGAAGCGGCGGCAGTTGTGCGGCGGATCTTTACCCTGACTATCGAAGGACACGGGCCGTATGACATCGCGCGGATACTTTTCAATGACCAAGTGGAGGCCCCGGCGGTCTATCTTGCCAAACAAGGCCGTGGACAGTGGAAGGGGCGGGACAGCTTCCCTAATCCCTATAATTGGAGCGGTTTTATCGTCGGACAGATTCTATCCAAGCCGGAGTACATGGGGCATACGGTGAACTTCCGTTCCCACAAAGAATCATACAAGGATAAACAGACTACCCGCCACGCCCCAGAGGATTGGCTGATTTTTGAAAATACCCACGAAGCCATTGTGGATCAGGGCACTTGGGAGCTGGCCCAAAAGCTGAGACAGACGCCGCGCAGGATTGACCACTTTGGTGAGGCTAATCCTCTGACCGGTTTATTGTACTGTGCCGACTGCGGAGAGAAGATGTATAATCACCGATCCAACGGAAATGAGGGAACGGGTAAATCTTATCCATCCGATTTCTTTGACTGTTCTACCTATACCTTGTCAAGGCAAAAGCGGTTCAAAGCGTGCAGCGGACACTACATCTCAACAAAAGCGGTTCAGTCCCTGATTTTAGAGACGATCCGCTTTGCCAGCAAACAGGCTGTTGAAAATCAGGACGAGTTTGTCCGTAAGGTTCGGGAAGCATCAGATATCCGTCAGGCGGAAGCGGCCAAGGGCGTTCGGCGGCAGCTCAATAAAAGCCGTAAGCGGTATGGAGAGCTGGATGGTATCATTAAAAAGCTGTACGAATCCTACGCTATGGGACGTGTTTCCGAGGAACGTTTCGGAACACTTCTCACGGACTATGAGCAGGAGCAGAAAGCCCTCAAGCAGTCCATCGCAGAGGCCGAGGCAGGGTTGGAAGCATTTGAGCAAGACTCCGCCAAAGTGGAGCAGTTTTTATCACTGGCAAAGAGGTACACCGACTTTTCGGAGCTGACCACGCCGATGATTAACGAGTTCATTGATAAAATCATCGTCCATGCGCCGACCCACAACGAATATGGAGAGCGGTGTCAGGAGGTTGACATTTACCTGAATTTCATTGGAAAATTCGAGGTTCCTACACCGGAGCCGACGCCAGAGGAACTGGCAGCGGAGGAAATGCGGTGCAAAATCCGTGCTCGGAACCACCGGAAATATGAGCGGAAAAAGGAGCGCGAAAGGCTGATCGCAACGGGGCAAATTCAGCTGGGTGAACCCTATCACCTTTCCTGTGCGTTTTGCGGCGAGGCATTTGATTCTCATACTTCGTCGGCGAAATTTTGCTCACCGAAGTGCCGCATCTCCTTCTACCGTCAAGAAGAACGGAAAAACCGGAACCGCGAACATTTCTGTGAAAATTGTGGAGTTGCCTTTACAGCTTCGCGGAAAAGCGTCAAATATTGCAGCGATGGGTGCAGAGTGAAAGCCAACCGTATCATGCAAAAGCAGCGGAATGCAAAAAAGCACGATGTGTCAGAAGCTGCGAAAGAGAATGAGAAAACAGCATAATGTAGCCGACACGGGCTTGGAAATCGTTAAGGTTTCCAGGCCCGTATTTTGTTCAAACATTATATTCAACCGGAGGTATTGTATCAATGCGAATCAAAATTGGTGACATTAAAATTAACCCAGGCCGCCGGGCAGTTGCCCCGGAGGATGTGCAAAGGCTTTCGGAAAGCATCGCGGAGGTTGGCATGATGAATCCGATCACCGTTACCGCCGACCGCACCCTAATTGCCGGTTTGCACCGCCTGGAAGCGGCAAAGCGGCTGGGCTGGACGGAGGTCGAGTGCAACATCAGCGACATGGACGCGCTCCATACCGAGTTGGCGGAGATTGACGAGAACGTGATCCGCACCGGCCTATCTGATTTGGAGCTGAGTGAACTTTTGGCACGGCGGAAGAAAATTTATGAAGCGCTGCACCCGGCTACGATTGCGCGCAATCTGCCGGGTCATGCCAGCAACTATGAATCTTCGAGCGACAAATTGACGGGCGAAGAAAAACCGTTCTCCCAGGACACCGCCGAGAAGATGGGTGTCTCCCCTCGCACCGTGGAGCGCCATGTCCAGATTGCGGAAAATCTGACGCCGGAGGCAAAGAAAATTCTGCGGGGCACAGATATGAAGATTACAAAGCAGAATTTGACAAAACTCTCCCGATTGAAGCCGGAACAGCAGCCAAAAGTCGCAAAGCAGTTGACGGAGGGCATGATCAAATCCGTTGACGAATATATGGCGGAGAGTGCGAAAACGGTGCGAGACAATAATTATTACAAAAGTGGTGCGTTTATCGTGGATTCATTTTCGCAGCAGAACTTTGCGCTGACCCTTGTCCCGAAAGCCCACAAATCACACCTGGAGCACTATCGGGAGGTCCTGTCGCCTAAGCAAATTGAGGCCATGGTCAAGATTGCCGAAGGCTC
>CAZLOX010000196.1:0-3558 GCA_964561265.1 uncultured Lachnospiraceae bacterium
ATCGACGCATAAGTTCAAAGAAAATTTGTAAGCTTGGATGCTGACCGGTGTTTTCAATGTTGGCAAGATAGCGTGGAGATAAGTACATTTCATCGCACACTTTTTTGCGACTCTCCCTGCGGTCCATTCGAGCAGCTTTGATTGCTGTTCCAAAAGTCCTAAAGTCATATCGTGGTATTGGCCTTTTTGCCATAATTATATCACCCTACTGCATTTTACTGTTCATCTCCATCTTTGAATATGTCTATATAATTCAATGTATTGACTTAAATAATTCCATACTATTTGTCTATTTTTCTTCCATCCTTATCTTATTCACTACAAAATAAGCTCCCTTCACAACATCACCCGCACAAGCAGTCAGAATCCTGTATAATGGAACAGAGGTGAACCGTATGCGTATTGCGATTTGTGATGATGAAGAAAATATCCGCATGATGTTAGCTGAAAAACTGCGGAATTTCGTTCCCGCCGCAGAAATTCTCTTGTATTCCTCCGGAGAACTGCTGCTGATGGAACCGCCGCCAGATATTCTGCTCCTGGATATACAAATGCCGGGGCAGTCCGGAATGGAGATTGCCCAGGAACTCCGGAGGCGGAACAGCAAAATGATCCTGATTTTTGTAACGGCTTTGGAGGAATACGTCTTTCAAGCATTTGATGTGGGCGCATTTCACTATCTTGTCAAGCCTTTCCCTGATGAAAAATTTGCCGCTGTCCTGCAAAACGCCGTCCAACAGGTTCAGGAACAAACCGCCAGAGCGCAGGAGACGCATCTCTTAGTCAAAGCTGGCGGAGTCCATACCAGGGTACGCTGGCAAGATGTCATCTATGCGGAAGTGTTCAACCGAAAAGTGCTCATTCATAGTACTTATGGGGACATTGAATATTATGGCAAGCTCTCCAGTCTGGAGCAACAGGCAGGGGAAGATTTTTTCCGTTCCCACCGGGCCTATCTGGTGCATTTCAAATATGTTGTGAAATACGACAGTTCTGTGATTACCTTGGAAAGTGGCTCCGCACTGATGGCAAAACAGCGGTACAGGGATTTTGTGAAACAGTATCTGCGCTACAACGGAAGGCAGGCGAAAAACGATGGGTGACTGGCTGATAACGGAACTGCGGTTTTTAGGGATTACCGTCTTGGCGGGCGGTTGCTATGGATATTTGGCGCAAAAATTTATGCAGAGGGCCAGAGCAGGCCGGACGGTGGGAATTGCCTATATTACAGCGGCAATGCTGCTCTATTACCTCCTGCCAGTATTCAACAACTTTACCGCTTATTGTCTCCTGGCCATGGCCGGTTTTCTTGTAATGTATGGCCTGGAACGGGAGAACGCTGCTCAGAAGCTCTTTTTATCGGTGACGTTCTTTTCTCTGCGCTGGCTGGTGATGGCTATGGAGCAATGCGCCGCCCAGCCAGTTTATCATTGGCAGTACACAGTCTCTGCCGCCCAACCGGAAATGCAGGCGGCAGCATGGATGGCGGTCACGATCTTGGAAATCGGCTTCTGTTCCGCGCTGATGTTTTTTGCCAGTTGGCTGATTCAACGGGCTTACCGATATAAACGGGAGGCAATGGCATGGCGGGAATTTTTGCTTTTATTTATTCCATCGCTTTCCAGCGTGCTGGGATATGCCATGCTTCAGTCTTATCACACAATCTATGAGCGAGCTACCGGAGCAAATATCATGGATGCAGAAGGGGCTTACAGCGGGCTTTGTTTTTTCTATTATTTGGCGTCTCTTATGGCAATCGTAACCGTGATTGTGATTTTTCAACATATCAAAAGCCTCCAAAAAGAAGAATATCAAAATCTGCTTCTCTTGGACCAGCTAACAAGCATGGAGAGGCATATCACGGAAGTGGATCAGCTATACCGGCAAATCCGAAGTCTGCGCCATGATATGGGAAGTCACGCAATGGTTCTGGAGGGGCTGTGTGAACGGCGGGAGTACCAGACGGCCCAGGATTATCTCACGCATTTGCGGGGGGAGCTGGAAAAAGGTGCGCTGGAAATCAAAAGTGGAAGTCCGGTTACGGATGTGATTCTGGCAGAGCGAAAGCGGGAGGCCGAGAAGCGTGGGATTGCATTCTCCAGCCAATTCCACTACCCGGAGGGAACGCCGGTCAATGCCTTTGACCTCAGTGTGATTTTGGACAATGCGATTCTAAATGCGCTGGATGCTGCGGCTGGCTGCGAGGCCCCATTTTTGCGTGTGCGCTCTTATCGGAGAAGAAACGCCTACCTGATGGAGTTCGTAAACAGTTTTCAAGGAGAACTGCGCTTGAACGAAAGCGGCCTGCCGGAAACCAATCGTCACGATCAGGAGCGGCACGGCTTTGGACTGACGAATATTCAACGGACCGCTCAAAAATATCATGGCGACATGGATATTCAAATCAATGATGGGATATTTACCCTGCGAGTCATGCTGATGGTAGAGTAAGCGCGGTTTCACACCCGAAAAAGTCCGTTTCAGTGCATTTGTCTTTTCTCTGGAAAAGTGGGGTGTTATACTGAATCCGCTCGGAAACGGAGCGCTCAAATCCGACAAATCTAACGAAACTGGAGGAATAACAAGATGGCAGGAATTGGAAGCACCGCCATGATGACGGCTATGATGTCCGCCAATACCGCGCTGATGCAAGCGCAGACGCAAAGCAGTATGCGGGCCAGCATGAGCGGGCGGGCCGGAGTGCTGGAATCGGAAATCAAGACCGACAGCGGCCGGGGCGACGAGGAAGGTGCGGCACGGAAGCAGGAGGAACTCGACGGGATTCAGCAGTCCATTCAGGATACCACAAAGTCCCAGATGGGTGCCTTGAGCAGGGCGAACGAGGCCATGAAAGAGGCGGCTGAGAAGGACAAGGAAACCGAGAAGGCGGAGAAGGACAGCCAGAACCGTCTCGATCAGGTTGAGCTTTCTCAGGCGGGAGAAAAGGAGGCCGAGAAGGAGCAGAAAACCGTTGCGGAACTCTCTGACGTCGCGGCCTATGATAAGGACGGTTCCCTGCTCTCCCAGACGGCAGCGGCTCCGATGGTTTCTTTCAGCGCGACTGCTTAGTGAAAAAAGCGGAATGCGCCGCCAATCAAGATAACTGCGGTAAGCCAACGCGAAAGGCGTGAAAGTCATAGATGACTGAACGGACAACAGGATCATAAAGAATACATTCACGCTGCCCGTGCTGTTCCAAACTAAAAAGGAGCGGTTCTAGCAACTTTCTGTTACTGGAATCGCTCCTTTATTTAGAAATCCTATACTTCATAAAACGTTGTCATAACAATGGTCCAATTTGATCTTCTGCATGATTGAAATGGATTTTTTTAAATAATGCGATTTATCTGCCGCACGACGGCAAAAGAAAAAAGCCGTCGTACAGCAGTCAAATTCGCATACCGAAATTACGGTGGCTTTGAGGAATTGAAGCCGCCGTTTTTTGTTGCTCCGAGCAAATTTTTTGATAGGTGCGGTGGCTAAAGGAGTTATCCGCTATGATGCCTAAAGAGAGCCGCGCCTCTCATTTATCATTGATTTATCCAAAAAAAATCTTGG
>CAZLOX010000197.1:0-3535 GCA_964561265.1 uncultured Lachnospiraceae bacterium
ACAATATACATTTTTATCATCAACTGCATATACAATTCCCGTGTGATATATACGCTGACTGTTCTTAAAAAATATAACATCGTCCGGAACAGGCTTTGAAAAATATCTGTTCATTTTCTTAAAATAATTCGCTGCTGTCGGTGTGTACGCCGAAAATCCGCCGAGCATTTCCTTTGCCGTATCTGCGCCGAATGTGTACACAAACATCATGTTTGAAAAAACGCTGCACCACGGCTGTGCCTGAGCATCTATGCCGCTTATTTGCTTATAATCCCTTGAAAAAGAAGTGTAATTGTTACTTCCCGCATTTGCCGTAAAACTGTCCAAGTCCTTATTGCTTTTCTTTTCCAGATAGCCGACATATGACTTTGCTGTTTTTATCAATTTTTCCTGTGCCGTCATAGAATCACTCCTTTCGCAGTTCTTCCAGATATCCGTCCGCCTCTATCGCGTTTTTCGTGAAAGAATTGTTTTTCCACCAAGCCGCAAGCGACGCCGCTATGGTAAACGCCAAGCTGATAAATTCGGTTATATCCTCATTTTCAAGCGGAATAACGCTGTGTCCCACTGATGTTAAAATCTGATTTATCAATGCAAGCGCAAGAATAATCGTCCTTGCTGTAGTTCCTGCCGATACCTTCATAATCAGTCCTCCTCTAACTTATCAATTCTGTGTGTGTTTGATTTTGCACGCTCCTCTACCATCGTCATACGCTCGACAAGATTATTGTGCTTATCCACGCGCTTTTCAAGCTCCTGTATTCTGAAATTTGTCAGCTTGTTTGCCTGAAGAACACCCAGCGCCGAGCCTATCACTGTTCCGGCAAGCGACAATATCGATATTAAAATTTCGCTTTCCATATGTATCACTCCTATCTTTTAATATCCTGATTTGAATTTATCAAATCCGTCAATTCCTTATATTCCTGCTCGGTAATACGGCCGGCAAGCAGAAATACATCCAGTTTTCCAAGCAGTTCCGACTTGGTATAATTGCCGTTTGCAATCAGCTTTTTACAAAGCGCGTATGTCATATAATATCACCTCCATTTATCCCTAACTCCAACATAGACATCCGGCAGTCAAGGTCAAGCAGATATTCGTCTCTTACCTCCGGCAGCGATGCCATATATGCTTCAAGACTTCCGTATGACGCGATTTCCGCTATTTCTTTCTGTCTGTCGTTCGTCTTTAATTCAATGCCTTCCATCCAAGCGATACCGGATGTGTCAATTGCTTCTTTTTCCACAATCTCAACAAGGCGATGTTTAGCAACAAACCTTTCTTCGTATCCGGCTAACCTCTCTTTGTCAAAATAAAGAACACTGTCGCTGTATTCCGTTTTATCATCACTTGAATACAGACGAGAAGTTATTTTATATGTGTTTAACCGGATTTTATTGTTTTCAATCCAGAAAATACCCATATCCATTTTGCAGCCCCCTAATCTATTAAATATTATTTGTTATAACAGCAGTACCTGAATCATTTACGGTACAGCTGTATTTAAGAATATTATTCGTAAAAATAATACCACCGATTGCTTCAGCTTCAATATCGTTGCGCGCATAATTTATAAATCTGTTTCCCGAAATTATGCGGCCGCCGCGAAACATCAATTTGTCTGCGCTGCTCTTTCGGATAATATTCTCCTCGCAAATCAAGAAATTAATATATGAACCGTAACAATATACATAATTTCCAATAAGAACATTTATATTGGCATCATTCAATTGAACATCACCCGAACACAGACTTGTATAACTGTTATCTAAGAATATATGGCAATTCAATATATTCACATCTGAACGTACAACGCAGCACAAATTATTTGCTGTTCCGCTGCATAGAATATTGCAGTTTCTTATAGTCCCATAACTGCGCATAAAATATAAATTCCGACCGCCGCCTGTAAAACCTTTGCCTGTGCCGCCATTCACGCAGTAATATACCTTTATTTTGCAGTCGTCTATCAGTACATTATTATTCATGTCACTCGGAGATACAAATGCTATACAATCCATCTGATAACGCAGGTCGACTGTGATGTCTGAATGTGAAATCGTCAATTTGCCGGATGTTGTTATGTAATCAGCCGAATACGCCGAAACTGAATTTGTGACAGCTGAGATCTTACAGTTATCTATCAGCATATCACCGGCAGAGCATTGTATAAAATAATTTTCTGCGTCCAATTCGCCTGTAAGATCAAACGACATATCTCTGACTGTGATTTTACATCCTTCTCTGGAATTATACAAAAAGGCATGGGAACTGCAGTTCATCACTGTGCTGTTTCCCATACCTTCAAAAACAACATTTTTATTGCATTCTATTTTTTCTGAAATGTGATATGCACCTTCAAGAAGTATAATCTTGCCGCCTGTATACGGCAATGCCTCTATCGCTGACGATATTATGTCTTCATCATGGTATCCGCTGCAGACATAATTTACATTCTTTTTATTTCTCCATTTTGAATTTGATGCGGCTATGACAATCGTTGATGATACATGATCGTTTATAAGACTAAAAAGTTCATATTGATTTTCAGCCAGTGCAACGACCGCATTGTGTATTGATATAGTATTCCCCGCTGTATTGTAGTTAAATGTTACGCTCGTACTGCCTCCGCTTGTCGTTGTGACAGTACCTGTTCCGATATAGATATCACCATCAGAGCTGTTGTAATATTCATCCCAATAGATAACACCGCCTTCAAAACGCAGTGTTATTCTCAGACTTATTCTTTGTCCGGCTGCAGGACTATAGCTGCCATACGCTTTTCCGAACTGTGCTTCTCCCAATGTAGTCGTCACAGAACTTAAAAGTTTTGTAATATTAGTGGTCGTAGCGTGATAAAATTGTGTTGTACCTGTCGCTGAAATAACGTCAAACAAACCGTTCATAGTCACATCTCCGCAGCTTTCAGAAAGAACATTTTTCACAAATGCCGTGGTGGCTATCTGCGTATTGTTTACTGATGTACCTGCGGTCGGCGCTTTCGGAACTCCCGTAAATGTGGGAGATGCAAGCGGAGCCTTTCCGCTCAGAGTCTGTTTCACATCATCGGCAAGCCGCGCAGCCGTCACGCTGCCGTCAGCGGGAATATTAGTTGTGCAACTATTTTACAATATCATAATCTATAATCTTTCCATTATTCAAATTAATTTTATAATTACGCCCATAAAAATCTGATGCAAAAATAATATCATCTTTTATTCCCATATTTTCGTAAGGAAGATTGTGAGAATTCGGATATAAACTATCCAAATTTTCTGAACGCCATAGTAATTCTGCATAATCATCAAAACAATAGACATTATTAATAAATTCTTTATCAAATGGGATTGCAAGTAGTACAACGTATTTTCCTCTATAGTGAATTATCGTCCGAATATCATATTCAAAGTTGACTTCAATACCATTAATTTCAAGGTGATTTTTATTATATTCATACATTTTAATTTACCTCTATATGTGGTGATCTGTAATTAAGCGATACATTATTAACAAAACATTGATTAGATTCTTT
>CAZLOX010000198.1:0-3532 GCA_964561265.1 uncultured Lachnospiraceae bacterium
GCCAGCGCTTCCAGAATGCGCGGATGGGCGCCGGTCGAGTAGTCGTTTTCGAAAGAAATCACAGGGCCTCCTTTGTCGCGACCATGGTAGCAGAGTGGGGCGACGGTGGCGACAGGGAGCCGGATACGGGCGGAAGGCGCTCGGGTGCGCGGGTGCATGGGCGCTCGGGTGCACGGGTGCGCAAACATACAGGTGGGGCGTGCGTATGCGCGGGCGATGGCGCGGGCTCATGGGTGCGCGGGCATGAAAAAGGGCCCCGTGAGGGGCCCGAAAGTGAGGCAGGTTCCGGTTACGAGCGGCTGCGCCGATAGGCGAGGGTTGCGGCGGCGGCTGCAACGGCTCCGATCAGGGCGATCGGGGCGGTCCACGGCGTGGCGTCGCTCGTCTGCGCGAGTTCGGCAACGGCCGCGGTGGGCGTGCCCGTGTCGGCGATGGTAACCGTGGTGGTGTAGCCGGCGGGATCCTCGTCAGAGGCGGGGGCGTCGGTCGTGCCCTGATCGTCCGAGGAGTCGGAAGTCACCGGGGCCGGGGAGGCTTCGGCGTTGGCGTCGCTAGAACCAGAGCCGGTGCCCGCGTTGCCCGCGGCGGCCGAGGTGTCGCCCGCATTGTCCGTGCCGCTCTCAATCACGTTGCCATTGTTGCTGCCGTCTCCCAGTGCGGGAGCATCGGGCACAACCGGGGCAGGCGTTTCGGCGCCGGGGTCGGACGGAGCGGGCGTCGTGTCGCCAGGCGCGGTCTCGCCCGGTTCGGTGCCCTCGGGAGCGGACTCGTCGGCTTCGCCGTCGTCCGGGATAAGCCCGGCGCCGGGTTCGTCCGCAGGCTCGTCATCGGGCACTTCGATGCGATCGGGCAGGGTGACGTGGTTGTCGGCGTACAGCAGGTTGAGCACGTTCGCGTCGTGGCTGGTCTGCACGCGGATGGACTGCGGGTAGCTGTCCAGGAACAGCAGCGAATCAATCTCGGGCGCCACGTCGGTGCCGACGATCTTCTTGTTGAAGTACTGGCCGTCCACGGTCTCGCCGCCGACGTGTTCGAAGCGCAGGGAAACGCCGTCGATGTCGGCCACCGTGGCGTCGCCCACAGCCGCAGAGCTTTCCGTGTTCGCATCGGCGTCATGGCCGCTCACGCGGTAGTAGTTCACCGTGTAGGTGTTGACTTCAGGATTCATGTAGAGCAGGTCGACGACGTTTTGGCTCTCGTCATCCGACACCACCGGGTTTGCCGGCGTGGCGTCGAAGAAGAAGTAACCGTCGATGTCTTCCACGTAATCCCAAGTGTTGAGGGTATCGCCTACGTTGAGTCCCTCTACGGTGTGGGTGCGCAGCAGACGCAGGCCCGTGGGATGGAACCAGTCGGGGTCGTCATAGTGGACCATCTCGTAGTAGTTGAACGTCATGGTGTGCTTGCCGACGCGCTGGGCGTCGTTGGCGTTCGCGCTTGCCTCCACCAAGGGAAGGTCCACGGCGACCAGAGGCAGTTCGGGCGCTGCACTGTCATTCGTCGTGAGCTCGAGGGGCGCGGAGTCCATGAGGCCAGCGATCTCGGGGTTTTCGTTAGCGTGGGCCGTCGATACACCGAGGGAGGCAATGGCGAGCAGGCCCGCGACGGTTGCGCCGAGGGCTTTCTGCATGAAGGAAGTGCGCGCCGGGCGCGCGGCCGTAAGGGCAGAGGATTTCACAGGCTTCTCCTGTCAGGTTGAAGGTAAAAGGGGCCATCGAGGAGAGCATCGGAAGTCCGCACGCGTTTGGCGGCCGGCGTCGCGCGACGCCTTCAAAGCTTCGATATTCATCTCGAAATTGGATGAGTGAAGTGTACCAAAAACAGTACAGTTGTCCAGAGTCTCAAATCAAAGTCTAGCAAAATGGTAGACTTTTCCATAATCCGTACATTCATGAGGGGAATCATCATCGTTTCTCGTTGCGATGGACGAGTCGACGAGGGGTTGCAATACCCCGGCGCCCAGGTTGAACGCCTCGCGGGGCAATGGATCGGCGGGATGGCGAGGCGCCTGGATTGACCGTCCGGGCGTCGGCGGGGCAAAAAAAAGGGAGCCCGTAGGCTCCCTGGGAATGCGTTAGACTCGCTCGTTCTAGTGAATGAACGTCGTGATGACGGCGGTGGCGGCCAGGAAGATGCCCGGCACGTTCGCGATGATGATGGGCCAGTCCTTCTTAGTCTTCAGAGAGCCGTAGGCCGTCCACATGCAGCAGTTGAAGAACGCGGCCAGCGGCTGCAGGAAACTGCCGGGGTGGCCGGCGAGGTTGTCGCTGATGGTGGCGATGTAGGAAACATACATGATGACGGAGAGAACCGACGCGATGCGGCCGATGATAGTTACTACGTCTTGGCTTACGAGGGGCTTTTTCTCGGCGTTCGTTCTGATTTGCTTAGGGGCGGATTGCGTGCTTACGGCATGGGTCGTCGCAGACATGGCTTCCTCCTTCCGGTTGGCGCTTTCGTTTGCGAAGAGAACCTTACCGTAGAAGAAATCGCAGATGGCGAATGAGGAGGTCGCTGAAAACGACCCTTTACGTCATCGTTAGACGCGCGTAACCCGCGCCTCTTGCTACGCGACGTCAAAGTGCGTGTTGGAAAACACGTTCAGGTTGAGTCGGTGCATGAGGCAGCGCAGGGCGGCCTGGGCCTTCACGGAATTGCCGGCGTCGTCGAGCGGCGGGGCGAAGGCGCACACGCCGAAGAGCCCGGGCATGACGCCGATGATGGCGCCGCCGACTCCGGTCTTCGCGGGCAGTCCCGTGAGGTAGAGCCAGTCGCCGGAGTGCTCGTAGAAGCCCACGGCGCTCATGAGCGACACGATTTTCGGCGCGAGGGGCGCGTCGAAGACCCGCTGCTTGGTGAGGGGATTCACGCCGTCGTCGGCGATGGTGGCCGCCGCGATGGCCAGCTGCTCGGCAGTGACGCCCAGCGAGCATTGGCGCGTGTACAGGTCGAGCGCCGTTTCCGGATCGTCGTAGATGCGGCCGTATTCCTTCAACAGCCACAGGATGGCGCGGTTGTTGAAGTTGGTGTCCGATTCCGACTGGTACAGCTCGTCGATGAGCACGGGCTCGCTGCCCATGAGGGCGGTCATGTGGTTGAAGATGGCCTCCCATTTCCCGTCGGCGTCGCCCTTCGGTTCCACGAGCGAGCAGGCGGTGATGGCGCCGGCGTTCACGAGCGGCGTGGTAGGGCGGTCGTTTTCCAGCAAGATGGCCATGATGGAATTGAACGGGAGCCCCGTGGCATCGGCGCCAATCTCGTTCAGGACCGTCTGCGCGCCGGCCTGCTGCAGGGCGAGAATGGCCGTGCACACCTTCGAAACCGATTCGATGCCGAAGCGGTAATCGGTGTCGCCCACGGAAATGATGCGCCCATCGGGCAGGCACAGGCTGATGCCGAACAAGTCGGGATCGATGTTGGCGAGATAGGGAATGTAGTGCGCATTCTGCCCGCCCGTGATGGGTTTGCACGTATCGTAGGCGCTGTGCACCGCCTCGCTGATCTGGTCGAACGTGAGCCTGGTAATCATGGG
>CAZLOX010000199.1:0-3526 GCA_964561265.1 uncultured Lachnospiraceae bacterium
ATGAAAGCGACCGCAAAATTCTGCGCAGCGCGGCGGATTATCTGCATGAAAATATGGTTAAATAACTTATTATAACAACAGCTGCAAATTGTTATAATTCACTATTGCATTTCCATACTTGCTATGATATAATAAATTATTATAATATTACAGGAAAGGAGGTGCAAAATTATGGATAATACAGCTATTTTGGGAACAATAGTGGCTATGGGCGCTGTTTTTTATCTGATAGTTCTTGCTTTGGCTATTTTTATGATAATAGCATGGTGGAAGGTATTTGAAAAAGCAGGTGAGCCCGGCTGGAAGATTCTTATTCCGGTTTATAACGTATATACAATCTTTAAAATAGCCCGTAATATTACGGCATTCTGGGTTTATCTTATTCTGGCAGTAGTAACAGTTCTTGTATGCTCCGTATTAGGAGGCATATCTGTTGCAACCGACAGCCTGATGCCGACATATATCGCCGCTGTTTTTTATATACTGTTTGTCATTGCCATATTTGTTACAATGATCATTCTGTACTGTAAGCTTGCAAATGCTTTCGGACAGGGCGGCGGATTTGCCGTGGGACTTATTTTCCTTCCTGTGATATTCATACCGATTATTGCATTCAGCAGCAATATACAGTATATGGAAAAACAAACAAATTTTAATGTCTGAAAATTGTTTATCATAAGCAAAATTTACTGTCGGACGAATTTCTGTCCGGCAGTAAATTTTGCGGTATGATACCGCGGATAAATGAAGGGAGGTGAAAAATATGATTGACAATAACGCCTTAATGACTGCAATTATGGCTTCAATGGCACTAATCAGCGTAATTGGGCTTGTCTGGTATGTTCTTATGGTTGTAGCAAACTGGAGAATATTCACAAAAGCAGGTGAAGCGGGATGGAAGTCTATTATTCCGTTTTACAATATGTATACAATGTTTAAAATAAGCTGGAACCCGGTAATGTTCTGGGTTTTGCTGGCTGCCATGATATTAGCTGCAATATTAGCTCGAATCGTGGCTCCGGTTGCGGTAATTTTATATATTGTATGTATCGTTATCTCTGTAATGCAGCTTTATAAGTTTGCTAAAGCTTTCGGACAGGGTATCGGCTTTACGATAGGTCTTATCCTTCTTAACCCGATATTCATGCTGATTCTGGCTTTCAGCGGTATTCAGTATGTAGGCAAAGAATAATGCCGTATTAAAAGAGAGGATTTGTGTTAAAACAAATCCTCTCTTTTTTTATACTGTTATTTATTTTGTAACTATAAACGGAGCAACAGCAGATGCAAACTCGCTGATACTCATTGTCTGGAGCCATACTTTACCCGGACCTTCAAGTCTTGCAAGGAATAAACCCTCACCGCCGAGAAGTTTGTTTTTAAGTCCTTTTACTGTTTCCGCCGAATAATTAACTGTGCTTTCAAATACAGCTATATTTCCTGTGTCCACTTTCAGAACTTCGCCCGGAGCAAGAGTGATTTCCTTTATGCTTCCGCTTATTTCCAGAAATGCTGTTCCCTCGCCGTTGAATTTCTGCAGAATCCAGCCCTCACCGCCGACAATACCTGTTGTAACCTTTGTCTTGTGCGTTGTAACATTAACGCTCGGCTGTGCTGCAAGATACGCGGTTTTCTGCGCTATATATTCCTTACCGCCGCTTAAATCTATCGCCATTATCGAACCGGGGAAAGACGATGCGAAAGTAATACTTCCGGCTTTCTGAGCGGTATATGTATTGAGGAATAAAGACTCGCCTGTAAATGCGCGTCCGAGAGCCTTTTTCAGTCCGCCTGTTGCTGTTTCCATAACAAAACCGTCTGTCATCCAGCTCATTCCTCCGGCCTGTGTGCAAATGCTTTCGCCTGCGTCAAGCTGAACAGTAACGGCAGGCATACTTCCTCCAAAAATTTCGTACTTCATAAAATTTCATCCTTTCTTATTCTTATGTAAACGCTGATTTAATGTAATAGTTTTTAATTTATTCAACGTTTTTTATACAAGCGCAAGCGCCTGTTCAATATCAGATATGATATCGTCAACATTTTCAATTCCGACCGAAAGCCTGATAAGGTCAGGGCTTACTCCGGCCGCGGCAAGTTCCTCGTCATTCATCTGACGGTGTGTTGCCGATGCAGGGTGCAGCACGCAGGTATGCGCGTCAGCCACATGAGTCGCAATCATAGCGATTTTCAGCCCTGACATAAAGCGTTCTGCCGCCGCCCGTCCGCCTTTTACTCCGAAAGAAATAACTCCGCAGGTTCCGTCCGGCATATACTTCTGCGCCAGTTCATAATATTTGTTGTCTTTCAGTCCGGGATAGTTCACCCAGCTGACTTTTTCGTGTGACTGTAAATACTCCGCGGCTTTCTGCGCGTTCTCGCAATGGCGCGGCATTCTTACATGGAGCGATTCAAGACCGAGATTTACATAAAACGCATTCTGCGGCGCCTGAATAGAACCCAGATCACGCATAAGCTGAGCTGTCGCCTTAGTTATGTAAGCACCTTCAAGTCCGAATTTTTCCGCATATGTTATGCCGTGATACGACTCGTCCGGAGTTGTAAGTCCGGGGAATTTATCCGCGTGCGCAAACCAGTCAAATTTGCCCGAATCAACGATACATCCGCCGACCGACGCGTCATGACCGTCCATATATTTGGTAGTGGAATGAGTCACGATATCCGCTCCCCATTCAATCGGACGGCAGTTTATCGGAGTGGCAAAAGTATTATCAATAATAAGCGGAACGCCGTGGGCGTGAGCCGCTTTTGCAAAGCGTTCTATATCAAGCACGATAAGCGCCGGATTGGCTATTGTTTCACCGAAAACCGCTTTTGTGTTTGGTCTGAACGCCGCGTTTAACTCCTCATCTGAACAGTCCGGATCGACAAAAGTAAAATCTATACCCATACGGCGCATCGTCACATTAAACAAATTATATGTTCCTCCGTAAATCGCCGCTGACGACACAACGTGATCGCCCGCGCCGCATATATTGAACACAGAGAAAAACGACGCTGCCTGTCCCGAAGATGTAAGCATTGCCGCGCTGCCGCCTTCAAGCGCGCATATTTTTGCAGCCACATAATCATTTGTAGGATTCTGAAGTCTTGTGTAAAAATATCCGCTTGCTTCAAGGTCAAATAATTTGCCCATATCCTCGCTTGTGTCGTATTTGAATGTAGTGCTCTGGATAATAGGTATCATCCGCGGATCTCCGTTATTCGGAGAGTATCCTGCCTGTATACATTTTGTTTCTTTTTTCATGTTTACATTCTCTCCTTCATAAAATTTCGCATTTTTATTATACTATATCCGCCGAAAAATGTCAATACTTTGACTCCAATTCAAAATTTCTTTTATATGGAAACGTTTTTTCCGCAAGCAAAAAAACAGTTTTTGCTTTATAGTAAAAACGATTTTCGGGCATGGTAAGTTATTACAAATGACGGTCTTTGTAATAACAACTAAGAGCCTATCCGTAATTAAAAAAGTGCATATTGTGAAGTCGGATTTTTTGTCAGA
>CAZLOX010000200.1:0-3498 GCA_964561265.1 uncultured Lachnospiraceae bacterium
TCGCTATTATGAACTGGGAATCTTTTTTGACAAGCCTGTTCATTTCCGCCATCAGCGTAAACTGACGCATAGGCGAAAGCGCCGCCTCGGGTTCATCAAGGATATATAATCCTTTTCCGAAGAAACGGTTCTGCACCAAAGCCAGAAAACTTTCGCCGTGCGATTGGTCATGAAGTGATATTCCGCCGTAAGAATTTATAAGGAGCGGAGCTCCGGACGGAAATTCATCCGCTTCGTCAATATATGACGCGGCATTATAAAAGGATTCGGCTCTCAGGAAAAATCCGTCACGCTCATATCCTGTTTTAGCTCTTTTCAGCTCGCTGAAAAGATTGGAGGTAGAATTTTTTGTTTCAAAATTAAAATTCTTTGAACCTCCCTCGGCGTTATATCCCGACAGGAGAGCAACAGCTTCTGTCAGTGTGGATTTTCCGCATCCGTTCTCGCCGACAAAGAATGTCACAGGCTTGTCAAAGGTCAGCGTTTGTCCGCGTTCCAGTGACTTGTAAAACGGAAGATCATGCCAGTAGGCATAGCCGTTCTGTTTTTTTCCAAGCCAGATCTCACTAAGATAAATATTACTCATATCAATCCGTTTCTATCGTCCATTCAATATTTCCGGCAACTCCGCTTGTCATGCCGGCTCTTGCGGGATTTTCCGCGATCGCTCTGTGAAGAGCCGTGCCAAGACTTCTGAATACAGCCTCCCATATATGGTGGCCGTTTTTTCCGCGGAACACGTCTATCTGCAAAGTGCATACCGCGCCCTGCGCAAATCCCTCAAGAAATGTTTCAAGATCTTCTCTGTCCATTCCCTCTGTTTTCTCGCAAAGTTCGGTTCCGTGGTAATCTATATAAAAATATGCCCTGTTTTCAAAGCTTATTGCCGTCTGTGCTTTTGCCTCGTCAATTATTCCGACAGCGTCGCCGTATCCGGCTAATCCGGATGCGGTATTTTGCTTTACATACTCGGCAAACGCCTTTCCGACTGCAATTCCCAAGTCCTCGCATATCAGATGAGTAAGCGTGAATTTCGATAATTTCACTTCGGTTTCAATATTAACCTCGCTTCTCCATGCGATATGCTCTATCATATGATTAAGAAAAGGGAGCGTTGTGTTTATTTTATCCCTGTAATCCGGCTTTATCGGCGAAAAATCAAGCACCGCCGACATTTCGGATTCGGTTGTTTTTCTTACTGCTTTTATTCTCATAATATCACCTGTCAATTACGTTCTTTAACTGCCAGACCATGGGTTTCAAAACCTTCGACTTCCGCAAATTTCTGTGCGTATTTACGAACCTTTTCAAAACCGTCACGCGATGCGCAGCCGACCGATGAGCGTTTCAGGAAATCAAATACCGATACGCTTGAATAAGTTTTTGCAAATCCGCCGGTAGGCAGTATAGCGTTCGGGCCGAGAACGAAATTGCACAGTGTCACAGGAGTATAATCGCCTAAAAGTATTTCACCGGCATTTTTAATTTTCGGCAGAACGTCAAACGGTTTTTCCGTCATAACTTCCATATGCTCCGGAGCGTACTCGTTCACAAACGCAATCGACTCGTCAAGCGAATCTGTAATAATAACTCCACCGTATGTAGAGAAATTTGTCGTTACAAATTCACGTCTTTTATCTGACAGTTTTTCAAGCTGTTTGTTTACAATAGGTATAACCTTATCCACAAGTTCCTGTGAATGAGTAACCAGAAGGGCGGCTGAATCGGGGCCGTGTTCGGCTTCTATCATCATATCGCGCGCAGCTTTCTCCGGATCGGCATTTTCATCGCAGAGGATAATGCTCTCGCTCGGGCCTGCCGGAAGTCCGGCGTCGATATAGCTTGCCAGAACGCGTTTTGCCGCTGTTGCATAGCTGTTGCCGGGGCCGAGTATCTTGTGGCATTTCGGTATGGTTTCTGTTCCGTATGCGACAGCGGCGACAGCCTGAATACCGCCGACTTTGTAAATTTCGGTTATTCCGATTATTTTAGCCGCCGCAAGAATAGCGTCGTCTACTCCGCCTTTTTCATTCGGAGGCGTTACAACGACGATCTTCGGCACTTTTGCCGCAACTGCCGGAACGGCAAGCATACACAGAACCGACGGGAAACTTCCCTTTCCGTGCGGAACATACAGACACACGTCCACTATCGGAGTTGTCTTTTCGCCGACCATAAGTCCGTCGTCGACCATTGTGAACCACATTTCCTCCGGAAGCTGCTTTTCGTGGAAATCGCGTATGTTTTTAACCGCGTATTCTATCGCTTCTCTTGTTTCGGCATCACAGTTTTTGTATCCTTCTTCTATTTCCTCCGCAGTAACTTTCATCTGACCGGCGCTTAATTTAACCTTGTCAAATTTTTCGGTATATTCCAGCACAGCTTCATCGCCGCGTTTTCTTATATCGTCCGATACTTCCTTGGCAATCTTCATCTGCTCTGTTATATCAAGCTCCGCGCGGCGCATGATAAACTCTTTTTTCTCAGCGGTCATTTCGCTTAATTTGTAAATGTTCATATTAAATCCCTTTCCTTACGGCGTTATTTGTTGTCAAATGTGTCTTTCATGTCTTTCATACTTTCGACAAAACGATCGAATAAATTACGCCATGATTTTTTTTGCCTGTAATTTTTCTCTGTAACTCCGCCGTCAAATTCACGCAGCAGTTCTTTCTGTTTTTCGCTTAAATTTTTCGGCACTTCTATATTTACCGTTACATATAAATCTCCGCAGTCCTTTGAATTGAGTTTCTGTATTCCTTTTCCTCTCATCCTGAAACGCGAGCCGGTCTGTGTTCCCTCCGGTATATCATAGCTGATTATACCGTCAAGCGTCGGAACTTTGATTGTCGCGCCGAGAGCCGCCTGCACAAATGTTATCGGAATATTTATAAGTATATCATAGTTGTTCCGCCTGAAAATAGGATGCTCTTTAATGCGGATGCTTACAAGAAGATTTCCGCGGGGGCCGCCTCTCTGTCCGGCTTCGCCCTGACCCTGCATCTGAATGGATTGTCCCTCATTGATACCGGCAGGGATTTTGACGGTGATTTTCTTTGTTACTCTCACACCGCCAGTACCGCGGCAGTCGGGGCATTTTTCCTTTATAATTTTACCTGTTCCTCCGCAGAAATTACAGGTTGACACATTTGACATAGTGCCGAAAGGCGTTCTCTGCTGTGTGCGCACCTGTCCCGAACCTCCGCAGTGTGAACAGGTTTCGGGGGTTGTTCCGCTTTTTGCGCCTGTTCCGCCGCAGGATGAACAGTTTTCCTGTCTTGTCACGTTTATTTCTTTTTCACAGCCGCGCGCCGCTTCCTCAAAGGTAAGTTCAACGGTATACCTCAGATCCGCGCCGCGTCTTGGAGCGTTTCGTCTTGAAGAACCGCCGAAACCGCCAAATCCGCCGAAACCGCCGAATATGTCGCTGAATATATCGCCGAGATCAACGTCAAAACCGCCTGCTCCCGCGCCTGCGCCGTAATTCGGGTCTACTCC
>CAZLOX010000201.1:0-3482 GCA_964561265.1 uncultured Lachnospiraceae bacterium
TTGCAGGCGTGCCCGACTCGCCGTTGGCACGGCGGATATCAGCCGTAAGGTGCTCACCCTTGGCGTACACCGCACGTACGGCGGTGCGAATGCTTTCGGCAGCCTTGGCCTCGCCCAGATGATCAAGCATCATGGCGGCGGAGAGGATCTGAGCAGTTGGATTTGCCATGTTCTTGCCCGCGATGTCAGGGGCAGAGCCATGCACCGCTTCGAAAACGGCATAGCGCTTGCCGATGTTCGCACCGGGTGCAAGGCCCAAGCCGCCAACCAGGCCAGCGGCCAGGTCGCTGGCGATATCACCGTACAGGTTCGGGAAGACGATGACATCGAACTGCGACGGATCCATGACCATGTTCATGCAGAACGCATCGACGATCTTGTCGTTGAAGTCGATCTTGTCCGTGTACTGCTCAGAGACATGGCGCGCCTCACGCAAGAACAAGCCATCGGAATGCTTCATGATATTTGCCTTGTGCACAGCCGTGACAAGCTTGCGATGATGCTTCACCGCATAGTCGAAGGCATAATCCACGATGGCGCGCGTTGCATTCACCGAAATGGGCTTGATGGAGATGCCCGAATCCTCGGATATCTTGCCCTTCTCGTGTTCGTTGATGAAGTCGATGAGCTCCTCAGTCTCGCGCGTGCCCACCTCGAATTCGATGCCCGCGTAGAGATCCTCGGTATTCTCGCGCACGATGACCAGATCAACATCGTCATAGCGACCGCCAGCACCCGGTATGGACATGACGGGGCGCAGGTTCACATACAAGTCGAGCTTCTTGCGCAACTCCACGTTGACGCTGCGGAATCCCGTACCCACAGGTGTGGTAACCGGACCCTTGATCGCCGTGCGATGCTCATGGATGAGCTTGAGGGTTTCCTCGGGAAGCGGCGTTCCGTATTCTTCAATGCACGCTGCACCGGCCTGGGCCTCCACCCACTGTATGTCAACGCCCGTTGCCGCCACCACTTTGGTCATGGCCGCAGAGGTTTCTACCCCGATTCCGTCTCCCGGAATCAGCACTACTGAATGCTTGGTCATGATTTTGCCTCGTTATTTCTTCTTGGAAAGGTTCTTCTCGATCTGACTTGCGCGCTTGCCCAAAGTCCCCTTGCCGTTGTCGGCATCGAACTTCATGCGCTCGGCGAATTCCTTCTTCACCGAAGGAGCCAGCTTGCCCGTTGAGAAGTCAACAAGGGCCAAGAGCATCTCATTGAATTCGACGTCGCCGTGATAGCACTGGATGCCCTCATCGATGAGAGGCCAGACCTTCTCGGAGCGGTTCTCGGTTGTTGCACCCAACGTGCACAGGAATCGCATGGCTGCCAAGCGCAGCGGGCCCGAATCCTCGTCGTAGAGCGCGTTCTCGGCACCAGGCAGAGCCTTGTCGCAGACACGCGAATCCTTGGCGCAAACCTCGGACAGCGCATCCAATACCTCCCAGCGTGTTTGCGCCTCGGGCTTCTCAAGGGCTTCAACTAGCTCATTGCCATAGGGAACGACAACGTCGACGTTCATGCGGGCAACCTCTGCGAGGATAGCTGCCGCATTCTGCCTCTCTCGCCTGGAAGAGCTATCAAGCGCCTCCACATAGGTTTTGATGGACTTCTTGCTTCCTACAGCCTCTCCGGCCGCCTGTTTTACTTCTTCTGCACGTTGACTCAAGGTTTCCTCCGCTTCTTTGCGCTATTTTTCCAATTTCATTATATGTGATAGGGAAATAAAAAAGCCCCGCATTAGCGAGGCTTTAAATCTGTTTTCCATTCAGGCATCAAGTGCGACTTACGAGCGGAACGTCCTGCTCTCCCGCCACCTGACGTGGCAGTACCATCGGCGATGCGGGGCTTAACTACCGAGTTCGGAATGGGATCGGGTGGAGCCCCCGCTCCATGGTTCCGCTCGTAAGTCGCGCTCGTACCTGAATAGGTATCGCACCTTGGCTTCTGCATGCGCGCGGCGGTACCCGGAAGCAAGGCTTCCGTGACCACACAACAATCGTAATCGATGAGAATAAAGAGCTCGGGCTATTAGTACTGCTCGCCTGAACGCGTCACCGCGCTTACAGCTGCAGCCTATCGACCTCGTAGTCTACAAGGGCCCTTACCGAAAAGGAGACTCATCTTGGGGGCGGCTTCCCGCTTAGATGCCTTCAGCGGTTATCCGTTCCGGACGTAGCTAGGCGGCCGTGCCGTTGGTCGACAACCGCGCCACCAGAGGTCCGTCCACCCCGGTCCTCTCGTACTAGGGGCAGCTCCCCTCAATCCCCTTACGCCCGCGGAGGATAGGGACCGAACTGTCTCACGACGTTCTGAACCCAGCTCGCGTACCGCTTTAATGGGCGAACAGCCCAACCCTTGGGACCTGCTCCAGCCCCAGGATGCGATGAGCCGACATCGAGGTGCCAAACCTTGCCGTCGATGTGGACTCTTGGGCAAGATCAGCCTGTTATCCCCGGAGTACCTTTTATCCGTTGAGCGACGGCCCTCCCACATGGGGCCGCCGGATCACTAGAGCCTGCTTTCGCACCTGCTCGGCGAGTCTGCCTCGCAGTCAAGCCCGCTTGCGCTCTTGCGCTCCCAGGCACGGTTGCCGACCGTCCCGAGCGGACCTTACGCGCGCCTCCGTTACATTTTAGGAGGCGACCGCCCCAGTCAAACTACCCACCTGACACGGTCCGCGTGCCGGATCACGGCCACGCGTTAGGCAGCCGGCACGGCGAGGGCAGTATTCCAAGGGCGCCTCCACGAGGGCTTGCGCCCCCGCTTCATAGGCTCCTGCCTATCCTCTACACGCCGTACCAGATGCCAATGCCAAGCTGCAGTAAAGGTTCACGGGGTCTTTCCGTCCTTCCGCGGGTAGCTCGCATCTTCACGAACAGTGCAATTTCACCGGGTCCATGGTCGAGACAGCGCCCAAGTCGTTGCGCCATTCGTGCAGGTCGGAACTTACCCGACAAGGAATTTCGCTACCTTAGGACCGTTATAGTTACGGCCGCCGTTTACTGGGGCTTGGATTCGCCGCTTCGCTAGACGCTAACGGCTCCTCGTGACCTTCCAGCACCGGGCAGGCGTCAGACCCTATGCTTCGCCTTGCGGCTTCGATGCAGAGTCCTGTGTTTTTGGTAAACAGTCGCTTGGGCCTCTTCACTGCGGCCGCCGTGCGCTCCCCGGGCAAGCCGGATCACGCTCAGCGGCGCCCCTTCTCCCGAAGTTACGGGGCTATTTTGCCGAGTTCCTTGACCATGGTTGACCCGATCGCCTCGGTATTCTCTACCCGCCCACCTTTGTCGGTTTTGGTACGGGCGCTGATCTGACTCCCTAGAGGTTTTTCTCGGAAGCATGGGATGACCGACTTCGCACATAGATGCTTCGTCTCACGTCTCAGGGTATATGCCTTTGCTGATTTCCATGCAAAGGCCCCCTACACGCTTTCACGGGGACGTCCAGAACCCCGCTCGGCTGCCCTTCTCCGTCGCCCC
>CAZLOX010000202.1:0-3471 GCA_964561265.1 uncultured Lachnospiraceae bacterium
CCCGCCCCGCTATTCGCCCTTCGGGCTCAGGCGCTGCGCTGCTTCATGCATTAATGAAATCGGGAGACCGTTGGTTCGGCTGCAACCATGACCCCTTTGCTCGGGTAATGCCACCCTATTTGACTGGGTACGAGCTTGCGCACTGCGAGCGATTCATGGCCAATCCGTGTTCCAGGTTCGTAGACTTTCCAACTGTCGCTTCCAAGAACTCTTCGACGCAGCTTCTCAAGTATTTCCCAGAATTGTGTTCGGTTTTTTCGTTTTGTAGCCATTCGACGACACCATAATTTGTAGCGAACAAGAGCGACCTGCGGTTTTGGCTGACTTCGCATGCCGTTGCGCTCGCAAACGGGGCCTTCTATCGCTACAAAACGAAAAAACCGAGCAGACAACTCTCCAGATTCGAAAAATTAGAAATGAAGCGTCAATTACCGGAGGGTCACGTAAGTGGCAGTGAGGCCTAAACGCAAAATACGATGCTCCATCGGATGACAAGATGGCCTCCCTTTCCTAGGATGGGGAGGTCATTTTACGTTTGCCATCTGCGAAAGAGGGGATTGATATGGCACGCATCGAACTGCCGCTGTACACGCCGCGCTACGTTCCGACGGGGAACGAGCGCGCGGTTATAGATACTTCGAAGGGCGCGGTCACGGTGGAGCTGTGGGGCGCCGAGGCGCCGGTGACCGTGGGCAACTTCGTGGAACTGTCCGCCCGCGGCTTCTATGACAATCTGAAGTTCCACGCGAAGAAGCCGGATTCGGTGGTGCTCGGCGGCTGCCCCGTCACGCGCGCCATGGGCCCGGCCCAGGTGCTCGCCGCCGTCCAGGGCGTCATTCGCGGCGTGCACCCGGGCACAGGCGATGCCCGCTACACGATCATTGACGAATGGGGCAAAAACCCGCGTAACCACCATGAGCGCGGAAGCCTCTGCATGGCGCCGAAGTCCGCGCCGAATTCCGGTAGCTGCCAGTTCTACTTCTCCTTGGCCGATCAGCCGGAATTCGACGAGCAGGACACGGTGTTCGGGCGCGTGACGGACGGGATGGATGTCGTCGAGTCCCTCGCTATCGGCGACACGATCAACGGCGTGCGCATCGAAGGGGCCGACGAGGCAGCGCTCGCCGAGGCCATCGCCGAGGAGCCGCCGCGCCCCAAGACGCCCCAGGAGACCCTGCGGGAAATCGAGGAGCAGCGGGCTGCCCGCGCCGCCGCGGCGAACGAGGGCGCAGGCGAGAACGCGGCCGAGGAAGCCTAAGTCTGCGGCTATGACGCCTTGTGGCTTTCTACCAGGTCGATGAGTTCCTGCTGCTTGTGCACGTCCAGCTTGCGGTAGATGTTTTCTATATGGGTGCGGGCGGTGCCCTGGGCGATGTGCAGATCTCGGGCGATGATGGCCAGGGTGCGTCCGTAGGCTAAAAGCACGATGACCTCGCTCTCGCGCGGGGTGAGGCCGTAGTCGCGCGCCACGAGGGCGCACTGTTGCTCGATGCGTCCCTCGGCCGGCTCTGCGCCTTCCGTGCCAGGCGTCTCCGCCGTCGCGTCGGCGCCCTTCTCGCGCTTTCCCTCCCGCAGGCTGCTGGAAAGCTGGGACACCGCTCCTTCCGGAAGCACCAAAAACGCCACGATGACCAGACCGAGGATAGCGGCCATGGCCACGACGTTCGCCTGCACGCTACCGCTGGTCACGAGTGAATCGATGAGGTGGCTGGCGGCATTTCCCAGGGCCATGCCGGTGAACATGAACGCCACGCCCAGGCCGAAGATGCGCAGGGCGTTCTCGTTGGGTCGGCGCGCCGCGTCCACGAAGAGGATCCAGGTGAGGATGTCGAAGAATTCGTAGCCCACGTTGATGATGAGAATGGACGCGGCAGCGTGCGTGTCGAAGAACAGCGCGATGGCCACGTATCCCGCCACCATGATGGGCAGCGACAGGCGGTAGATGGACGAGGGGTCGAACCGCCGGCGCACCTTCGCCACGATGGCCAGGAACACGATACCCACCACGATGAGCGAGAACACCGCGCTGCCCCCGACGGGAGCCAAGGGGTCGTGCCCGGCGGGCATGGCGTCGAACATGCGGCAGAGAAGCGAGAACACCATGATGGAGAACATGAGCTTCCCCACGCCCAGGGGCACACTGCGGGCTGGTGCCCCCGTTGTTGTTGAGGCGTCCGTCGTTTCCGCCGACAAGCCCGCGTCGGCGCCCGTCGTGTCGGTGCTTTCGGTCGCGAGCATCGACTTCCACGAGAGTCCGGTCCGGTGGGCGTGGAACACGAGGAGCAGAAACGAGATCAGGGGCACCACGATGAACCCGACGAAGTTCGTCTGGCCCGTGGAAAGCGCCACCATGACGGCAGTCACCACAGCGGCAGCCGGCGAGGCGAAGGCGGCGAATTCCACGGAATGCCTCGCGAACCGGTCGCCCCAGAGCACCTGCAGGGGGCCGGCGCCTACGCCGCCCACGATGAAGCCGGCAGCCAGGGCGACCTCGCTTTTTCCGTAGAGGGCCACCAGGATGAGAATGCCGCTCGCAACGAGGGCGCAGGGCGTCGCGCGAAAGAGCAGCCGGCGCACGGCCGCCAGTCGCGATCCGAGCGGGCGACACGCCACCGCCACGGCGAGGGAGCACACGGCGCCGCTTGCCAGGTACATCCAGTGGCTGGGAAAGGCCGTCGGCGCCACGAGCGGCACGCCGAGGCAGAAGACGATCCAGGCGCGGCACAGGCCGAAGCCCAGCACCACGATGAGGAAGTCCAGCACGAGCTTGTCGGAAAGCTGGCCCTCATGCCCCGTTTGCGCGAGCGACGCCCCTTCGTCGTGCGCTTCCCCTTCGCCCGCGCCCGCAAGGCCGCGGAGCTTCTCGTCCGGTGATTCGATGTTCGACACGTAGGTTCCCTCCCGAATGCTTGACGCAAGGGCCGCGGCGTTCGATTCCGCCGGGCCGTTGTGCAGGCACAATCATAGCTAATTACTGGGGGGCTCGCCATAGGATGGAGAATCCTATATGGGCCTGACCTGCAAAATCCTATTCGACATCTGAGGGAAAACCCGAAAATCCGACGGACGCTCAGATGCGGCCGAGGCGTCTCTTGCGTAGGCTGGGTGTCGTTCGAATCCCGAACGCAATCCGAAAAAGGAGGAAGGATACTGATGAACAAGGAGACGAATCTGGGAGTTTCCCGTCGCTCGTTCTTGAAGGGCGCCGGTCTCGCGGCCGCCGCCATGGCGGGCACCGCGGCCCTGGCCGGCTGCGCCACCGAAAGCGGCAAGGAGGGCCTGGCTTCCACGGGTGACTGGATGCCCGCGCAGTGGGACTACGAGTGCGACCTGCTGGTCATCGGCTACGGCGGTGCCGGCATGTGGGCGTCGCTCATCGGCGCCGACGAGTGCGGCCAGGAAGTGCTCGTGCTGGAAAAGGCCCCCGAGCGCGGCGGTGGAAACAGCTCCATCAACAACGGCGAGTGGACC
>CAZLOX010000203.1:0-3460 GCA_964561265.1 uncultured Lachnospiraceae bacterium
GAAGTCCATGTGCCTTTTTCTGTATCTTTGGATACTGCCATTCTACAATCACTCCCCTCCTTATCCGATATTTCTTTTTTCGGAATAAAATCTTTCGCTTCAATATGTACGTGGCACTTTTGCCTGTACCGTCATATACCCAGCAGCCGCTAATTCCTCATTGAGCTGACGGATAATGCGATACCCCTTCTGCTTTGACACGTCCAACTCTTGAGTAACATCATCAACAGTCATCATATAGTTTGTCTTTGCCATATCAATTCTCCTTTCGCATTATATTTTCTCAAATTACGCATTTCGTATTACGATTGTTTAAATATTATTACTCATTGCGTATTTTGTCAATACTATTTTAAAAATATTTTTATTTATTTACGAATTGCGTAATGCATTGTACAATGTTATAATATAGCTGTTAGCTAGTAAAACAAATCGTTAAGTAAAGAATCGAAGGTGATGCATACGAAACAGCAGTCCTAACATTTTTGGTAACTCCCCCTTCGTTTGCATTAATTTCGATTTTTCCTATTTGAACAGAAACTTGTAGCAATATCAAGGAAAACTAGATTATTTAATACGTATAAAGGACAAATTATATGAGTGAATATAGTATTTTAGAATGGAATATTAATCAGGCAACTAATCATAGCAGAAATAATAATATTCCTAATTTCGTTTTTGAAGAAATTAGAGCTAGTAATGCGGATATTGTAACTTTGCTTGAATTTTCATATAGCTGTAAAAATGCTCAAGATTTTATAAAAAGAATGGAAGAAATGGGATATCAAGTAAAATATACTGATAATAAAAAAGAAACTAATCAGAATGATGTATTAATTGCTTGGAAAGATGATAAATTTCGTTTAGAAGATTCCTCTAAAAATGTATTTGGACCCTATCCAAAAGAAAACATACCTGAAATGCTAGCTGTAAAGCTGGTTGCAACCGAAGAAAACATACCTATTGTAATTATCGGTGTACGCATCAAATTATTTCTATATCACAATAGTAAAGAAGAATCATGGAAGAAAAGGAAAGAACAATTAACAAAGATGTTAGAATATATAAAAGATTTCTACACTGAGGAAAACACGATTATTGTAGGAGATTTTAACAATAATCGAGTAGACTTAGATAAATGTAATGATGATTCATTCGTTAATTTATGGAGTATAAAGGTAATAGATAACTTAATCAAAAATTATGGATTAAGAAGATATACACCTGATAATATGGCGAGTATTAAACAACAAAACAGTATCTTTAAAAATGACCACTTAATTATAAGTAATACTATTAAAGTTCTTTCAAAAAAATATTCACGGGGATTCACAAATAAGAATAGTGATATATATCTTCATGGGCAAGATTTTGAAGTGTATAATAGACGGCTTAAACAAACCACTTGGTCGATACCCTACGGCTCCGGTATCCCAGATCATGCTATCCTGCAATGCAGATTTGAATTATAAATTAAATCTTCTAATTTTAAAGCATTGGCAAATTGCAGCCTATCATAGGAACACACTTGAAAAGAGAAACAGCTAATAACGTTTAACAGAAAGGAATATGATTATATGGGTTATGGTCAGAATTTAAAAGACATTTTAGACAACAAGGGGATGACAGTAAAAGAACTTGCACTAAAGGCAAAGATCGCACCAACAACGCTTTATTCCATTATTCAAAGGGACACTGCTATCCGTTTTGATACTGCGCTTAGAATTTCTAACATATTGGATATTCCTATCAGTTCTATCTGCAAGGATAATCCATATGACGATATTGAGACCTTACCTGCACTTCCGTCTGACAGTGAAAAGCGGAATATTGACAGTCATAAAAATAGTTATATATCAGATCGCACTGCCCGCATCCTGAAGAAGTTCGATTACACAGAACTGCCCATGGTGGACGAATTAATTGCTGACCTATATGTGCTAGATGACACTACAAGACGTGACCTTTTTGAATATACAAAAATGTTAAAGAAAAATCATACCTCGCCTGAAAGAGCCGCAGATTTGAAAGATATAAAATAGAAAAAATATAATAATGTAGCCATTTTGTAGCCACTTTAGTTCCTTAAGGCGGCTTTTCATGTAAAAAGGGTTTCGGAGAAATCTCCGAAACCCTTGAATTTACTGTAATTTTATTTACTCAATGATAGTAGCCACACGGCCTGATCCAACTGTTCTACCACCCTCACGGATAGCGAATGTAAGACCCTGCTCCATAGCGATAGGATGAATCAGTTCGATTGTCATCTCTACGTTATCACCAGGCATGCACATTTCTGTACCTGCAGGAAGGTTACATACACCAGTTACGTCAGTTGTTCTGAAATAGAACTGAGGTCTGTAGTTGTTGAAGAAAGGAGTATGACGTCCACCTTCATCTTTTGTCAAAACGTAAACCTGAGCTGTGAATTTTGTGTGGCAGGTAACTGATCCGGGTTTGGAAAGAACCTGTCCTCTTTCGATTTCTGTTCTCTGAACACCACGAAGCAGTGCACCGATGTTATCACCAGCCTGTGCTTCGTCAAGCAGCTTACGGAACATTTCGATACCAGTTACAACAGTCTTACGTGTTTCTTCCTTGATACCAACGATTTCAACTTCTTCATTGAGGTGAAGAGTACCACGCTCTACTCTACCAGTAGCAACTGTACCACGGCCTGTGATTGTGAATACGTCTTCTACAGGCATAAGGAAAGGCTTATCTGTCTCTCTCTGAGGATCAGGAATATAGGAATCAACTGTATCCATAAGTTCCATGATCTTGTCGCCCCATTCGCTCTTAGGATCTTCAAGAGCTTTAAGAGCGGAACCCTTAATGATCGGGCATCCTTCGAATTCATATTCTTCAAGCTGTTCTGTGATTTCCATTTCTACTAATTCAAGAAGTTCAGGGTCATCAACCATATCACACTTGTTCATGAATACTACGATATAAGGTACACCTACCTGACGGGACAGAAGGATGTGCTCCTTTGTCTGAGCCATAACACCGTCAGTAGCAGCAACTACGAGGATAGCGCCGTCCATCTGAGCAGCACCTGTGATCATGTTCTTAACGTAGTCAGCATGTCCAGGGCAGTCAACGTGTGCATAATGTCTCTTGTCTGTTGAGTACTCAACGTGAGCTGTAGAGATAGTGATACCTCTTTCTCTTTCTTCGGGAGCCTTGTCGATGTTCTCGAAGTCAGTAGCTTCATTACCAGCAACTCTTTCTGCAAGTACCTTTGTGATAGCTGCTGTTAATGTTGTTTTACCATGGTCAACGTGACCGATGGTACCAATATTACAATGGGTTTTGGTTCTGTCAAATTTAGCTTTAGCCATTTCTAAAGTCCTCCTTTAATTTAGATAAACATAATTTGTTTCGTAACATAATCGCCTATCATTGATTATATTAAAAATTAGCAATATTTTCAAGCACTAATTGCTCTTACTTATTT
>CAZLOX010000204.1:0-3436 GCA_964561265.1 uncultured Lachnospiraceae bacterium
TGAAAATGGGGAATTTTGACGCTCTTTTTGGGTAATTTTATTGTACTATAAACAACCGTCCCGGACCGGTGCGTGCAGGAGCACGGTACCGATCGAACTGCAGATCAGGGAGAGCTGTTTATCGATGTAGGGCGAGCCGTTGTCGGTACTATCACGAAATCGGAATAGTACCGATTATACCGATGTTTTGACTATTCCGATAAATGGAGTTCAGATAGCATTATAACCTTATCCAACCCCATTGATATCGGAATAGTTTTTTAATCAAAGTGTATATATCTTGCTGAGAATGTCCTGATTATCCCATTTCTTTCCGTCATTAGTATCCTCACGGTTTGCTGCGACCATAAACTTTGAAAGAGTCTCGATTGTTGCAAAAGCATAGAAGCCAGAAGTCGTTGACATACTTTCATGACCCAAAAGCTGCTGTATATGCGCAAGGGGCATTCCACTTTTGTATAAATCCATTGCCCTGGTTTTGCGTATCATATGGCAGTGAGGTTTTTCGGGCATGGAAGTTCCTCGGGCTACACATGCTTTGCAGTATTTTTTTATCATTGCCTCAACCGTGTCATGGGAAAGATGGTGGATTTTCCCATGAGATTTCGCGTAAAACAATGGACTGTTTGTTGATGCTTCTGCATGGAATGTCCTAAGATATTTTCTCAGGTGTCCAACAGTTTTACCAGTCAACGGGATGGTTCTGTATTTTCGGCCTTTCCCCAGAATTGTAACGTAGGGAATATCAGCATCCAGGTGAAGCTGGCCAATGGTCATCTCGAGAAATTCGGATGTCCGTGCGGCTGTATCGTAATACAAAATCAACATCATCTGATTGCGCCGCCCGGTGTGCGTTCCAGTATCAGGAGCAGCAAGCAGTGCTTTCATCTGATACCCTTCAAAGTATTCGATGGGTTTTGCTGAAGTCTTTGGTCCTTTAACTCCCTTGGATTCAAGATATATGGCCATTAAATCTGTGCTGTTTTCATTTGCGGCATACTCCAAGAGTGCATGAATCGCTGTTATTCTGAGGCTGCAGGTTTTGGCTGAAAGATTTCTGTTGTTCAGCATCCGATCAAGATAGTCTGTAAGGTTCTCCCTATTAAAACTAGAGAAGCACATATCAGCCCTGTGCACGCCCTTTTCGAATTCCATGTAGTCAATGTACTTATTCAGACTACTCCGGTATGCAATGATTGTGTTGGGACTGACCTTTCTTATATCCGGCAGACGATGATCAATATAATCTTTTGCCATCTTCCAAAAGACGGCACTATCCTTTGAAGCATCTTTCTTACTCTTCATAGGACACCTCCGGTATTATATCATCGAGACTCCCGGCCATATCCCTATAAGTCGGGAAGAACTCAGGCACGAAATGGAAATAGTACAAGGTTTCACTTACAGTCTGGTGCCCCATATATCTCTTAAGGTAAGGAAGCATCACATTGACGTCTAAGCCATCTGCAGCCCAGCGGTTTAGGTTTGTCCATGCGAAATGATGGCGGAAGTCATAGGCACGAGGTCTTGTGCCCATTTCAAATCCAGGAAATGCCTCCAACCAGAACCTTCTGAAGTTGCTGGATATAAAATTTGATGAATAATGCCCTTTTCCGTTTGGAAAATAGTATTTCCTGTCAGGGAAGAGCATACGTATCCGATCATCGTACTCCCTTAAGTAGTCGGACAACTCACGGCTTATAAAGATCCTGCGGCTTTTGGGACCTTTGGATTGGATCATATCAAGAAACAAGTCCTCTGCATGAACGTTTTCACAGAGAAGAGTCCTTGCCTCCTTACATCTGAGTCCACAGCAGTAAAGCAGCCTGAAAAGCACTGGAATCACAAGTTCTCTTCCTTTGAAAGAACGGTGGGATTGTACCCCGTCTACTTTTTCAAAGAAAGCCGAGATTTCATCCTCTGTGAAGAAGTACGGATTTTCCGGCGTGGGCTGAGATGCCGTTCTGGACGGAATCATGTATGCATCATGATACCCGAGGGATTGCAGGTGCCTGCTGAATTCACGTAATGAGCAGACTGCCTGATATAACGTTCCAGGGGCATATGACAGTGAATCGATGAACCTGTTTACACTTTCTTTTGTAGGTACAGTTGCTGAATCTACGGATTCCGCAAAAGTGGTATACCGGTTGAGGATATATGTCTGCCCGTCGTACACGTATCCGATAGATTTTTTATACTGGATGAAATCAGCAGCGTGATCCCGTAATGATTGTTTACTCATGACGGCCACCTCCCTTCGGAAGGGGGAGTGTGCATTCTGCCAGCTTTGCATCATCCGTTGTTATATATATCATCACGCTGTTTTTGTTCCCATGTCCGAGGGCCTCTGATATAACCGGAAGTGGCACACCATTCCTCAGCATACGTGAGGCGGTGCTATGTCGGGTAATGCGTGTCCCGTATATTCTCCCGTTAGCCTCTATGTCAGAATCATTTACGACATGGAAAAGGATGTTTCGGATGCCTGTGTGGCTCATCAATGGGCTATAAGGTGCCACAGATCTAAGGAATACATGATCAGACTCCGAGGGTGGCCTTTCATTTAAAAGGTAGTCTACAAGTGCATTGCCTATGGCCTCAGTCAGGGGAATGTCATGCGGCACCCCGGTCTTCTGTTGCACTACGTGTATGACGTCATGCGCCCAGTCTATGTCGCTGAGTTTCATGGCACAGATATCCACCGCACGCAGGGCAGTGTTCATTGCCAGTATTGTTATTGCCTTGTTGCGCAGGGATATATTTTCTGCTTCATCAAGATGTGAAATAATCTTGTTATATTCCTCATCGCTATACACCTTTAGGATGTCACGCTTTTTGGGAAGGTGTTCAGGGATTTCCCTCAAAAAAGGCTTCGTATCGGTAAAGAGGGAAAGGAATAACTTCAATCCCGGCATATGTGAGCCCAAACTGGTCGCCTGATAACGTTCATTGCAGATGAGGGACACAAAGACTGTGACATCGCCGATTGCCATGTCAGAGAGCTTTTCATAGCCCTTGCCCTCTAAAAACTCAACGAAATAGTAGACAAACCGCCGATATCCATCAATAGTATTAGGCTTTAATCCGTTGTCCTCCATTGCCTTTTCAAACATAGAGAACGCAATCTTAAGAGATTCGGATGATATTGGAAATGATGCACAGCTTAATGCTGGTGTCCAATCCACGATACCTGTGGCAATGTAGGATTCGATAAACTTGATGCAACGCTTATAGGCAACTGTTCGTTCATGATGATATCTTTCTGTATTCTCTGGAATCACATGAGATCTGTCATTCATAAATGACTGACCTAATTCAGTAGTATAATACTTATCACCCCTTTCTTCTGCCATTCGACAGAGCCTATGGAAGAGAGTAACATAGAACCCCCTTGTTGATTTCATGAATCCTGATGTATCCATCTGTGCGAGAA
>CAZLOX010000205.1:0-3419 GCA_964561265.1 uncultured Lachnospiraceae bacterium
GCTGCCGACCTCTTTCGCAAAACCCATTTCATGCGTTACAACCACCATTGTCATTCCCTCTTTTGCAAGCTCTTTCATAACATCCAGCACCTCGCCTACCATTTCGGGGTCAAGCGCTGATGTCGGTTCATCAAAAAGAAGAACATCCGGTTCCATACAAAGCGCACGCACTATCGCAATTCTCTGTTTCTGTCCGCCCGACAGCTGCGACGGATAGGCGTTCGCCCTGTCCTCCAGACCTACACGTTTCAAAAGATCCATTGCTTTCTTTTCCGCTTGTTCCTTTGAAATTTTGCGGAGTTTCATTGGCGCAATCGTCATATTTCTCAAAATAGTCATATTCGGGAACAGGTTGAAATGCTGAAACACCATCCCCATTTTCTGTCTGTGCTTATTTATATTGACATGAGGCGCCGCAATATCCACACCTTCAAAAACAATTGAGCCTTCTGTCGGAAGTTCAAGCAGATTCAGAGAACGCAGAAATGTGGATTTTCCGCTTCCGGACGGGCCTATTATTACAACGACCTCGCCTTTATGTATTTCCGTGTCTATTCCGTCAAGCGCCTTCACCGCTCCGCCGTTATAATGTTTTTTTAAATTTTTTACTTTTATCAGCGCGTCGTTACCGTTCATTCTTCCTCAGTCTCCTTTCAACTATTCCGACAAGATATGTAAGGAACATAACCATTGCAAGATAAATAACCGCCACGCCTATAAGCGGCATAAAAGCCGAAAAAGTGACTCCGCGGATAATATTTCCGCCGCGGGTAAGATCGGTAATTCCTACATAACCGGAAATTGATGTTTCCTTTAACAGCGCAATGAACTCATTAAGCAGAGTCGGCAGAATATTTTTAAACACCTGCGGCATTACAATTGAGAGCATCGTCTGTATATAGTTGAATCCCAATGAACGCCCCGCCTCAAACTGACCGTTATCAATAGACATTATTCCTCCGCGGAATATTTCAGCGACATACGCTCCCGAATTGATTCCGAATGCAATAGCGGCTACCGCAACGCCGTTTTTTGACGTTGCAAAAATTATAAAATACATAATAAGCAGCTGTACAACAACAGGCGTTCCTCTGAAAATTGTAATATACACCTTGCATACCGCGTTCAGAATTGTCATTATGACATAACCAACCTTGCCGCTTCTTGCAAGATTTTCCTTGTTTTTATCATAAGTAGTCCTTATCGCCGCAACTATCATTCCCAGTATAACTCCTATGAATGCCGCTCCGATAGTTATGATAATCGTGTTCAGCAAGCCTGTTGTGATATTCTTCCATCTGTCTTTTTCTATAAAATTGAAAATAAAATCTTCCCGTATTTTCCCTATAAATCCGTTCACTTCTATGCGCCTCCCCTGCTTAATCACATTATTCAGTATAATAAAATGAGGATGGTCAATCATCAATGTAATGATTTAATCACCCTCATTGGTAATTACAATTTATTCAGCCGGAATGTATTTTTCAACAATAGAATCTATTGTGCCGTCCGCTTTCAGATCAGCTATAGCCTTGTTGATATCAGGAAGAAGTTCGCTTCCCTTAGCTGTGCAGAGCGCATAATCTTCGTCCGCATAAGCAGTATCAAGAATTTTAAGACCTTCATTTGCCTTAACAAATGATTTAGCCGGTTCATTATCAATGATTACGCAGTCAACCTTGTCCATAACAAGAGCGGATACAGCGTCTGCGCCGGTCTGGAACTGCTGAACTCTGTCAGCGCCAAGATCATCTGTCGCATAAATATCACCTGTTGTGGAAAGCTGAACGCCTGCAACATATGCTGCGCCGTCCGCCGTAAGATCGTCAGCCGATGTTATCGGAGAATCTTCTTTTACGATGACTACCTGAATACCTTTAGCATAAGAATCAGAGAAATCCATGCTTTTCTGTCTGTCCTCGGTAACTGTTATACCTGCAAGACCTATATCATATTTGCCTGTCTGAACGCCTGCAAGAACAGACTCAAATTCAACGTCCTCAATTTTGAGTGTCATATCAAGTTTCTTTGCGATAGCGTCGGCGATTTCAGCGTCAATACCGACAATTTTATCGCCTTCATAATATTCATACGGCGGGAACTGAGCGTTTGTCGCCATTGTAAGAGTTTTGGAATCTGCACCATTAGGAGCAGTTGTTCCCGATACATCTCCGCCGTTTGTTCCGCATCCTGAGAGCATAAGCGAAAGCGAAAGCACTGCAGACGTTAACGCTGTCATAATCAATGTTTGTTTTTTTCTCATAATAATACCTCTTTCTGTTTAATAAAACGGACAAAAATACTATCTTGTCCAAAAAAATTTTTACATTATTATCATATCATTTGTTTTATATTATGTCAAGAGTTTTTATTTTTATTTGGCAATTTTTTTATTTGCGGCAATAAAAAGCTATGTTTTCACACACTGTAAACAATTCATGCCAAACAGCTGTTACTGCTGTTTATCTTCGATTTTTCCTGTCCCGATAAATATTACCGCCGGAAAAATCAGAGCGAACAAAAAACCGATTTTAAGGTTTCCGCCGAAGGAATCCGCAATAAAGCCTACCATTGTAGGACCTGCTGAACAGCCCACATCCCCTGCCAGCGCCATAAACGCATACATAGCCGTTCCTGCTGCCGGCAGAGCTTTTGCCGCCGCGCTGAAAGTACCGGGCCAGAAAATACCGACAGAAAATCCGCATAACGCGCATCCGGCAAGTCCGAAAACCGGATTTTCCGTTAAAGCGGTAAGAAGATATGCTATGGCGCACAGAACCGCGCATATGCCCATTACCTTTTTAACAGGCAGTCTGTCGCTGTATTTGCCGTAAAGCGCGCGCGAAATTCCCATAAGCAGCGCGAAAGTACACGTTCCGGCTAAATCTCCGACAGTTTTTGAAACATTCAAAGCCAGCTCGGCAAATGCCGATACCCACTGGCTCATTGCCTGTTCAGATGCTCCGGCGCAGACCATAACTATTATTATTATCCAGAATATTTTTTGCGAGAGAAGATTCCGTACAGACAGAGGTTCGTTATTGCCGGTGATTGAATAAAGCGGTACGGCTGAAAAGTATATGCTGTTAAGAGCAGGTACTGCCGCCCAGAGAACAGCGAGTATTTTCCAGTTTGAAATACCGGCAAGCGAGAAAAAGAGCGTTGACAGCAGAACCACCGCCAGATGTCCCCAACAATAGAATGAGTGCAGCAGACTCATTGCCGATTCTTTTTTCTCGGTAGGACACGCTTCAACTATCGGGCTTATCAATACTTCCATCAGACCTCCCCCGACTGCATAAAGAATTGTTGAAATCAGAATACCGGCATAAGCGTCAGGCATTAACTCAGGAAGTATGGCTAATCCTGCCAGTCCTACCGCGGATATTATATGCGCTCCGACAATAGAAACGCGGTAT
>CAZLOX010000206.1:0-3412 GCA_964561265.1 uncultured Lachnospiraceae bacterium
TAAGAGGGGAAAACCTGCGGAGGTTTTCCCCTCTTAGAACTCCCTTTTCGCCAGCACGCTGCGCGGTTACTGCCCGCTGCAAAATTATTGCCGTTTGGATTTAGTCACGCATTCAATGATTTGCGGCGAGAACTGCATATGATATTCACGCGCTTTGTTTTTGCAGCTGACTTTGTCTTTTATAGCTGATTTTTATTCTTTACTGCAGAATGCCGCGATAAGTTCCGCGCAGGCGGCAATATCCGACAAGGATGCCGTTTCGGACGGCGAATGCACATATCTTACCGGAATTGACACACCGCCTGTTCTGACTCCGCTCCGTGATGTATGGATCGCTCCCGCGTCTGTACCGCCGTCGGTCATGACCTCAAGCTGATACTTTATATTATTTTCACGCGCGGTCTTTATAAGTCCTTCCCTTACGCTTTTGTGACATATAACGGAACGGTCGTATATTTTGACAGCCGCGCCCTTGCCGAGTTTTACCGCTATATCTTCACATTCGGGCGTATCTCCGGTATCGGTCACGTCAACCGCAAGCGCGATATCCGGCTGCACTGCATAAGCCGCCGTTTCCGCTCCGCGCAGTCCGACTTCCTCCTGAACAGTGAACACACAGCAGATATCATTGTTTCCCTTGATTTTTTTCATAGCCTCAATAAGACAGAAACATCCGGCGCGGTTGTCGAGGGCTTTTGATATAACGGTATCGCCGTTTATATAAGTATCTCCGATAAATGCCGCCGTGTCGCCTATTGATACTTTTTCCTCCGCCTTTTCCCTGTTTTCCGCGCCTATATCTATATAAAAATCCGATATCCGCGCTTTTTCCGAAACATTTTTTTCCTGACGGCCGATAACCCCTGTCGTGCCGTTTTCAAATCTCACTTTATTAAACGCAATATTTTTAACGTCTATTCCGCCGACAGCGTTGAAACGGAGAAAACCCTTCTCATCTATATATGTTACAATAATGCCTATTTCGTCCATATGCGCCGCAAGCATTATTTTTCTGCCGTTTCCTTTTTTATGCGCTATAAGGTTTCCAAGTGTGTCGGTATACACCTCGTCGCAAATATCTTCCACGTTTTTCTTTATAATACCGTGCACACATTCCTCATTCCCTGATACTCCGTGCGCCTGCGCCAATTCTTCAAGAAGATTTCTCATTATAATATTTCCTCCCATCTCTGCGTAAATATTTTTGTAAGACTGCGTACAGCGTCAATATCCGAAAGCGACGCGACCGATACCGGAGAGTGTATATATCTGCATGGAACCGACAATGACGCGGTAAGTATACCGTCCTTTATGCGGTGTATGCGTCCGGCGTCATTTCCGCCGGCGGTTGTGCGTTTGTACTGTACGCTGATTCCCTCTTTTTCTGCGGTTTCATAAAGCCATTTGTGATATCTGCGGTTTACAATGCTGGTTCTGTCCATAAAACTTACCGCCGCTCCGCCGCCGCATACCGTTACATATTCGTGTTCTTTTGCGCCGTGCACGTCCGAACAGGTCGTTCCCTCAAGTACAAGGGCTATATCCGGCTTTAAATTATACGCGTATACCGCCGCGCCGCGCAGTCCGACTTCCTCCTGTGCGCCGAACACATAATATGTGTCATAAAGATTTTTTTCCTGTATAATATCAATGAGTATACTGCAGCCCACTCTGTCATCAAGCGCCTTTGCCTTTACTTTACCGCCGGTTTCTGCATATTTTGTACAGAAACTGACATAATCGCCGAGTGAAGCTTTTTTTTCGGCTTCTTCTTTTGATGACGCGCCGATATCTATAAAAAGCGAGTCCACAGGCGCAACTTTTCCGCGCTCCTCCCTGCTCTGGAGATGGATTGCTTTCTGCGCTATAATGCCGTCAATGCCGTCTTTTCCTATTTTCACTCTTTTTGATACGATAACGCGCGGGTCTATACCGCCGACTTCCTTGAATTTCAGATATCCGTCATCGGTTATTTTGCTTACAATAAAGCCGACTTCGTCCATATGCGCCGAAATCATAACTTTTTTATGAATACTGCCTTTCCTGAAGGCTATCAGATTGCCGATATTGTCGGTATGCACGCTGTCGGCATACGGAGTGATTTTTTCTTCAATAAAACTGCGTACTGTGCCTTCATCGCCCGATACTCCGTTAAGCTCGCATAATTCTTTTAAATACATTCCTCTCCCCCCTTGTAATCGCGTATGAAAAGCGTTATAAGATTGGATAATTCGTATAAATCCTTGATATCCATTGTTTCAACGCTTGTGTGCATATATTTAAGAGGCACGGACAACAGAACTGTCGGTATGCCGCCTGACGCGATCTGCGTTGCCCACGCGTCGGTGCCGGTGTCGCCGCCCTCTATTTCAAGTTCGGTTTTTATGTTGTATCTTTTTGCGGTTTCCATTATCTCGTCAAAGAAAGCCGGATTGATATTCGGGCCTTTTGCGACTGCAACGCCCGCGCCTGTTTTAAATCCGCTGTCGTGATTATCGGGAGTAAAAGCGTGCGTTACGTCAATAACTATTGCCATATCTGGTTTAAGCGCGTTTGCCGATACTTTTGCCCCGCGTGAGCCGACTTCCTCCTGAACGGCGATTACCGCGTAAACATCAAGATTTGTTTCAGTTCCGGCAAGTCTTTGGAAAACGTCGCATATTGCGGCAACTCCGGCTCTGTCGTCAAGAGATTTTCCGGTTATAAGTGAGCCGAGTGTGAAAAATTCCGAATTTACGGTAATTGAATCGCCGACAGCGATCAGTTTTTTTACTTCGTCAGCCGGCAGTCCGGTGTCAATTGACAAATCGGACAGCTTAACGCTTTTTTTGTTTTCATCCGCCGTCTGCAGGTGCGGAGGTTTTGCGCCTATAACGCCCCATACATCTTTCGTGCCGTGTATTGTCACTTCCGCTGACGGCAGAGTGCGCGCGTCTATACCGCCTATATTGGTAAAGAGTATAAAACCGTTTTCATCAATATCGCGTACCATAAGACCGATTTCGTCCATATGCGCCTCTATCATAAGGCTTTTTGCTCCGCTCTGTCCCGAGCGTTTCACCGCGATAATATTTCCGAGAGAATCGGTGTAGACCTCATCGGAAAAAGGTGTAAGTTTTTGTTTTATTATATCCGACATACGGTATTCAAAGCCTGAAATGCCGTCAGAATTGCTTAATTCTGCGATAAATTCCTTCATAACCTCCGACCTTTCTTTTTGTTTTATAAGTGCGTTGCAGCACCCTTTTTTGTTTTGTAATAAGGATTACAAATGTACTGCGGAGGGGCGTATCGACGCCCCTGTGAGTTTTATTGGATTACATTTGTTCACAACCCCCCGAGTTACTTTCCCTGCTGGTACCGGAAAGAAGTCCGGCGGCTTGAAAAGCCGGTTTTGCGATAGCAAAACTAC
>CAZLOX010000207.1:0-3391 GCA_964561265.1 uncultured Lachnospiraceae bacterium
GCCAATCTCCGCGATGATGACGGATTGCATGAAGGCTTCCGAACCCAAGGAATAATGGGATAATGAATCCACTGCTCAGAAGTTGTCCAAGAAGAAACAGACCGACACTCTGAAAGAATGTGATAGCTGTAAAACCACAGATTGTAGTAACAACACCGTTCCATAATGCCATTATACCAAGTCCAGCCAATGCCGGTATGGCAATCAGGACAAGAAGGGTTGCAAATATTTTAAAAGTTCTTTTCATCTTTGAAAGTTTTTAAGTTTTACGTTTCTAAGAGCTCTCTATCTCTTAAGACACATGACACAAAAAAATATTTTAAGAGCCATAAAAAAAATTTCTGTTGTAGAGAAATTGGCTCGTGATAATGACTGGCATGTATATAAAATTATACAAGAGAGTTGTAATACAAAAATTCTAAGCCCTGAAAATTTGCAGGCTACAGTAAAGAAGTACAAATAAGGGGCAAAAAATTCATTTTTAAGGCTGTTTTGCCTCATTTGACTTTATGAAAAAAAATGAGATGATGTCATTAAAACATCATCTCACTTCTATTTAGCACCCTTTTAAAACTTTGGGATTTATTTTAAGCCAATCAAATAGTTCCCAAATTCGTTTAATAGGTTCCTCTTCCGATCTTATGCCGTTAACCTCAAAAAGATATCCAAATTTGTGCCATAAGCAACATAAGTATGTTGGACAGTCTTTTTGATATAAGCTCGCAGCAAGGGCAAATTTAGTATAGAGTGTACAGTCATACTGGGTTATAATTTGAGGAAAGAACTTTACAACCCAGTTAGGATGGTCATTCTCAATCCAATCCAGTTCAGAATCGCTAATCTCGAATGAATTGATATAAACATCGTAACTCATAAGACGATTTGCCACATAAGCGACAGAATCTGTCTCTAACGTATTCTGAGCATTTAGCTGTTCGCTATTGCTTAGGATTATTAGAATTGTTATTAGTATACTCAGAATTCTCATGGTGTTCTTCTATTATTTGGCGTTACTGTAATTGGGGCTAATTTCAGCTTTTTATAATAAGTATAAGCTATTATAGGGAATCCGATAATCCGTAATAGAGAAGATGCTAAAAAGAATATAATAATTTTCATGTGTCAAAGTTACATATTTTCTGCGATATATTAATAAGTTGTCTATTATTTACAACGCTAATAACGAGTTTGATATTGCTTGTGCGTGGATTAAGATACCCGTTTACAGTCTGAATCCCCGGCTCTGTGTCCGGTTCACATCCTCCAGGACAGAAGGAAAATTGGAAGTCAGGCGGTCTAACTCTTTGCTACCTTTGTCGAACTGCCGGTTGTCAAGGAATGGGCGTGCAAACACCTTCAGGGTGTGGGCACCGTTCCGGATATCGGGACTGTCGGTATGGTACTACACAATCTTGTCTCGGTGCCTTATGCTTATATTGCGGATTGTCGTGAGAATATCGAATTAAAACTTTTATAATAATCATCGGTAAAGACTATGTTTGTCTCACTGATATGCTGTGCGCAAAGGTTTGGGAAATATTTGCAACTATCCTAAAAAAATCTTTTCTTTGCAGAAAGAAATGAAATCAATATTAATCATGAAGAAATCAATATTCATTATTTTGGTAATTATTACGTTAGTCTGTATGGATAGTCTTACAGTCATAGCCAATGACCGAAACCAATTTCCTCAAATAGTACTTACGCTTAACGATAGTAATGTTATCAGTGGGTACTTGCGTAGCGATATACATGATGCCGGTAGCGAAGTTTCCGTCAGTGAAACTCCCAAAGGGAAGAAAATGTCATATAAAATTGCAGATATCAGTTCGCTTAAGGTCACTTATGCTGACGGTCAGGAGGAGACATACGTGCCGATATACGTGTGGGATAAAAATTTCGATAAAAATCCATTCCTTGCAACGGTATGTTTTTCTGGTAATCACGTTACGGGATATAGGATGCCAGGGCAGTATGTTAGAACTTCGGCTGCTGTACCGTCATCTAACTTTCAAAGTTACAGCTGGAAATATGATTCATGGATATTTTTTTATCAAGTGGATAATAGCGATAAGATTAAGTATTTCTGGTTGTATATACCCGTAAAGAAGGCTCCGAAATTAAAGAGTATAATCAAGAATGTGAAAAAGGAGTTCAAGGACTATCCTATAGTTGCGGAAACGATAGAGTCTGAGGGCCTAAACGCTGATGAAATAGTGCAGAACCCGTGTATATTGCTTGAAATACTTGATAAGAGTCTATAATATTAAAGTCCATAAACTTCTGAGATTTTATTTGCTCCGAGTTTGGACGATTGAACTGCCATTGTCAGATAAAACACTTCTCGCAGAGGTGAGCTGACCATTAAGCTCGTACCCTGAAAATTGTGCCCTGTTTAAGAAAAAACACCTGCAAAAGACTGAGTTCGGGAAATTTGTGAGACACAGAGAAAAGTTACAATTAGGAGACAAATACTATATAGAGCAGTGATGAATTATGATTCCCCCGAACCCTCAATCTACGTACAAAAACGCTCCCATCTAAATGTATGAGAGCGTTTTGTAAGCGATGAATATTAGTCTATCGCTGTGAGATTCTTAAAATCACGGATAGTACGCGGAAGAAATACGGTTATCAGAAGGATAAGGAATACTCCAGTGGCGGCTATTACTATCCAAAAGCGGTATCGCCCCACAACCCAAAGGTTTGACAAGAATAATGTAAAGAATACAGCCATAGCCATTCCGAGGACAAATTCACCTATCAATGCAAATAATCGTAAAGTCGATACCTGCCTCATTGTTTGCATTGGTGTCGAAACACTGATGTCTATTTTCTTCGTCTTGAAATATAGATAGCCATACCAGATCGTAGCTATACATAGGAATATACAGAGAAAAATTTTGAGAGCAGTGGGGAAAGCATCATTACCAAATCCAGAGTTCCAAGCACATAAAAATACTACGGCAAGGATAGGGCAAGAGATAGCTCCTTTGCAATACATCTTCATAATTCTTCTTTGAGCTGTATCGCACTTGGTTGATTTAAGGTTGATACTGTCGCTTGTCTCTTTCGCGAGTACATTATCGAGAATCGACATACTTTTTTTGAGTTCTTCTAAGTCCATATTATTTCGAGTTTGATATGAGTTTGTTTTTAATCCTGTGAAGTTTGGTAGCCACATTGTTTCTTTCGATACCGATTATTTCTGCAATTTCCTCGTATGGGTATTCATCAAGCCAAAGTAGAATAATCGCTTTCTCAATCGGGAGAAGTCGATTTATCAAATCGCGTAGGGCCACAAGCTGCTCAGCCTTGTTGTCATCTTCTTCCGAGGAAATATCGACTGCAGAAATCTCAAAGGGGAGAGTTTCAACTTTCGGCTTGTAAT
>CAZLOX010000208.1:0-3388 GCA_964561265.1 uncultured Lachnospiraceae bacterium
CGCAATCGTTCCGGAATCCAAACCGCAGCCACTTTCCTCGCATATAAACACATCTTTCAGCGATTTTCCCGCCGCGTCTGCGACACGCCCCGCCGTTTCCTTTAAAACCGTGCCGCCGTCCGCGAGCGTTTTCAGCGCGTCCATATTAACTCCCGACTTCCTTGACAGCGGTCTGCGTGTGCCTGTCTTAAGAAAATCTGTATCCCTCAGTCCGTATTTCTCCCGCTTTGCGCCGCAGCGGAAAAGCTGATTGAACAGCGCGTCTATTCTCGCTGTGTTTATATCCTTCAGCTTCATATTCCCTATATACGGCAGAACGTAAAGTTCCAGAATGTGTTTGTTATTGTAGAGTGTGTTTTCTTTCAGTGTATGCGGCGCTATCTGGTCATAGTACCATTCATACAATTCGCTGAACCGTATGTTCTCGTCAAGATCGACCATCCCTCTGCATCGCCTTTCAAACTCATACGCATACGATGCCGCCAGTTTTTCAGCCTTGCCGGAGGTCACGTTTTCCGGCGGTGTGTAAGTTGTTGTCTTTCGTATCTGCTTTCCGTCCGCACCGTATCCCAGCGATACCATAATACGGAACGAACCGCCCCGTCTCTTTATACTCGGCATAATGTAAAACCCCTTTCAATTGATGTTTATTCACGGATTGCCCCGCATTCTATATATCACTCTAAAAGGCTTAAAAGTCAACACAATATTTTAACTGATAATGCAGAATATACTGCGGATTTTTCCGCTCAATTTGTCTATAATCTCAGTCCTCGCTTTATCAGTTCACTGTTTATAAATTCCTCTATAAACGTCTTAAGCCACCACAGATGATACCCTATAATGTTCAGGTCGGGATATTTCTCATTCAGCTTATCCCTTCCCTGTCTCTGAAGTTCTCTTATTATATCCGTCTCATAACTCAAATCTTCCAAAAACACATAAAAATCACGGTCTGACAGCAGCTCATCTAAAACATCAATAACATTCACCAAATCTTCGTTAGCGGATGTGTTTTTTGCTATTTTAAGCATTATAATCGCGTCCTCCGATAAGCCCAGCTCTTCATTGTTTTTTTTGTTTTCCGAGCTTATGCCGGTGAGCAGATAATCCACAGACACACCGAAATACTTCGATATTTTTACAAGCGTGTCGGGAGTTGGCTGCGTTGCTCCGTTCTTATACAGACTGACGGTCTGCGGACGTATTCCGGCATATTCGGCAAGCTCCTTCTGTGTTGTTCTCTTCTTAGTTTTCGGATGACAGTCCATTAACTCCCGTAATATTGACGGAAATGTGTCATTGTATTTATCTTCTTGAAACATCATAGTGTCCTCCTTAGTAAAATTCGTTTTAATTGAATATTATTTTAAATTATTCGTTTTTATTGATATTCTGTTTTTATTGTGTTATAATTATTATAACAATTAAAACGCAGTTTGTCAACATTAAACGAAATAAAAAAGGAGGCGGCTATATGACACAGCCAAAAATGATGACGGTAAGAGAAATTGCCAGAACAGGCTTAATGCCGGAACACGCGCTCAGACTTATGCTGAAAGCGGGCAGACTTCCGGCAGTCTATATCGGCAAAAAAGCGCTTATCAATTACGATAAGCTGTGCGAGCAGTTAAGCGGACTGGAAGCCGACATTACAAAGAAAACGGAATTATGGTCTTGATTGTAAATCAGGTATGAAAGGCGGTGTGATTATTGGAAGAACTAAAGAAACGTAAGATATGGATATGCTGGAATGCGGTCACGGCAAACGGCAGAACAACAAAGAAACCCATATCCGCGTCGGGAACCGCCACAGGCACAAACGAGCGGTATTCCGGCACTTGGGTGACATATGACGAAGCGGTCAGGGCAATGATCAAAAACGGATACAGCGGTATAGGATTTGTGCTCCCTGACGGATATTTCTTTCTAGATATTGACCGGCGGATGCTTACAGACCCTTTTGTGCAGCTGCTGCTTTCAAGGTTTGAATCATACGCGGAAATATCACAGAGCGGAAACGGACTTCATATATACGGCAGATATGATAAGCGGAAACTTCCTGTAAAAAACGGGAAACTCGACAGACGTTACTATATGAAAAATCCAAATAACCATCTGGAGTTATATATTGGCGGTCTTACAAACCGTTTCGCGGTATTCACTGGCAATGCCGTCAAAGACCTTCCGCTCGCCGAATGTACAGCCGCCGTGCTTACAACGCTTAATCACGATATGCTCCGCAAAACTCCTGTTAATTACCGCCCCAATGCCGACGGCAGCAGAAATGAGTTTGACATTATAGCAAGCCTGCGGAAAGCTAAAAACGGAGAAAAATTTTCCCGCCTGTTTGATAAAGGCGACATGACAGGCTTTAATTCACAATCAGAGGCGGACTGCTCTCTCTGCGCAATAATAGCGTTCAGAGCCGGAAACAATCCCGAACTTATAGACAGCATATTCAGAAAATCCGCTCTGTACAGAGAAAAATGGGAGCGGGACGATTACCGTGAATCCACAATCGCGGCGGGAATCGAATCCTGCCGGGGTGTGTTTCACAAGTCGGTAATGCCCTCTCCCGAATACATAGAATTTGACAAAACGGGCGCGGCATATATAAACTGCCCTAAATTAGCAAAGCACATACGGGAAAATCTGCATTATGTGTTTGTCCGCGACAGCGGAAAATCAGGAGTACTTAAATACGTTTACGATAACGGCTGCTACCGGCTTTACGCCGATGAAATGCTCAAAGGCGCAATCAAGCAGTACATAACCGATTATGATGAAAACATACTGAAAATGTCCGCAGTTGAGGAGGTATATAAGCAATTAACAACCGACCTGAAATTCGTGAATCAGGATGAACTTAACAGCGATGAAAATATTATAAACTTTCAGAACGGTATTCTGTGTTTGTCGGATATGACGCTTATCCCCCACTCTCCCGATATACTGTCAACAGTCCAGCTTTCATGCAAATGGAACGGTTCTTTAAAACCAACTCCTGTTTTTGATAAGTTTATCGGTACCCTTACAGACGGCGACAAATCAATTGAAAATCTGCTGCTTGAATTCATGGGAGTGTGTCTGTCAAACATCAAGGGATGGCGTATGAAAAAAGCGCTGTTTCTTTATGGCAAAGGCGATACGGGAAAATCACAGCTGAAATCACTGACCGAAAAACTTCTCGGCAGAGGAAATTATGTCGGCATAGACCTCGGCGAAATTGAAGCGAGATTCGGAACGGGAAATATCTACGGCAAAAGGCTTGCCGGAAGTTCCGACATGAGTTTTATGTCTATAGACGAGTTAAAAACCTTCAAAAAATGCACGGGCGGCGACAGTCTGTTCGCGGAGTTCAAGGGACAGAACGGCTTTGAGTTCA
>CAZLOX010000209.1:0-3367 GCA_964561265.1 uncultured Lachnospiraceae bacterium
TTTGATTCTACAACATCTTTTCGTCCGGGAACGCGTTTTGCAAGCAGCGCAATGCGGAATGAGTCATATGGTCTGGAAACATACAGTCCGTATATAGATAAGGATATGGAGGAAATATCGGTATTTGACGGCGGTGATCTGGAGCTTTGTTTCGGAAATACAGGCAAAACTTTGAATATGATTGAAGAATTTACTGAATCTGTGCTGTTGGACGGAAAAATACCGTGTATGATAGGCGGAGAACACCTTGTAACGCTCGGAGCGGTTCGCGCCGCTGTGAAAAAATACAGTGATCTGCATATAATCCATTTTGACGCGCATACAGACCTGCGCGATGATTATCTCGGGGAAAAACTTTCTCATGCAACAGTAATGAGGAGGGCGTGGGAACTGACCGGTGACGGCAGAATATATCAGTTCGGCATACGTTCAGGTGAAAGAGCAGAATTTGAATGGGCAAAAAAGCATGTTTTCACAAATAAGTTTGACTTGAGCGGACTTGATGAAGCTATTGAGCAATTAAAGGACAAGCCTGTATATTTTTCGCTTGACCTCGATATACTTGATCCTTCGGTATTTCCCGGTACTGGTACGCCGGAGGCGGGAGGAATAGGCTTTATAGAACTTTTAAACGGAGTGCATAAAGTCTGCGGCAGTCTTAACATAGTCGCAGCCGATATAAATGAGTTGTCACCTGTATACGACCAGAGCGGAGCGTCCACGGCGGCAGCGTGCAAGGTTGTGCGGGAAATACTGTTGTCAATTGCGTAAAAATACTTGAAAAAGCAATTTATATGTGATATAATAAATTAAATAATAGTTTATGGGAGGAAATAAAATGAATAAAGTGTTATTTACATCAGAGTCTGTTACAGAAGGTCATCCTGATAAAATATGCGATCAGATTTCTGACGCTATTCTGGATGATATTCTGTCAAAAGATCCGTATGCGCGTGTTGCCTGTGAAACAACCTGCACTACCGGTATTGTTTCAATAATGGGTGAAATATCGACATCATGCTATGTTGACATTCCAAAGCTGGCAAGAAGCGTTGTAAACGAGATCGGATATAATAAAGAAAAGTATGGATTTGACGGTCATACCTGCGCTGTGGTTACATCAATAGATGAGCAGTCGGCGGATATTGCAATGGGTGTTGATAAATCGCTTGAAAATAAAGAAGGAAATGAAGACGGTCAGAACTTTACCGGTGCCGGAGATCAGGGCATGATGTTCGGATTTGCCTGCGATGAAACTCCAGAACTGATGCCTATGCCGATATCGCTTGCGCATAAACTGGCGTTGAAACTGACCGAAGTAAGAAAAAATGACACACTTTCATATCTGCGTCCGGACGGCAAAACTCAGGTTACTGTTGAGTATGACAACGGAGTGCCTGTAAGGATCGACACAATAGTTGTATCAAGTCAGCACGCGCCGGAAGTTACTCTTGAGCAGATTCGCAATGATATAATAGAGAATGTTATAAATACAACCGTGCCGGCTGAACTGATGGACGCGGACACCAAAATTTTTGTAAATCCGACAGGCCGTTTTGTTATCGGCGGACCGCACGGTGACAGCGGACTTACAGGAAGAAAAATTATAGTTGATACATACGGCGGATATTCAAGACACGGCGGCGGTGCGTTTTCGGGAAAAGACCCTACAAAGGTTGACAGAAGCGCGGCATATGCGGCAAGATATGTTGCAAAAAATATCGTGGCGGCAGGTCTTGCTAAAAAATGTGAAATTCAGCTTGCATACGCAATAGGCGTTGCTCAGCCGGTGTCAATTATGATAGATACGTTTGGTACAGGTACAGTAAGCGAGGATAAGCTTGTTGAAGCTGTGAAAAAGGTGTTCGATCTCAGACCGGATTCTATCATAAAAATGCTTGATCTGAGAAAGCCTATCTATCGGAAACTGGCGGCATATGGTCATATGGGCCGTGAGGACTTGGGCGTTGCATGGGAAAAGACCGATAAGGTTCAGGCTATAAAGGATGCGCTTAAATAATGTTTGAAATCAAAGGGAGCGTTTCGGCGCTCCTTTATGTTTTTACTGTCTGGAGAACTATAATTTAAAGAACAGAATTATTGGGGGAAATAATATGAATATTGAGATAAAAGCATATGATAAAAAGGATATAAAAGAAGTGCTGAAAATCTGGAATGAGGTTGTTGAGGACGGAGTGGCTTTTCCGCAGAAAGAAACGCTTGACGAAGAAAGCGGGGACGCGTTTTTTTCGGAGCAGTCCTTTACCGGCGAGGCATATGATACGGATACGGGCGATATTGTCGGAATGTATATTCTGCATACGAATAATGTTGGAAGATGCGTTCATATATGCAATTCAAGTTTTGAGGTGAACAGCAGATTTCGCGTGAATAATATAGGGGAGAAGTTAGTGCGTCACTGTCTTGAAAAGGCAAAAGAACTTGGTTTTGGGATTCTGCAGTTCAATGCCGTTGTAAAATCAAACACTCCGGCGCTTAAATTATATGAAAAACTCGGATTTGTCAGATTGGGGACAATACCGGGCGGTTTCCTTATGAAGGACGGCAGTTATGAGGATATTATTCCGCATTATCATATTTTGTGAGGAATAGTAATGCGGAGACAAAAACAGACGTATCCATGCGGATACGTCTGTATAAATATAAATTACAGAATTGACTTGATGTATTCAGCCATTTTATCGCATTTGCAGTTAGCGAAGAAATATTCCTGGAATTTCTCGCCTGCAACAGCGCCTTTAACGAGTTCCGGATCGAGTTCCGGCAATATGTCAAGCAGTTCTCTGTGAGTAACTTTCTTAACTTCATTAAGAATTTTAGCGTTTCTCTGTTCAGGAACAGCACGTTCTTTCGGATATCCGCCGCCCCATTCTTCAACAAAGAGCTTTTCAAATACATACTGAAGATTAAGTTCAGCGCCCCAGCCCCAGCCTTTAGCGAAAGGAAGAGCGATACAGTTGCCGTTGTTTACCTGTGTGAACTGATAAGCGTCTGTCGGGTCAACAACATGTCCGCAGAGAACGCCCGGGAATGCGTTGCACGCAAGGCATGCGCCTTCGCCTGTTCCGCAGCCTGTGATAACGAGATCTGCCGCGCCGGAATTTAAAAGAATTGCCGCAAGAATACCTATCTGAACATAAGTAAGCTGTGCAGCGTCTTCTGCTGTGTACATTCCATAGTTGTAAACCTCGTGTCCCAATGGTTCAACTACTTTTTTAAGTGTGTCGGCAATAATTGAGTTTTTAGCTGCCTGACTGTTTTCATTGATCAATGCAATTTTCATTTTGTAAATCTCCTTTACTTTTATTGATACTTATATTATAACAGATAATAAAATGAATTTCAA
>CAZLOX010000210.1:0-3357 GCA_964561265.1 uncultured Lachnospiraceae bacterium
TTGCCGCATCCGAGCCTTTTTACCATATGGAGAGAATTACAGATTTTAACGTAATGATATATGTGACGGACGGAACAATCTATGTGACAGAGGAGGAAACGGATTATGAAATAAATGCCGGTGAAGTATTTTTTCTGAAAAGCGGAGCGCATCATTACGGAAAATATGAAACAAAACGCGGAACACGATGGTATTACGCTCATTTTTATCTGGAAGATACCAAACCTGCTGTTTCCTGTTATTCCGCCGCGCAAAAAATAATTCTCCCCAAAAAACTGACAATACCGGAAAACGGCCGCATAGCGCATATGATAGAAAAATACAGCAATGATTACTGTTCGGATAATGTTATAACGCTGTGGAAAATAAATTCCGGATTTTTTGACATTTTAACGGAACTGGCTTTTATAAATCAGCCGGAAAATACACCGCAGAGCTTGAGCGACAGAATATGCGCATATCTTACTCTGCACTGCTGTGAACCCTTTTCCGCAAAAACACTGGAACATGAATTTTATTTAAGCTATAAATATATGGCGGCAGTATTTAAAAAAGAACTGAATACGACCATGCAGCAGTATCATACAAAAATACGGATGAATACAGCGTGCCGTCTGCTGCGTTCCACGCTTATGCCGATAGCTGATGTGGCTGCGGCAGTCGGTTATAATGACGCACTGTATTTCAGCCGCTGTTTTCATACTGTTACCGGTGTGAGTCCAAGTGTGTACAGAAAGAATATAGCAACATATTAAGAGCCTATCCGTAAATTAAATTAAGCACATCTTGCTTGCTGATTTTCCGTCATATTGCCCAAAAAAGTCCTCGGCATACGATAGTATGCGTCGGATTTTTGTACAATCTGATAAAAAATCCGACTTCGCAATATGCACTTTTTTAATTACGGATAGGCTCTAAAAGATGTCAGTTGTGTCTGTAAAATTCAGCATTAAATAAAACAACCCCGCACTATCCAATTGTGAATATTTGACTTCCGTAAACCATAACTTATTATAAATAATAGGAATTGAGGTGCTGAATATGAAAAAAAGGACTGACAATATCAACTATATGATAATAAACGAACCGCCAAGGAAAAAACTTCAGGAATGGCTTATACAGGCGCTGTCAAAAGAAATACTGCATAATAAACACAGCGCGCATTCGGGGAGTGAAAATAAATCATGCGAATAGCCGCATACTGCCGTGTATCCACCGACCATGAGGAACAGTTAAGTTCTTTGATTAACCAGAAAGAATTTTTTGAAAGTTTTGCCAGAAACAACGGACATACACTTGTGAGTATATACAGCGATGAGGGAATATCCGGCAAACAGATGAAAAACAGAACTCAGTTTTTAAAAATGCTTGAGGATTCAAAACTGGATTTATTCGACATGGTTGTAGTAAAAGATATATCCAGATTTGCAAGAAATACGGTTGATTTTTTAACTGCCGTCAGAGAACTGAAATCAAGAAATATAGATGTGCAGTTTCTTTCGACAAATCAGACCGTATTGGGCAGCAGCGAATTTATATTAACCATATTTTCAGCATTGGCGCAGGAGGAGTCGGCAAATTTATCAAGCAGGGTAAAATTCGGAAAAAAGCAGTCTGCCAAGAAAGGCAAAGTTCCTAATTTTATTTATGGTTACACATGGATTGATAAATATAATTTATCAGTTAACGAAGAACAGGCGGAAGTTGTCAGAAATATTTTTGACTGGTATGTAAATGAGGAACTCGGCGCAAGGGCAATATCGAACCGACTCCAGAAAAACGGCATACCAAATACAAAAGGCGGAGATTTCTGGACAGAAAAGACAATACGAAGAATACTGACAAATACCATCTACAAAGGTATATTGATTTCCAAAAAAAGCGAATGTGTAAATTTCCTGACCGGAGAAAGAAAAAGCGTGAAACCTCAAAAAGATTTTATCTTTGAAAGAGAGGGATTCCGCATAGTAGACAGTGAACTTTTCGATAAAGCGCAGACAATTTTAAAGGAGCGCGCAGAATTTTACAGAAATAAAAATCCCCGCGGAAGAACAGGCGGCGCATATCCGTTCAGTACTCTGATACGCTGTGAAAACTGCGGATATGCCTTCACAAGAAGGCTGTCAAACAGTAAGGAAAAATATGTATTATGGAAATGCAGCGGCAGAAATTCACACAGCAGCAGTTTCTGTCCTAATAAAACAGTAGTTCCGGAAGATGATTTAAGGGATTTTCTGAAAAACTATTTTATCAAAACTGCAGGACGTATGGATTTACTCTGTAAGCACATCATACATAACTTCTCCGAATCCGCTCCCGCATTTAAAGACAGACCGGAACATCAGATAAAAAAACTTGAAAGCACCCGTCAGAAATACATGGATATGTATGTGAACAATATAATATCCATTCAGGAGCTAAAGCAAAAAAGCGAAAAAATATCAGCAGAAATAAGGGATCTTTCGGAACAGATATCAGCACAAAAAAATACCGGTATACCGGTATTTTCAGCAGAAGAAAGCATTGAAAATTTTTTGAAGGGCGGTAGGTATGCTCATGCGGAATTAAAAAAAATTATAAAACAAATTCTTGTCAATGATAACGGCGATGTGAAAATTGAATTTTTCTCTTAGAAGCGGATAGGCTTTTCAATAAAAGCCTATCCATAAACTTATATTTTTCCGCAGTACCAATCATCATATTTTTCTTGCCCTGGAATATCATTAAGTTTAATTTTCATTATATATGTTTTTGGTTTACTTATTCGGCAGAATCATTCACTTTTTCAAGTTTCGCAAAAGCTCCCATAAGATGTTTCGGACCTGTGCTTTCAAAATTCACAAGAAGTTTTATATCATTTCCGACAGGCTGAGCCTCCAGTATAATTCCGCGTCCGAATTTTTTATGCACCACAACATCACCTCTTTTTAAGTTCAGATGTTCCGGCAGGGGAGTTGTATTTTTTATATTCACATACGGTTTCATTTCAATTTTCCGCTCGCCTGCATATTGTATTCCGATATTTTCAAACGCACCGTGCATTTTTGCCGAAACAGATGATGTTTCTTTCATAAATTCTGACGGTATCTCATCTATAAATCTTGACGGCGGGTTATATGATGTACGCCCGTACATATTCCGTGTTTTCGTGTTTGTTATAAACAGGTTGTTTTTAGCGCGCGTGATTGCAACATAACAAAGTCTGCGCTCCTCCTCCATATCTTCCTCATTATCCATGGAACGCATACCCGGAAATATTCCGTCCTCCATTCCGGCAAGGAATACATTCGGAAATTCAAGTCCTTTTGCGCTGTGACTTGTCATCAGTACAACCGCGTCCTGCTTTTCGTCATATGA
>CAZLOX010000211.1:0-3322 GCA_964561265.1 uncultured Lachnospiraceae bacterium
AACAAATATTCCCGCTTCACTTTTTCGGTGGATATCCCAAGCGGACTCAACGCAAATACCGGCGAAATATGCGGAATATGCGTCAATGCGGACATAACTGTCACTTTTGCGGCATATAAACTTGGAATGTTTTTATATCCGGGTGCGGATTTTACAGGAAAGATTTTTATGGAAGATATATCTATCCCCGAAAATATTATCCATTCGCAAAATATTACGGTAAATCTCTGCGATACCGATTTGCTGGAAAACCTTTGTCCAAAAAGGAAAGCAAATTCTCATAAGGGAGATTACGGTAAAATACTGATTGCCGGCGGTTCGGCCGGAATGTCCGGAGCGGTTGTTCTGGCGGCTCAGGCGGCGCTTTTTTCCGGCGGCGGACTTATCACGGCGGCTGTTCCGGAATCGCTTAACGGTTTTATGGAAAATAAACTTACTGAAGTTATGAGTATTCCGCTGGCAGACGACAACGGATTTATTGCCTGCTCAGCGGCCGATGATATAACAGAAAATGCTAATCAGAGCGATGCGCTTTTATTTGGTGTCGGACTCGGAAGAAACCGCTCTCAACGGGATATCCTTGAAAAAATAATTTCATCATGCAGAAAAACGCTTATAATAGATGCGGACGGACTTTTCGCGCTGGCACAGAATGCAGATATGCTGAAAAATAAGTCGTGCGATATTATTTTAACACCGCACAGCGCCGAATTTGCGCGCCTTATCGAAAAAACAACGGAAGAAACAGAAAAAGACAGAATAGGGCTTTCGCTTGAATTTGCAAAAAAATACGGAGTTACTCTCGTTCTCAAGGGCAGTCGGACAGTTATAACATCGGCGGATGGAGAACAGTATATAAATATAAGCGGAAACGCCGGTATGGCAAGCGGCGGCAGCGGTGATGTGCTTGCCGGAATGATCACGGCATTTGCCGCGCGGGGAATGACTCCGTTAAATGCGGCGGTTTTCGGAGTTGGTATGCACGGACTCGCCGGTGATGCCGCAATGAATCATCTCGGAATAGAGTCGGTCACGGCGGGAGGAATAATAGAACATATTCCCTCCGCATTTGAAATATTAAGAAATTAAATATTACCTGTGGATTTATATAAAAATATGTGTTATAATTACGTCAGATGGTTTGTTGAAGCCGTCGGCCGTACATTGAAGGAGTTGGCAATGAACAGAACATGGGCTGAAATTGATTTGGACGCTGTCGCTGAAAATATGCGTGAAATAAGAAAAATAACATCGTCCGGAACTAAAATTATGGGCGTGGTCAAAGCGGACGGATACGGTCACGGTTTTCTGGAAATCTCAAAGACTATATTAAAGAGCGGAGCGGACTGTCTTGCAGTGGCTGTATTTGAGGAAGCGCTGCAACTCCGGAAAAACGGAATTGACGCGCCTATACTGATACTCGGCGCAATTTCTCCGGAATATACTGATGCTCTTGTTGAATATAATATTACACCGGCGGTCATAAGCTATGATTTTGCGGAAGAATTATCGCGCGCCGCCGTCAGAAAAGGCAAAACAGCGGAAATTCACATAAAAACAGACACAGGTATGTCAAGAATCGGATTTGCGTGCAGCGGAGAAGGAATAGAGGAAATCATTAAAATATCGCATCTTCCCAATATTAAAATAAGCGGTATTTTTTCGCATTTCGCCTGTTCGGATGAACGCGACCGCGCATATACCGATATGCAGTTTGAAAAATTCCGCAATGTATATGAAACGCTTGAAAAAAAAGGGTTAAAAATCCCCGTCAGACATATATGCAACAGCGCGGGAATAATGATGTATCCAGAATATCATCTTGATATGGTGCGTCCGGGAATTATAATTTACGGATTTTATCCCTCCGCTGACGTTGACAGATCCATACTGCCCTTAAAGCCGGCAATGACGCTGAAATCAAAAATCACTATGGTTAAGGAAGCCGGCGCGGGAGTTGGAATAAGTTACGGAAAAACGTACATAACCGATAAACAGACAAAATTGGCAACTGTTCCTGTCGGTTATGCGGACGGCTATCCGCGTTCGCTGTCAGGCAAGGCATTTATGATATGCCAAAATAGGCGTGTTCGGGTACTCGGCAGAATATGTATGGATCAATGTATTATTGACGTTACAAATGTCAATAATATAAGTACAGGTGATGAAGTTACCATATTCGGTCCGGAAAATATTACAGCCGATACACTCGCGCAATGGCTCGGAACGATCAGTTATGAGATTGTTTGTATGATTGGCAGACGCGTGCCGCGAATTTATATAAAAGACGGGAGGGTGGTGAGAAAACTCACGTATTTGCTGTAATTTACGGGTATATATCCGGCATAAAAGAAATTTTACAGGGGGTCTGGTTGCTTTGTCACATTTTAAGAAAGTTCTGATAACCATACCTGACAGCTTGCTTGAGGAGATTGACGCTTTGGCAAAACAGGAAAATAAAAACCGGAGCGAAATGGTCCGCGAAGTAATGAAGATATATATAAAGGAAAAACAGCGTGATTATATCGTAAAAAGCTTGTCACAGGGATATCAGGAAATGGCAGAAATAAATCTCGCAATAGCGCGCAAGTGCTTTGACGCCGACGAGGAAATAAGCCGGCATTACGAGGAAAAACTGACGGAGTGTGAATAGTGGTGATAGTAAAAAGAGGAGATATCTATTACGCCGATTTAAGTCCCGTTGTAGGTTCGGAGCAGGGCGGTGTACGGCCTGTGCTTATCATTCAGAACGACATCGGAAACAAATACAGCCCCACAGTTATAGCGGCGGCGATAACATCGCAGATAAACAAGGCAAAAATGCCTACTCATATAGAGTTATCTGCGGAAGAATACGGACTTAACAAAGATTCGGTAGTTTTGTTGGAGCAAATCAGAACCATTGATAAAAAACGATTGAGAGAGAAAATAGGACATTTGGATTCATTTTTAATGAAGAGAGTGAACGAGGCTCTGTCGGTAAGTTTCGGGCTTATCGACCTTTAAGGCACGTTTTGGGAGGATTTTTTCTTGAAAGTACAAAGTTAGACAAAGCGGAATTATGGTTACATAGTTTCGCGCAAAAAAAGACGCGAGTGGGCGTCTTTTTTTGTATGAAAGTATAATTTATTATACTTTCATACATGATGGATAAGAATTTTTATGGAGATTACAGGTTATCGCGTGAGAGCGTTTCAAAGTTATCACGTGGGAGCGTTTCGCCGCTCCCATAAACTTTTTTGAATTACAGTCTTTTTGCACCCTTCACGAAGTACTTTCTTGATGGCAAGAAAGTACTCAAAGAACCAGTCAAGGGAGAGAA
>CAZLOX010000212.1:0-3321 GCA_964561265.1 uncultured Lachnospiraceae bacterium
TACTGTTTATCCTGACAAGGCTTATCTTGAAATAAAAGGGCAGGTCTACAATCCCACAGATAGACAGCAGACATTTCTCTGGTGGGCAAATCCTGCTGTTGCGGTTAATGATTATACACAGTCGATTTTTCCGCCGGATGTCCACGCTGTTATGGATCACGGCAAAAGAGCGGTATCAAAATTCCCGATAGCGGACAGCGTGTATTATAAGTATGATTACGCGCCGGGAACGGATATTTCACGTTATAAAAATATTCCGGTTCCTACTTCATATATGGCATATCATTCCGATTTCAATTTCATCGGCAACTATGACTACCAGCAGCAGGCCGGACTTCTGCATATTGCCGATCATCATGTATCTCCGGGTAAAAAACAATGGACTTGGGGAAATGGCGATTTCGGACGCGCGTGGGACAGAAATCTGACAGACGAAAACGGCCCTTATATAGAACTTATGACCGGAATGTTTACCGATAATCAGCCTGATTTTACCTTCCTGAAACCTTATGAGGAAAAAACATTTGTGCAGTATTTTATGCCGTACAAAGCGGCGGGCGCAATAAAAAATGCTTCGCTTGACGCGGCTGTAAATGCTGAAATTGCGGATGGCAGTCTGAATATTACAGTATACACCCCATCCGGACTTCACGGCGCGGAGATGGAAGTTTTGTCGGACGGAAAGTGCATTTACACAAATACGCTTGATATGAACACAGCGGAGGTATTCACACATTCAGTACCGGTTGACAGTGATGATTTTGAAGTTAATATCAGAAAAGACAACAAGGTGATATTGACGTGCGCGCCGGTTAAAAATACAGAACCTGTTCCGTCACCGGCAGAGGAAATCCCCGCTCCGGAAAAATTGCCGACAACCGAAAAACTCTTCCTTGCGGCTCTTCATCTTGAACAGTACCGCCATGCGACATACTCGCCGGAGGATTATTACCTTGAAGGATTAAAGCGTGATCCGGAGGATATCCGCCTTAACAATTTCTACGGCAAATATCTCTATAACCGCGGATATTTTGAAGAAAGCGAAAAATATTTCCGTGCCGCGATTAAATCATCAACATGGAAAAATCCTAATCCCTACGACTGCGAACCTTTCTATAATCTCGGCCTTGCACTCCGTAAAACCGGCATGACCGACAAAGCCTTTGACGCATTCTACAAAGCTGTATGGGACGGCAATATGCAGGATAAAGCATTTTACCAGCTTGCCTGCATAGCGGCGGAACGCGGTGATTATGATGATGCACTCGCTTTTGCTGAAAAATCGCTTGTGAAGGGTATGCACAACCTGAAAGCGCGCACGCTGAAAACAGCTCTCCTGCGTATTTCCGGAAGAACTGACGAAGCTGTCACATTCGCAAAAGAAACACAAATCATTGACCAGCTTGACCACGGCGCATATTATGAACTTTACAAATTGACCGGCGGCGGACTTGACCAGATGCACTCTGTAATGCGCGGCGATAACCACAATTATATCGAACTTGCGCTTACTTATGCCGATGCGCATTTATATGACGACGCGGCGGAAATACTGCGCCTTGCTCCAAATGACGGCGAACCGATGACGCATTATTATCTCTATTACTACACCGGCGATAAATCCGAACTTGAAAAGGCGGAAAATGCAAGCTCGCTGTATTGTTTCCCGAACAGAATCGAGGATATCGCGGTACTGGAAAAAGCAATTGATAACGGCGGCAAATATGCTGAATATTATCTTGGCTGTCTGTTCTTTGACAAGGGCGCATGGCAGAAGTCACAGTCACTCTGGGAAAACTGCGCCGAAAAAATCAATCTGCCTACCGTATACAGAAATCTCTCGCTTATATATTACAACAAACTCCGCGATTCAAAACGGGCGGAACAAGCCTTGGAAAAGGCATTTGCAATGGATAAGACAGACGCGCGCGTATTTTTTGAACTTGACCAGCTTTACCGCACGCTGAATTATCCGCTTGAAAAGCGTCTTGCGAATATGAATGAAAACGCTGACCTGCTTGAAAAACGTGACGATTTATACACAGAATACATCACACTTTTAAACCTGAACGGCGAATATGAAAATGCGTATAACCGCATTATGAACCACAATTTCCACCCGTGGGAGGGAGGAGAAGGCAAAATACCGGCGCAGTACAGAACCGCGCTTATCAATATGGCAAAAACGGCGGACAGGGAAACGGCTGTGAAATATCTTGAACAGGCGCTTGTATATCCGCACAATCTCGGCGAGGGCAAACTCATAGGCAACACCGACAGCGATATTTATTATATGCTCGGCAGTCTGTACGATGATGAGGAAAAGGCGCAGAAAGCGTACACGCTCGCGGCAAGGGGAGAATTTGAATTGTCATCGGCGATGTATTACAACGACCAGCCGCCGCAGATGCTCTATTATGCGGCAAAAGCGATTGAAGCGATGGGGGACAGGGCAGAGGCTGAAAAGCGTTATAATGCCTTTATCGAATATGCCGACACGCATATGAATGATGAAGTGAAAATCGAATATTTTGCGGTATCACTGCCCGACTTCCTTATTTTTGAGGGCGACCTGAACAGGAACAACCGTGTTCACTGCTGTCTGATGGCGGCTCTCGGATATATGGGACTGGGAGATAATGAAAAAGCGCGTGAATACGCGAAAAAAGGACTGGATGAAAACGGATGTCATGCGGAATTGCGTGATATTTTGAAAGGATAATTTAAGGATATAAAAAGACCCCCGATTATGATTCGGCAATCATAATCGGGGGTTTGTCATTCAGTAATGACAATTGGATTGATTAAACTCATATTATTTTATAATAATATTGTCAATTGTCAGATATGAACCAGCTCCATTAGTACTACCCTGGTCAATAAATGGCGAGAAGTATTTTAATGTATTAGTCTTAGCTGCATTTGCAATAGTAGCAGTATAGACATCTGTGCTGTCCTTAACGTTTATTGATACAATAATATTATCGCCGCTTATTTCAGCCTTTACATGATGCCATGCTGCGCTGTTATTTAATGAATTATCTCCATTTTTCAGTTCTACAGCTGTACCAACACCTGGGTTTGTGCCATATGAAGGATCACCAGTTGCTGTAGAGATTTTACCGGTTGTTACATTCGTTCCAATAGCCTGACCGGCATACGCTTTAAATGCTGTTGCGTCTGTTCCTGTTCTTATAGCAAATAATACGTTACCATTATCATCTCCGAATGAATACTCTACTGTCGTAGCTCTTGAAGTATTATTACTTGCAGGATTAAAGTAAGCATCAAATTCAATAGTGCTTCCATTTGAAAGGGCTA
>CAZLOX010000213.1:0-3307 GCA_964561265.1 uncultured Lachnospiraceae bacterium
CAAGGAAAAGGCTGTTTCATCATATGTCAGCACAATACTGCAGGATTTCTGCAGACAGGATGAAAGATTTGCTGAGGTGATATATAAATTCAAGCGTACATTATCCGACTGCTGCGCCGATATAATGCGCGGTGTCGGAAGTCATATTTCAGATATTGACGTTTACAGAAGCGCGGTCAAGTTTTATTTTCCTAATTCGGAAGTGTCAATGAATATGACTATTGAAATAACCGGCGATGCTCCGGGTGATGATGAAATACTCAAAGAAGCCGAAAAGCCGAAGAAAAAGCCGGCAAAGACTGAGAAAAAGCCGAAAAGTACAGCTAAAATCAAGACAGATACAAAAACGCCGGCGCCGGAAGTTGAAGCTAAGACAGAGAATAAATCTGCTCCGGTCAAAAAAGAAAAAAAGAGCGCGGAGAAGAAAAACGAGAACAGCGGATATATTCAGCTTACTTTGTTTTAAGGAGGACGGATCATGTTATACAAAAAAATATTGAAGAATATACCGCCTGTTCCGCTCGATAAAATAAAAATGGGCAAGTACAAGTATTTAGGCGCAGCGACTGTAATTCACGATAAAAAATGCGGTGAAATCCTGATTGCCGACATTTACAGGAGAGCAAAACCGCGGGAACTGCTTTTCCGTTTCTTCACGGACAAAAAAACACATCAGATATATGATGTGACAAAGGATATATGGCGGCAAGGTTCTCTCATATACGCTATGTCGGGCCGGTCTGAATACTATTACTGGAATGATCCTGAATACTGCGCAGGAGCTTCAGCGGAAACAGTAAAAGCAGTGAGAGAATATTTTAATGTGAATTACGGTTCGGACAGCGAGATTGCAAAATATATCAATGAATTTGTCAGAGAACTCAGCAGGGAAAAATATGACTGCGCACAGGAAAGAAAAGCGGAACGTATTCAGAAAAGGATGGATATGTTTCCTGAACTTCCGGATGATTTTGATTCATTTCTGCGTGAAGATGTATTTAAAAAATATATTTTTATGGGTAAAGTTGAGAAAGGAAGAAAATCGGGCATATGTACAGCGTGCGGAAAAAAAGTCAGTCTTGAAAAAAAGATTCGGCACAAGACTGTTATGCATTGTCCGGAATGCGGCGCGGAAGTTACAGCTTTTGAAAAAAGATATATCGGCTCAATAAAGGAACGTGAAAATGTGTGTATGGCTCACAATGCGGATAATCAGCTGATCGTGCGCTGGATGAAAGTATATGCAAACTGGCATATAACAGACACCGGAGAATACATACTGCGCTGCATAAAGGACGAGTATTTCAGAACCATGTATTTACATACAAAGAACGGGCAGAAAATACTTTATTTTGATAATAAAGAAGTCTGGCCGTACGGTAAGTACTGGCGTGAGAAAAAAGAGCTGGAAGATAATTTGTCGTATCTTTATAACCGTAATTTAAGAGAAGTGTTCGGTGAAAAATACTACAACGTGGATTTTGAAAAAGTTTTCAGAAATAATATTCAGCCGCTGTATTTCATCGGTCTGCTTGATAACTTAAAAAATCTTCCGCAGACAGAATATCTTGTCAAGATGGGGATGTGCAGGCTGGCATCTGAAATCAATCAGGAGGATATGAATACAGGAAATAATTTCGGAGCTATACTCGGAATAAATCCGCAGTATAAAAAAATGTACTGCGGGATGAATATATCGCTTAATGAACACAACCTTGTCAAGGCATCATCGGAATGGGTGTCGGAGGAGGATTTTCTGAAAATGAGAGCGTTCAGGACGAACGATTATCAGGCGGGTATCATATGCAAAATGCTTGAGAAAATGACATACAGAAAATTTGTGAACTATTTTGCAAAGCAGAGAATGATTTATCACCACGAAAGTTTCAGTCAGCTTCTGCAGTGGTACAGCGACTATATAAGTATGTCGGAGCAGATGAATATTGATTTATCGCATAAATCGGTGAGATTTCCGAAAGACATAAAAGCGGCGCATGACAGGCTGATTGCAGGATACAGCGCAGTTAAGAATGAACTGCTTGACAAACAGATGAGAGAAGCGTCGGAGAGGCTTTATGCCGGACTTACCGAATACAGAAGCGGTGAATACGCGATTGTCTTTCCGAGAACAAAAACGGAATTTATCACAGAGGGACAGTCGCTGAATCACTGTGTAGGGACACAGGAACGCTACTTCAATAATCATATTGAGGGAACAAAAATGATATTTTTCATCAGACGTGCCGACGACATTGAAACGCCGTTTGTGACTATGGAAATTGATATGCGCAGGCTTGTTATACTGCAGATTTACGGATACGGAGATAAAAGACCGCCGCAGCCGGTAATAAATTTTGCAAATAAGTTTCTGACGCAGTTAAAAGGTAGAGATGATAAAATGCAGCGAAGCGCATAATTGAGAAACGGAGGAATGAATATGAAAGTTAATCAAAGAGAGATTACCGCCAGGCTGAAAAAGCTCGGAGGTATAATCGGAACAAGCGCAAAAGGAACGCCGGGGGACGGCGTTCTGTTCAGGGACGGTTACCTTTATGCAACTAATCATGAACTTGGCATAAAAACCATGCTTGATACAGACGGGGCAGGTGAATGTTTTATAATACCAAAATCCGCAATAGAATTTATCGGGAATATGCCGGATGGAGAAATTGAAATTACCGGCGATGACAATGTAATTTTAATAAAATGCGGAAGTATCAAAAACAAATACCGCACTCTGCCGGCCGGAGATTATCCAGAAACGAATGATGTTCTGACAGACGAAAACAAAGCCGAAGTAAACAGCGTGGAATTTCTTGACGCACTCAGCTCTGTTATGTATGCGGTTGATGAAAATATTGTACGGCAAAATCTCAGAGGGATTCTGCTTGACGCACACAGCGGAAAAATGAATATTGTCGGATGCAGTAGTGCGCGGCTCGCTTGGAATACGATTGATTATAACGGTAATTTCAAGGTTATGGTGCCTAAACAGGCGGTGAAACAGCTGTTGTCTGTAGGTATAAAAGGCGGTGTATCGTTCGCGTGGGACGATAAACGTATTGTATTTAAGACGGATGAATATGAGGTGTATTCGCGGATTTTAGGCGGTGAGCCTATCAATTACAAGGTATTAGTCGTTGAGCATGAGAATAAGACGGTTATAAACAGGAAATCCTTTGCGGAATGCTTAAAACGGTCACTTATATGTTACGGGGATAAAGTAAAAAGTTCGATAAAGTGCAGTTTTAACGCGGATGATATGACGGTTTCAGTAATCGAGGGATTATCGGAGTATGAGGAAACG
>CAZLOX010000214.1:0-3235 GCA_964561265.1 uncultured Lachnospiraceae bacterium
AAACTTGTAGTATGCCATAGAATTTTCAGCAAAGCATTTTACCTGAAAGGTTGACAAAGAGGAGAATGAGGAAATTCTCTAGATGTCCAAGATCAGACAAATTATCAAGTCAATTCTGACAAAACATATGCTTTACTTTGAAGTTTGAAGCTATAATCTTTTACATTCCAATGAAACAACACAACATGGTGTGTCCAGAGAGAAACAAACACAGAAAGAACAACACTGCAAAAAAATGCAACTGGGTTTGTTGCGGGAGGTCCTTCTGTCTCTGTTTTGCTTACATTCTTAAAGAATAGGAACAGATTTGAGCCTCTGGCAATAAGAGTCAGAACTAGGGAGTGCTGGGAAGATTTATGTTGGGAGAAAGAAGGGCAGAGATAGAACCCAAGGAGACACTGGAGACAGTGGATAGGAATTTTATGTGAAGATCCACAGCTAGGTGACAAATTACAGAGAAATTAAAAAAAAAGGTTTAAATCATTAGGGAAGAGATAGACAGAAAACAGCTAGAGATGATGGTCCAAGCAGTGATTGAATTAATTCATTTTCTGAGTGATAAGTTCAGTTGTAAGCTTTGTCTCATTTTATTAATTATGCTAGATTTCAGGAAAATCACAACAGTTAGAACCCATGATGTCTTTCTCTTTGGTATCAGCATCTTTGGCACACTAGATGATTGATTTGTGGACATGTCACTTGTGCTCGAGTATACGGGAGAAAATAATTTATCTGCTCTCTCCTAAACTGTACCTCTGTCATAAAACTTGAGAATCAAGCCTGCTGCACAACCCTCGTGTACCTTTGCAAATTCATGACGCCTATCTATGGCTGCTTTCCCATGTCACTGGAGGGCTCATGGGTTAAGAGCTGGCTTCTCTGGATCGATGATGACAAGAAGTCTCTGAGGACGATGACTGACTCATACAAATGGCAATCTGAGGTCCAGATAAGAGGTCCTCTTGAGAACCCTGATTTTTCCAGAACATGGATAGCACTTTTCCTTTTTCAAGGGCGACATATCAAAGTGCAGACTGGCTTTTGTTTCCTAAGTTTTGAGGGAAAAACAATTTTGTAGTGTGCCAAAATCTTTCCATTTTTCTGTTTGAATACTTTGCCTCTAAAAAGCACTTTACTCCATCCTTCATGTCACATTGCTTTGAAGGGATTGACTGATGCATGCTTGAAGGAGGGACACAAAAGTGAACGAAGCAGGGAAATTATCCCGGAAACAACCATGAGCTTCTCTGACAAATTGGACATTGTGACATTGGGAGAGGGGCAAGAAAACATGGGAGGACTGCTGTCCACCACAACTTAGAAATTTTGAACGCTGGTGCACACATGGTCCTTTGCAAATCCAGGAAACACGTGTGATAATTTCCCGTATAATGAGTGTCATTTCTTTTGAACATGTTAGTTTCCACATACCACATGATAGGTTTTGCTGAATCTATCATACTCCTTAGCAGTGTATTACTTTTGTGTGCAAAGGCTGACCTTATGGTCTGTTCACCAGGCCTATCAGGTTTCAGATTTGGACCTGAAAGCAACCACAGGATACCATCATGAGGTCTTCTTAAAATGCAAGAAGATGTTTTCATATGGTCTCATTTAGAAAGTTGTCTTTGCTGTAAGGCTTGTCTGTAAATATGACCTGCAGTATCTGAATACAACTCGGATATATACACACTCTGAGAGATTTGCAAACTGCACAGATGGCACATAGGTCGAATTCCTTCTTTCAAGAAGTACGTCATTCAGATCCATTACTCCTAGCTGGAAGGTTGAGGAGATCATGGGGAAGCAGATCCTCCAGGAGCATAAAACTTCAGTAGATACTCTAAATTACTCAATTGTAAGTGGGTGAAATCAAGCACTTCCCTAAAGAATCAATTAGCATCCTAAAGAAAACAACGCAAAGGAATATATATTTCTTGGACACAAGGTGAATGAAAATCTTTCGGGTCCCCAGTAGATCAGGTGAAATATACACCACCTCCAACATTGCACATGGGTTGAATTGAGATCCTCTCCTGTTCTGGAAATGATACAATCATTGTCAAACTCAAATTCCAAATGGAGTTCACTGTTGCAATCTGCCTTTGAAGTTCATGGAGTTATTTACCTTATAAAAGAGAAATAAACTTTTGCTCCTTACATAAAAAGAAGCTGACACAGCTTAGCAGAAAGTGAATTGCCCTATGTCTGACAATATCTGGGTTTTGCATTACATCTTGGTTTCTGCATCATTGCATGACATTCTTGATGCTCTTGCTTTGAAAGAGAGACATACAGCCTCACGTGATAAACCCAAAGAGGAACCATTAAAGCAATTACTTCCTTGGCCAAGTCATCTGAATCACTTGGCACCCACATCATAGATATAGTGAGAACTCCTCCTGGATTACACAGCTTCATTTTCTTCGGAGACTTGGTAAAAATTCATGAGGACCAATTAATATGAGATATACGAGCCATGTCCTCTTATTGATAGAGTTCATTTGTCATTTTTGTATGTAAGAGAAACAATTCCCAACACCTTCTTTCCGTCTCAAAACTACATCGAATGGCACATTTAGAAGAAGCAGTCAGGAAGAAGGGTAGTCATTAAAACACAATTAAAAATTAAGGGGAAAATGTATGACGCCAGTGGTGTTATTTTAAGGCATGCGATGTTGGATATGCTTGGCAGTGAGCAGGGTATGGTGAGCAAGGAAGACAGATTTCTGGTGAGACAATTCCATCCACAGTAATTTTATTTCTCTTCTGTTCCAGAATAGAATCCAACATGACCACTTCTTCCTGGAAGAATTGGTAAGCATGGAGGGTCTTTTGGTATTCTCAATAATGTTTCACTGATACATGGGATTTCTAAAAGTCAACATCAATTACTTCAAGACCTCAAGGACTATAATTTTTAGGATTACAATCTCTTGACCATGGTTTTTGGTTTCTTAGTCAAATCCTCAGGTATCTTGCTTTTCAGGCCTTTGGTATTCTGTGTCTAAAGAGGGCGATTCCCTACTCCAGTTAGTGAAAATGTAAGGAAATATGACCATACATAGAATTTCCTTCTTTTAAGTGACCTCACTTGTGGGAAGGATCATTTCCAATACCTCTTCGGCCCACGTCCACATTCAATCATTCTCATGTATGGTAAATTGATGATGTTCCATTTTCATGCAACCCAAAATTCCTAGTTTTTTTTTTCTTTGAACCCGATTCAAGTAAC
>CAZLOX010000215.1:0-3150 GCA_964561265.1 uncultured Lachnospiraceae bacterium
GCAATACACCGAATAACTGGATTGGCTCTGTCCCCTCCTCGTGTAATATCTGTTGGATAGTTGGAATAGGTGACTTAGAAAATATCCATTATTCAAGGGTTTCCAATGCCCCTATGAACTTGTAATGGATAGTAAGTCGTTGAATTTTCTGCCCGTCTATCTCTACGGGTTCAGAAACAAGAATTTTTTCTATAAGTTGATTGATTATCTTAAAATTGAGTTCTGTTATTCCTGCATAACCGCTGATTTGTTCCGCAAACTGCTCAATGGAAGATAACTGCTCCCTGTCCTCTATGGCACTTTTTTCAAGTTCCTTTATCCTTGCTGACAGTTCCTCCTGCTCGCTGTCATATCGTGCCGACAACATCTGGAAACGCTTTTCTGTTATCAGTTCCCTTGTCATGTCCTCGTACAGCTTGGCATACAGGTTTTCTATTTCCGACACACGCTGCTTGCATTGCCTTAGTTCCTTTTTCTGCTGTTCCTTGTCCGCTGACAGTTGGAGATTAAGACGCTCGGCAATATCCGTTACCATTGCTTTCCTGTCCGTCAATGCCTGCTGTGCGTGTTTCTGAATGTCCGCAAGCACAACTTCGTGTACCGTCCTCGCCTCAATGTTGTGTGACGAACACCCCTCTTTTCCGTACTTGCGGTATTTGGTACAGCAGTAGAAAGTCTTGTCCAGTACATTGCTCCGCTTTCTTTTCTGTTCCACTTTGGCAAGCATGGCACTCCCACAATCGGCACATTTGATAATCCCTCGGAAGATGTTGTCATATCCGCTTGAACTTTCCCCGATAACGGGCGGTCTGCTCTGCAAAATCTTCTGAACATTGTCCCAACGGTTCTGTTCAATGATTGGCTCATGTGTGCCATAGATGACCTCACGCTCTGCAAACGGGATATACTGTCTTTTCTTGGAACGCATGGTCTTGGTTGGTCTTTCTGCCACGATAAGGTTTCCTGCATAGACTGGATCGTGTAATATCTTGCTGATATAAGCAGTGTCCCAGTCATACATCTTTTCCTCGTCAATGTACCTCTCAAACAGTTCCTTTTTGTAGAAACTCGGTTTCATGACCTTTGCCTTACGCAAGCGGTTACAGATAGTGTGAAGCCCCACGCCCTCCTCGGCTATTGAAAAAATCAGTTCCACAACGGGTGCTGTCACTTCATCAATGACAAGGTGGTTATGGTCGTTTTCATCTTTCCTATATCCGAAAGGTGCGGTGACTGCCATATACTTCCCCTGCAACCTCCTTGTTCGGAGTGCGCTCTTGATTTTCCTTGACGTGTCCTTTGCGTACATTTCATTGATGATGTTGCGGAACGGTGTAATATCCATTTGCGTGTTGTCTATGGAATCCACACCGTCATTGACTGCTATGTAACGTACATTGTGGTTAGGGAAAAACACCTCGATATATGTACCTGTTTCAAGGTAATTCCTCCCCAAACGTGACAGGTCTTTTGTGATGAGCGTTGATATTTCCCCGTTGCGTATGTCCTCAATAAGCTGTTGGAAAGCAGGACGGTCATAATTTGTTCCGCTGTAACCGTCATCAACATAGAACTGGCAGTTCAGAAAACCGTTGCGCTTTGCGTATTCTTTCAGCATGGTTTTCTGTGTGCCTATGCTCATGCTCTCGTTGTTCGTGCCGTCATCTTTGGAAAGCCTGCAATATAAAGCAGTGATTTTGTCGTTATTTAATTTTGCCCTTTTCATTTCGTCCTCCTTGATGAAAAGGGACTTCCTCTCAACTCATATTATACTATATTCCCTTTTCCGTTTCCAGTGCTAATTGGCTTTGTTTTCCGCTATTTCCTTAACTTTTTTGGTTATCTGTTCCTCGGCTATCCGCTTGAATACCGTTTCCATTTTTTCAGTGCCTACATAGTGCCTTTCCACGATAATTTTTGTGGGTGTCTGCTGTCGGTGGGTTCTTTGCCCTGTCTTGCTGTTTTTGCTCATAAATCTGCTCCTTTACAATAAAATAGAGCGCATAGACTGATTTCTATACGCTCTGACGCTGTGTGTAACTATTCTGTTGTGATTGTAGTAATGGTGGATTTGACGAATGGAAGTTATATCATTGAACTCAAACCTGTTTTTTTGGTAAACCATCCAATCATCTTTTGGGCAAATTTCAAATTAATTAAAACAACTAAAATTCCCACAACAATGAATATAGCCACATACCACCATTCATTTATTATCGTTAAAAAGCACTTATATAGAATCCATAAACTTATCGGCAAGCAGATAATACTTGTAGCTGTAGCTGGAATATATTGCCTCATCACTATTGCCTGCCCAATATGAATAATAAAGTGCAATGTACAGGCAATAAAGCCACCTAACCATAAATACCAAAGTGGCTGTATGTCTAACAAAAGTGCAAAGGCAGAAAAAGCAATGCACAAAACCAGTTCTTCAAAAACTGCTAAAGAAAATCCTTCTGTAGAAAAATCCCTATATGTATTCAGGATATTCGGATATTTTTTGCATAGTATTGGTTTATTGATTTTTAGCCATATTCCAAATCCGATTATTTCTTCCATATCATGAAAAATAAAAATAATAGGAAACAACCATACATATTTCTCCAATATTTGTTACCTCCTTAAATACCGCTTTGTACCGCTAATATAATACCACAATCACATTCCTATTTCTATCAAATTCCCATTATATTTCTGCCTCCCTCCGTTTCACTTTGCCCTGTTGCCTGTTATGCTGTCGGCTCTCGTTCTGAAGCTCCCTTTCAAGGTTCTTTTTGTTATAACTGATTACCTCAGCATATGCTAACTCGGTGGCTGTCTTGGTCTGCGCTTTACTGATACTGTCATATTCGGTTTGCAAAGACTGTATCTCAGCTTTCCATTGTTTCGGTGTTATTTTTTCGTCCTGCTGTAAAAGGCTTTGCATACGTTCCCTTAGTTCTGGGTATTTTGCAAGGCTCTCTTTATGCTCTTTATCGTACTTCATTTTCGCAATTCCTTTTAGTGATTGGCTCTCTTTATAAGTGGCTTGAATTGGCGCATAGAGGACATACATTTTTGACAGTTACTTTAGTCGAATCAGTTTCTGCCCCTTTGACAAATGCACTGATTCAAGATGATGGTATCGCTGTTCTTTGTCCGCTGTGA
>CAZLOX010000216.1:0-3144 GCA_964561265.1 uncultured Lachnospiraceae bacterium
GCATTCCTAATTAAGCTCATCCCGAAAAGCTGATTTAACACAAAAGAAAAGCGCGGGATATTTCTCGTTTCATTCGTACCTGAGGGTCTGGACTCCCTAACGTCAAAATAAAACGATACCCCACGCAAGACCATATATCATACCGAACGGCATATATGGCAAGCATAGGCGTTTGTATCGCTTATCCCTTGACGTTGAAATTGTCCAGATTCCAGGTACGGGACAAAGCAAAAACGCTTTTCTATTCTATAATTTGTCTATGCAAATTTTGCGCATAGACTTGTCAAATGTACAAAAATTATTCTTTATGCAAATCATTCTCTATACATCATCCGATTTATCCTCACATATCCAATGAGCTATAAAAAAAGAACACCAGAAAATCAATCCGCATTTAAAAAGAATGACATTTTTAGCCAAAAGAAGTACGAAATCTTGGAAAAATGGCAAAATCGCCTTTTTTTATCTTGGAAAAACGGCAAAATTGACCCCATTTTATCCTGGAAAAATGGCAGAATCACCCCCTTTTTACCTTAGAAAAATGGCAAAATAATTCTATTTTACAGATAATCAACTGATTAATCCAGTCAGTCAACAATAACAACAAATCACCTACGCACCCGTCTATATGGTTATGTTTCTTGAAAAGAACAACACGGCTCCAACCCATTACAAAGTGGATTTATCGGGGTTGTAAGGTATATTGGAGTGATATTTTTGACCATTCGGTAGTTTGGCTGAGTTTTGTTCGGTAGTTTGGCTGGAGTTCTCTTATCCAAGGAGCCATTCATAAGCCGGAATGACGCTTATCTTCTTTCCTTCCATTTCCACTTCTTCCCTTTGGAAGTCTGTGATAAGGAACAAATTGTCGCATTGGGTTTCTTTAGCAGCGACAAGCAGTCCCCTAAATTCCCGTCGGCGTGTCTTTTCTTTGGACAAGTCATAACATACCTGGTAGATTTCCTGAACGACATTCCCCTTGCATACGACAAAGTCCGCCTCGTAATTGTTCGTATTTTTGTAGTAATATATGTCCCTCCCTCGCAGTCTGTTCCGTCTTTGCAACTCGATATAAACCAATGTTTCCAGTCGCCAGCCCAAATTATCGCCCACAAAAGCATCCGCCCGGGCATCCATCAGAGCCACGTCTATGGGATAGATTTTTTCATCGCGTATCCGTTGCTTGCTTTTTGTCGAATACCTCTGGACACCGGAGAATATATAAGCCTGCTTCAGAAAATTGATATAATTGTTTACCGTATGATGGGACTTGAATCCGAACAAGTCTGCCAAATCATTCGCTACTACCGGCGTAGGCACGATATTAAGCAGGTGATTGGAAAGTTGCTCAAAAGCCCGGGTATATTTGATTTTATACCTCTGTTCTATATCCCGTTTCAATATGCTGTTCACCAAAGACGCCACGTAGCGTACCTTGTTTTTCTTGTTAAGCAATTCCGGAAAGCCCCCTTGTTTCAAATATTCGTCAAATGCAGACCTCCGGAATGCCTCCGCCTTGGTCGTATTGGAACGGATGTCCATTCCCTTGCATAAGCAATATTCAGAAAAAGAAAAAGGATACAATTCGATCTGCTCATACCTGCCGGTCAAATGGGTCGCCAGTTCACCGCTGAGCAGTTTCGCATTCGAACCGGTCACCAAGATATGTATTCTCTGACGAAGCAAGCGATTGACAAAAAGATACCAAGCGCCTATATTCTGTATTTCATCCAAAAACAGGTATTTAAAATCGCCATATATTTTATAGAGCACTTCAAGCAGCGTATTCAGGTCTTCCGATTTCAGATGCTCAAAACGCTCATCATCAAAATTCACATACGCAAATTCTTTCTTGTGCTTTTTCAATACATTATAGCAAAGAACCGACTTCCCGCTTCTCCGAACTCCTATCACCACCTGTGCCATATTACTATCCAAATCCACAAGCTCTTCTTCATACCGGGAACAAAATGTCATCTTTTCCAAAGAAGCAAGTTCCTGGCATTGCTCAAAAAGCACCTGTTCTATAATTCGTTTATCCAGCATTTTTATCCTTATTTCCTCCGCAAATATAAGAATAATCAGCATACAAACTGCCATACGACGTTAAAAATAAGTATTTAGACTGCCATATCACGTTTAAAATAGATGTATAAACTGCCATACAACGTTTAAAATAGATATTCAGAATGCCATATTACGTTTAAAATGGATGTATAAACTGCCATACGACGTTTAAAATAAACATACAGGCAATACAAGTCTGTCCAAAGGTGTACAATAATGTCAGTAGTAAATATTCGATTCCTATCCGTTATCTGTAAAAGAAAATAAATCCGCATTTAAGGAGAATGCCGGATAAGTTCGTATATTTGTTGCACGAAAAGAAATTTCTATGAGAAACAAGACCAAGCGATTGCTGACTATCCGCAAACTGATTGAATCGGAAATGATTTCTTCACAGGAAGAGTTGTTGTTCCGGCTGAAGGAAATGGACATCGAAGCCACCCAGAGTACCTTGTCGAGAGATTTGAAATTTATGAAAGTAGCCAAAATACCCCACAAGGAAAAGGGCTATATTTACGTCATACCGGAAAGCATCCAGAACGAACAACGCGAAGAGAAGGTGTCCGCCGTGATTACGGATACCATTCTGAGCATCGATTTTTCGGGCAATATGGCCATTATCAAGACGGTACCGGGCTATGCCAATGCCGTGACGGTGCTGATTGACAGCGAAAACTATTTCGAGATACTGGGAACGATTGCCGGCGACGATACGATTTTCATCATTATGCGCGAGGGGGTAAGTCGCACAGAATTGATTGAAGCACTGACATCAGTACATCCCGCCATACATTCCCTGTACAAATAGCGAAAAACATTTTTTCCAGAAGTTCCTTTCCTATTTATAAAAATAGTTCGTAAACTTGCACCCCGTATTTTTAATGAAGTGTTATGCAAGTTTTTAATACGAAAAACGAATTGGTCAACCGGATTGCCGAACTGAAAAAGGAAGGCAAAAAAATCGGATTCGTACCGACTATGGGCGCCCTGCACGAAGGCCATCTGTCTTTGGTAAAGGCATCCAAGAAAAACAGCGATATTACGGTAGTCAGCATATTTGTCAATCCCACTCAATTC
>CAZLOX010000217.1:0-3061 GCA_964561265.1 uncultured Lachnospiraceae bacterium
CTGAGTCCGTTGCCGGCGGCTGAGGCTTTGACGATGCCGAGGATTCCGGCGATGAGGGCCACCATGAGGCGGCATTTTGCGATTGCGAACTTGTTCTTGAGATTCTTGATTGTTTTCTTCATGTTCTGTTTCATTTTTTGAGGCATGGGACAGCCCCGACCGCTCCGGGACGGAGCAGCCCACACTTCGGGTTAAAAATTGGGGGTTGGATTTTTTGTCTTTGCAGACGTGGATTAGTGGTCGTGTGATCAGACCTCACACAAGGTCGTCAGGGTCAAATCCATCATTGAACTTGGATTTGGAATCAGCGATAGAATCATCATTTACCGTATTGATTCGTTTTGGTTTATGACGGTAGCCTGATTTCTCTGCCATTTCAGCTTCCAGACTTAGCCTGATAGATTCTTCAAGTCCTGCCCGGATACTCTCACTTTCCGAAAGGCGGGCATACAGTTCGGTATCTTTCTGTTCATTCAGGACTTTTCCGGCTTCTGCCTTCTGGGTATCAGTAGCTTCGGGATTGACAGCCGTTTCAACCGCTGCCTCGATCTCATCAATGGATGCACATTTCGCATCGGGTGCTGACACTTCATCAGTAACAACATCATCATAGCGCAAATCCTCATCGAAAGCAGCCTGTGTTTCTGCATCAGACAGCGGAACAAACGGTTTAAGCCTCGGCTTTGGGACAAAAATGTCAGATTGTCTTTCTTCCTCAGGAGCAAACTCCACATCCTCAGTCTTGACATCGCCTATCTTGTCATCGAGAATCTGATTAACACGGGTATCCACCCGCTCGTCAATGGATTTGTTAATCCGTTCTTCTATATAGGCATCCAGTCTGTCTATGTCAAAACTGCTTTTTCCTATGATGGATGTATCTTCCTCCATATCATTAGCCGTAGAGCTTGGTTCTTCTGGGGGATTTTCAGTTGCTGCCGGAGGCTTTTCTGAATCTGAGTTCCCTTTTACTTTCCTGTTGTGATCAAGTATAAGATAGACAATCAGTGTAATATTGCCGATTGCTATAAGGAAAAGCAGACAGAGGTTCATACCGGGACTGTCTTATTACCGCGTCTGGTCAGCTCATTGATGGCCTCGCGGTTAGCGGCAAGATGAGTTACCAGTATATTTGTCACATACGCCCCGACGGTCAGGTCTTCCACATCGTAGAGGCGTACCAGTTTCAGTAGCTTGTCAACGAGAGAACGTGGAACGAAGATACCTTTTCGGGCCCCGACATTGGCCGGTGTGAGATAGTCGGTGTTGTAGTTTTTTACTTTCCGCTCCAGAGCGGAGTCGGCGACAGACGGGTCACCGGATTTGACGAAAGTGTTGGCGTCGCAGAATTTTTTTGTCATATTTTTTAGTCTTTTGTTAATTCTTTTTGTAAAAGAGATTGAAGAATCGGGTCAAACTGTCTGAAATGTTCCTCAAGGACATTATACAGATAGCCTGAGAGAGTCGCACCCTCTCCGAACAGTAGCGTGAGCTTGCGTATCTTTTTCAGATGTCTATCGCTCACTGCTACCTGTTTCCCGTTTTGGGATACCTTTGTAAACCGTGTGCGTGTCAGGAATCTTTCGATGAATTCCTCCTCTTCCTTTGTATATCCGGAATCTGGGGGAGCTCTACGCGTATCAGTATTACCGGTGGGCTGCCGTGGCTGTGTCTCCTGCGGCATGGAAACAGAGGGAGATTTTGTTGTTTTTTTCTTCGTTCCTGCCGGCGACGGAGTGAAAGTTGGTTCCGCATCCTCCGCGAATGTGTCCACAAAGTTGTCGGAATCAAATTCTACATCATAGTTCTTGGCCATAATATTCAAACTTTAATTATTTCACGGATCTCCTTTACAAGTTCCGGAAGATTGGAGCCTTTAAGGAGAGTATTGTCTGGCGGAAGTAAGGTTGATCTAAAAATCCTCTCATTTCCGGCCGGCAAACCGTCCTTTGTGTACTTGCTGCTGTTCGGAATTATGGTTTCCAGAGAATGGAGTCCGAGTTTGGCGAGGTAGTCATCCATTGCTTCCATGACACGGTTTTTCTGCCTTGTGTATGCCTTTGTCCATATAAGTGACAATTCCTTGACATTGGTCTTGCTGGTTGTCATCATCTTGTTCTTGACATGGTTGGCAAAGGCTATTGAACTTGCCGCCTCTCCCGTCTCTACAGAGGTAGGGACAAAGATGTAGTCCATTACCGCGAGTAGATTAGGTATGTCAGGATTGTTGATTGTACCTGTTATGTCGAAGAACACCACATCGGGATTTTCTCCATTTTCGAGATACTCCTTGATTAGTGATACGGCATTGGCAACGGGAGTACACATAATTTTATATGCCTTGTCTTTCCGGAATGTCTTGTAGAACTTCACAAGCCTCCGATGGTGGAATGGATTGACCTTTGACACTTGCAGGTCATGCTTCCTGTATTTTTCAAGAGAAAACTGGCTGTCGTCACAGTCTATCGCCACAACGTCCAGACCCTCATTGTAATAAAGGTAGCTTGCCACCAGTGTGGTCAGAGTGGATTTGCCCGCGCCACCTTTCATGGTGGCGAAAGCTACGAATGTTGGATCGCGCATTTCTTAATAAATTTGGGGTGAATAATTTTTGCGGCGCAATTTCGCCATAAACGCCCGGCTTGATAACCATGTCCGGGTCGAAAGAATCTGACTGAATAACCGAACTTATATTTGTTCAGTCAGATGACTGAGGGAATGAATGTATGTTCATCTGCTCATTCGTCCGTCTGTTCAGACACATGTTCCATCACACATACATTCAGATGAACCTTTGTTCAGACGTCGGTTCATTCATACACATGAATGTTCAGATGAACGAATGAATGAGTGAACAGTCACTCATATGAACATTCACACGAATGGACATCTGAACAGATGAATGACGGTCTGAATGATTGAGTGAACGTGGGTTCATCCGTTCATCTGTCTGAGCATTCCGTCATGTGAATGTCTTTGCAAATGAAACGATGAATGAATGAAAAATGTCTTTCCCTGAAAAAAGTTGACTCATAAAATGAAAATTTATGATAGACCAAAA
>CAZLOX010000218.1:0-3008 GCA_964561265.1 uncultured Lachnospiraceae bacterium
CCTCATCATAGTCAAAATCAAGCGACATACCCTCCGCAAAGGCTCTTATCGGGATCAATGTAACACCGTCTTTTAAAATCGCTTTTGAGTCTATCTTCTTTACAGTCGAATTGATTTTAACTTCATCTGAATCTATCGTATATACTATCGTATCGCCGTTGTAATAAATATTCACTGTCTTTTTGTTAGGATTCCATATGACCTTCGCACCGAAATACTCGCTCAGGAGTTTTACCGGAATGACCGTTCTGTCATTTACAATTTCCGTTATTCCGTCAAGCAGCATAATTTCATCATTTATGCGCATAAAGCTTGACTGTTCTGTATCATACGAATACAGCAGCTTATAACGTTCATTTACATAAATATCATTGTTTTTAAGATCTACCGATGTTATTTTCTCGCCGAAATCTATACAGTTCCATTTAAGCGCCGTTTTTGAAAGATATAACTTTGAGCCCTCCGCATAGAAATAGTAGTCGCCTATAATATCTACATACAGCGGTTTTTCCCTTACAGACTCAACAGTTCCCGATACTGTTTTGTTTGTCTGTCCGTCAAAATATATATCAGTTTCTTTTTTGCTTTCCTCTTTTGCGGTCAGATATGCGGTTTTCATATAATCCACACCGTCAAGGCTCACATAATACTCTCCGTCCTTTGCCGCTACAGAGAATATTCCTCCGTTATCCGACGGCATATCATAGTCATTGCTGTCAAGCGTCTGCCATCTGTCGGTATCTTCGCTGTAATATATGTAATTATCGGTTTTCACATAATATTTTCCTCTTGCGAACGCTATTTCATTCGGATATTCGCTGAATGTATACATCCCTGTGACATTAAAGTCCTTGTCAAGAAAATATACGGTATAGTAATAATTCAGTATATTTGTGTAATATGACGGCGAAGTCTGATATTCCGAACATTTCGCCATATAGCCTTTGTCGGTGGATACTATGTCATAATTGTTCCAGTTGCCTCTGAATATTTCCTTTGTCACATCCGAAAGATCATGCTCTGTCCAGTTTTCCTTGTCAGATGATGTGTATATGGTTTCATCGCTCCATTTGAAGTACTCCCTGCCTGTGAATTTATCGGGAGTAAGCTTGTAAAGACGCATATCATCAAGAACATTCATATTTGCCGGAGTATCGGTGATTACAAAACAGTTTTCCATTCCGCCCGGATAATTCATCGGGAGGAGAACCTCTATCATAAATGAAGTTTCGGTATTCGGCAGAAGTTTTATGCACGCCATGGTATCTTCACGCTTTTCATCGCTTCTGCCCTTTAAAAGCGAATAATCACCTACATAACTGCCTTTTTCATCACGCACATTTACGATATTGTTGGCTGTGGTACGCAGATTATAATTAAAATATCTCTCTCTTGAAGAATCATTTTTAACGCTTACAACATAATTTACCCCGACACCGTAATTGCCGAGATGACAGCCGAACGTATCATAATTCACAGTTCCGTCAGGTATTCTGTAGTTAGGCATATAATCCTCCGGATTTACTTCCATGCCCTCTATGTATTCCGCGGTATCTGAATGTGTGGTATCAAAATACCATGTGTCCTCCTTATTTTCTTCCGCTACATTGCTGCCGTAATAATCAAGCTTTGACGGGTCGTTATAATACAGCTTAATCATTTCCGATTCCGCGCATACAGCGCTGGACCATGCGTCGGTCTGCGGATTCAGGTGCGTAAACCATCTGTCCACAGTATTTCCGTTCGGAGCGACCTGATTATATACCGTAACCGGAAGTATCGTTCCGCTTAATGTGCTGTCGTCTATCGTATATTCCATTTTGTCGGAATACACAAACGGCAGGGAGTCAGAAAGCCCCTTATGTTCTCTGTCACGGTGATACGCACCGAATTTTGCGTCTTTTGCGTTATGGCTTCTGTCGCCGACCGTTCCGTTGGAACGCAGAGCCGCCACATCAATTTCCAGACTGCCGGATTCTATTTCAAAATCCGAAAGTATCTGCACCGGTTTAAGCCATGCTATCGAACGATAATTGTCTATATAATCGCTCAGCCATATTTCCTCTCCCTGCTTTATCGGAATTTCAACGGACTCAAACGCCAGCGGTTCATACTGGATATCGCCGCCGAGCTGTTTTATCGGACGCTGCATATAATCGGCAACAGCCTGTATACATCCCCAGTCGCCCTCGGTTTTCATAAGCATACCGTTTTCATAGAAAATACTCAGCTCAGGCGTTTCAAACGCCGCCGAAGAAAATTTTATAACCGAATCTTTTTCCGCAAGAAAACGGATATCCACCTCAATATCAAATCCGGCTTCGGTTATCTGCCCGCTTTCATCTTTTAGTTCAGTATGATTAAGATGCGAGGCATAAAGCGAATATCTGCCCTTTGTCATATTCCGGTTTGTCATCAGATATTCCGGCTCTGAATTAGAAATATCCGACAGTCTTTCGCGTCTTATAGACTCATTGTTGTTGCTGTAAATAAATGTGCCGCCGCCCGACGGAGAAAATTTCAAATCTGCCGGCATCGGTTTTGCATAAGCCGATATACCGACAGCCGCCGTAAGTATTGCCGCCGCTGCCGCAAGAAGAAGTTTTTTCATAGCAATGTACCCTTTCTTTAAGTAAATTTATTCTTATGGAAATACCGATTTAATGTAACGACAAACATTTTGGTATTTCACTACTTATTATATAATAATATGCGCGCTTTGTCAAACATATCTTGTTTATGAATTTCCGCCACAGTAATTTTATATGAATAGTTTCGTATTTTATCTTGCATTTTGCATATATATGTGTTACAATAATTTATGTAAATATTTTTGTTTGAGCTTTTTAATCGTATATATCCTTAAAAACATCTATATTTAACAAATTACATATTTGGAGGTAAATATATGTCAAGGAAAAAAATCATAAGCGCCGCGCTTGCGGCAGCGCTTATCGTCTGCTCATTCTCATCAGTTTCTTTTGCGCAGAACATCAACGAAAACGTTG
>CAZLOX010000219.1:0-2670 GCA_964561265.1 uncultured Lachnospiraceae bacterium
ATGCATACTCATATTCCTACACAAACATGACTACACACAAACATATACACACACCTACACTGTACAGACACACACCTAAACACACACACACCTACACACACACGCCTACACATGCACATACCTACACTCAAACGCCTACACACACATACACACCTGCACACACATGCCTATACACACACATGCCCCCCCACACATGCCTACACACACAACTACACACACACCTACACCATACAGACACACACCTACAAACACGTGCCTACATACACACCTGAACACACATGCCTACACACACATACACCTACACACACACCATAAAGACACATTCACAAAGCACAAAGGTTTGAAGTTTATCAGCTCATGGTTCTGAGAGACCCCTTGACAAGATCAGTGTGTCCCGGACTGGGTTCCTCTGAGGCTTTGAGGCAAAAACTGTCTCACCTTTGGTCTTCGGTGACCTTAGCCACCCTCAGCATCCCTTGATTTGTGGCCTCATCTCTCTTGTCTGCCTGTGTAGTCACACATTCTTGTGCTCTGTTACTGGCTTGTTTTGTTTTGTTTTGGTTTTGGTTTTGGTTTTTTGAGACAGGGTTTCTCTGTAGCTTTGTAGCCTGTCTTGGAATTAGCTCTTGTAGACCAGAATGGCCTCAAACTCAGAGAGATCCACCTGTCTCTGCCTCCTTAGTGCTGGGATTAAAGGCGTGCACAATCACTGCCTGCCCCCTGTATTTTTTTTTTTTAAGAACAGAGTTTTACATAGCCCAGGCTAGTTCTGAATTCACTGTGTAGGCAAAGATTACCCTGAGCTCCTAATCCTCTTCCCTCCATCCCCCTAGTACCAGGGTGACAGGTGTGCAGCACTGGGGCCCACGGCTCCTCTTCTACAAGGGCATCGGCCACCACCCTTCTCCTGTGGACCTCAGCTCCACTAATGACGGTCACACCAATTGCATTTCCAAATAAGGTCATGTCCTGAGGGTTCAGAAGGGATGTAGTTTAAGAGGGGATCCAGTCAACCCTGAATGCCCCCTTCCCGCCTCAGCCACCTGTCACAGAAGTGTAGAGGAACAAATGGCAGTCCCTCGGCGTCCAGCCTCCCTGGAGGCCTGGGAGGAGCTGCTGGTCTCTGGCTGGCGACACAACATGGCCCGTACCTTGTCCCTGAACTCGTGGGACACATAGTAGTAGATGAAAGGGTCCACGCAGCTGTTGAGGGTGCTGAGCGCCAGGCTGGGCACATAGGCTCCGTAGAGATCGCCCCACGCCTCAGGACTTGGGTTCGAATAGTGCAGCACCAGAAGCACGTTGCTGGGTGTGAAAGAGGCCACTGCTGAGGCCAGTACCAGGGCTGTCAGTCTGAGTGCATGGCCGTAGCGCTGGCCACTGGCCGCCAGTGCGCGCAGGGTGGCCCCATAGCACAGGCCCATAACCAGCAGTGGCAGAAAGCAGCCCAGGACGGCCAGGCAGGTGAAGGTCGGTCGCCAGTGGGAGGTCTGCTCAGCCAAGGGCAGTGCATCATGGCACAGCATGTGATCAGAGCCGGCCAGCCGGAAGGTCTGCCGCTGCAGAGTGAGAGGCAGGGCCAGGGTGGCTGCGGAGAGCCAGGCCACCAAGCAAAGCCCCGTGGTCAGGCGCCGACCACGCAGCACACGAGCTCGCAGAGGATGCACCAGGGCCAGGTACCAGTCCAGGCTGACTGCGGCCAGCAGCAACACTGAGCTGTACATACGGCCATAGAGGGCAGCTGTGGCCATCCGGCAGGCAGCCTCCCCAGAGGGCCAGTGCTGGCCACGCAGGTGGTAGACCAGGCGTGGTGGCAGCACCAGGGCCAGCAGCAGGTCCGCAACGGCGAGGTTCATGAGCAGGACGGTAGATGGCAGGCGGGGCACCCGTGTGGCCAGCACCCACAGAGCCAGTCCATTGGCCGGCAGCCCCACAGCCACCACCAGCCCATAGAGGGCAGGCACCAGCCTCGTGGGGACCCACCCCAGCAGCAGCTCTTGGGAGCTGGCAGGAAGCTCCAGAGTGTCACTGTCGTTGGCACAGAACTTGCCTGGGAAGCCTCGTGGGTGAAGCTGGCCTGGGGACTTCGACTCCTTGAGTCCAGCTGTGGGACCCAGAGTGCCTTCTGTGGGAGAGAGGGGATGTCAGTCAACCCGTGCCCTGCCCTGCCTTTGGGAATCTTGTGAGTCTCAGGCATCGTGGGCTGGTGAATGGAAGGATACAATCCAGTCCCAAAGGCTCAGGGCTTAGGAACCTAAGGCTGTAAGCCTGCCTAGCTGTAGCTCCATTTCTGATTCACCCCGTCAAGGGACAATCACTCACCATGGCCTCCCCCGGTACTTTCTCCATCATCATAGATGCTAGGGGTCTGGGTGCCCTGTGTCAGGCTGAGCCCCAGCACCAGTGGACACAGCAGCAGCCAGGACATGCTGCCAGGGTCAGACTCCTCTTCTCGGCTGCAGTCTGGGGCTTCCTGCCTTGTCAAAGCCACCCTTGGCTTCCGGAGCCGTGGCAGAGAACAGACTGTACTTCCAGGGAGATAACTCTAGAGCAATGCTCCCACCCCCCGCATAAGCACTGGAGTCTGCTGGCTCACCCTGGAGCCCATGGGAGGTCCCTGTGTGTGCTTAAGAGATCTGGGTCTCCTGCCCAGGTCTCCGTCTCTCCAAG
>CAZLOX010000219.1:2680-3004 GCA_964561265.1 uncultured Lachnospiraceae bacterium
GAGGCCTCACAAAAAATGGGGCCAAGGATGGAAAAGAGGGTCCTGGGCTTCAGCCCATCCCCACTCCCACCACCCCATCCCTACAACACTATTCACCCCATCCAGCCCAGGAAACATCTGTGGATCAAGTGGCCACTTCCTGCTGGCTAGTCACACAGCTCCTGTTTGGATGACAGTCCAGCCCTCCTCCAAGTCACCACCATGTGGGGTTCTTAACCCTTCTTGAAGCCAACCCCTACTTCCTGTCTGTGACTGGCAGGACAGTGGCTCATCCCAAGGTGTCCTGGCTCTGTCAGAGCAGGCAATAAGGGCTAGCAAGATGAC
>CAZLOX010000220.1:0-2976 GCA_964561265.1 uncultured Lachnospiraceae bacterium
GGCGTCAAGTTCGCCGCCCGCGCTGAAAGACGGGGCGGTGTCACCGTAAACTGACCTGTAAAGCTTGTCCGCAAGAAAGTTTATTGAGTTTTCCTCTGTATTCAGGTTTTTTATTCTGAGTTCATTATAAACAACGCCGTTGTATTGTGCCTTTCCGTCTGCATACTCAATGCGGATGCCCTGCTGGCGGAAAATATTTTCATCAGTCAGAAAAAGCGGATGAAATATGCCGTTCATATAGACATCCATCATGTTGAAGTATTCTGTTTCCTTTTGCGTTGTTATAAGATAATATGTGCAGTCATCTGCGGTAATTCCGTTCAGAATAAGTGAAGAAGTACCGTTCTGAATGTAATGCATAAGATTTTTTGTCGGATATTTCTCACTTCCGCAGAAAAGCGCGTGTTCAAGAACATGGTTAGCGCCTTTGCTGTCTGTCGGAGGCGTTTTAAAGCCAAGCGCAAACTGCAGGTCATCAGAGCCGTTGTCATTATAAACAACTTCCGCGCCTGTTGCTTTGTGTTTGTAGTAATATAGTGTGCCGCCAAGTGTACTGCTTTCATCTGTGCGAATAAGTTCAAAAGCGTTGTCACTGGCAAAAACAACGGTAAATGTCATATTGACAATCATAACCGCCGCGAGTAATGCGTAAAATAATTTAATCCGTTTCATAAAATTTATATCCTTTCATTTATTGTTGATAATCTATGATTTCCCGTGCCATCTGTATAAGTTCATTCTTTGTGATGCTGTTGTCTATTGCTGTGAGTGAATAGTTGAGTCCTCAGTATTCCCATCCCAGTCCCTGAACATTGTGTACTGCAACATCATTACCGCCGTAGCTGAATACATATCTGCCGCTTTCCCTGTCTTTTTCGTCCTGTTCGGTAAGCTCATAACTGCCGGGCACAATCTTATTGATGTATGAATAATATTTTAATCCGCACCCTTTGTATGTTCCGGCAGTATCAATATGCTCCATCTGATTGCCGGCTGCTGCTGCATCGACAACAAAAGAGAGATCGCTGCCGTCATGCTCATATTCACAGTGAAACCCTTTGTATTCCTCAAAAACATTTCCGTTTTCGTCATAATCCTGATTATATGTGATATACCCGCTTTTGAACAAATAACCATTGGAAAACGTGTTTATGACATTAAGCTGTATTCCGATATCGCGTTCAATCATCTGCCGTGTGGGAACGCTGTAATAATCCGGAATAATGCGTAACTGAGAACTTCTGCCGCTTAGTGTGACAGATATTGCAAATACCGTCAGTCCGAACAGCACGATAATTGCCGCCGATAAAGCTATAACCCTTGACATTCGTATCCGCATCACTTTTTTTACAGAGCTGCCGGCTTCAATGATCAGATCATCGGATATGTCACCTATGGCATTAAATAAGTCTTTTTTATTCATAATCTGATTCCTTTCCTTTCAAAATAAATTTTCAACTCATTTCTCATTCTCATAAGCATTGATTTTACCTTACTTTCGGAAAATCCATAATCGGACGCTATCTTATTTATCGTATCGCAGTACCAATACCGGCGCACAAATACAACACGTTTTATATAACTTTTACTGTGCAGATAGTCGCTTATACAATCTGAAATCTCCGATGATTCATATTCTGTATTTGGCGCATTATCTGCGGAAAGAATGTCGCCGATTTCATCAAGAGCAATCTCAAACTCACGGTTTCGCTTATCTGCAGTGTAATATTCATATTTGTTGATTGCAATGTTACGAATGATGCGTCCTAAAAATGCGGCTAAAACCTTTGGTATATGCGGCGGTATTTTGTTCCATGCAGCAAAATATGTATCATTTTCACATTCTTCACTGTCAGAAGTATTTTTCAGAATACTATATGCAATGGATTTAAGCATACGTCCATATTTTCCGGCTGTTTCAGAAACAGCCGTTTCATTTCTGGCAAAGTATAAATCAATTATTTCTTTATCGTCCATAGCTATGAATCTCCTTTGTTTTTTTTAGGCCTCACTTATATAGTCAGATTTCATACGGAATCGGTTGCGATTTTTCTGAAATTTTTTATTGTAATTATTGATATTTTCATATCTTTATATCTCAGCATTGTAATGTATATTATATATATACAGATGAATAATGTCAACGTTTAGTTTGGGCGGCAATATCACGGTTAAATAAATTTTACAGTATATTGAATTCTTCGATGAAGAAAATATTGCCTTGCATACATCTATAAAACGCGTTATAATAGTTTCATGGTGTAAAAGATAATGGAAAGACTGAATAAATCAATCAATATCAAAAAATACTTGAAAATTCGCACCAAAAATACCGTATTTCACACCTGATTCTATCAAATGAAAATATAAAAAACCGATATAATAAATATACAGAATTTTTGTTGTTTTGTATATTTGAAAGGAGTTTGCAGGAATTATGAAAATTGCAGTTTGTGATGATGATACAGCGGCAAGGGAGCATATCGTTTCACTGATAAAAGGGCAGATAAATAACATAGAGGTTGTAGCATTTGCCAGCGGAGAGGAAATTATAAATTCACATGAGGATTTTGACATCTGTTTTCTTGATGTAGAGATGGAAGGATTATCAGGAATGGACGCTGCAAAAAATATTCGTCGGAAGGGGAAAGGTAGTATTATCATCTTTATAACAGGCTATGAGAAATATGTGTATGACGCTTTTGATGTATCAGCGTTTCATTATCTGTTAAAACCGATCAATGAAGAAAAGTTTTGCACTGTACTTGAACGCGCACTGAAAGAACTGTCCGCCGCAAAGGAACGGATAAAACGATACATTTTAGTGAAAAATTCCGGACTGCAGCAGAGAGTGTATATAAAGGACATTTATTATATTGAGAGCGCAAACAAAAAAGTCATTATCCATACAAAAACAGAGAAACTGGAAAGCTACGGGAAGATGAAGGAGATGGAGCGGGTGATTGGAAGCGGTTT
>CAZLOX010000221.1:0-721 GCA_964561265.1 uncultured Lachnospiraceae bacterium
GATGCGGCAATCGCAAAATTGAAGGAAATTCCTACGGCTCTGCATTGCTGGCAGGGCGATGACGTAAGAGGATTTGACCAGGACGGCCCGCTTACAGGAGGTATTCAGACCACAGGAGATTATCCGGGCAAAGCAACTACTCCGGATGAACTTATGGCTGACCTTGACAAGGCAATGTCGCTTATGCCGGGTAAAAAGAAACTTAATCTCCATGCAAGCTACGCTATTTTTGATGAAGGCGAATTTGCAGACCGCGATCAGCTTGAGCCGAAACACTTCAAAAAGTGGGTCGATTTCGCTAAAGAAAGAAATATGGGTATTGACTTTAACCCCACATTCTTCTCAAGTCCGAAAGTAAAGGATGGTCTTACGCTTTCAAGCCCAGATGAGGAAACAAGACGTTTCTGGATCAACCACGGCAAGGCTTGTATCCGCATTTCTCAGTACTTTGCGGAAGAAACAGGCGTTCCGTGCGTTATGAACATATGGACAGGTGACGGATATAAGGATGTTCCGGCAGACAGAATGGGCCCGAGAATGAGATATAAGGATTCATTTGAGCAGATATTGTCAGAACCGTTTGACCCCGCAAAGGTTAAGCCTTGTATGGAATCCAAGGTATTCGGCATAGGTGTTGAATCCTACACTGCCGGCAGCGGAGAATTTACACTCACATTCGCATCGACACATCCGAATTGTCTGCCTCTTATGGATAACGGAC
>CAZLOX010000221.1:731-2954 GCA_964561265.1 uncultured Lachnospiraceae bacterium
GTTTCGGACAAAATCTCAACTTTGCTGTGCTTCTTCCCTGAAATTGCACTTCACATCACACGCGGTGTCCGCTGGGACAGCGACCATGTACTTATTTTCGATGATGAAACAAAGGAAATGGCAAAGGAAATAGTACGCTGCGGCGGACTTGACAGAGTATATATGGCGCTTGATTTCTTTGACGCAAGCATTAACAGGATATCGGCATGGGTAGTTGGTTTCAGAAGCTGGCAGAAGGCTCTTCTGTACGCGTTGTGCGAGCCGGGCGCTATGCTGAAAAAGCTTCAGGACAACAATGAAATGACAGAGCTTATGATGATGCAGGAAGAAATCAAAACACTTCCGTTCGGCGATATATGGCGCGAATACTGTGAACAGTGCGGCGTAAAAGGCGACAAGGAATGGTTTGAGGAAATAAAGAAATACGAGGCTGAAGTTTTAAGCAAGAGATAAAACATACTGAGTAAATCAGGATAAAAAAGGTGATGTATCAAAATGATTTTGATGCATCACCTTTTATGTTGTTTTATAAAGTTACAAATATACCGCGAAGGGGCGTATCGACGCCCCTGTGAGTTTTCATGGATTGCTTTTGTTCACAACCCCCGAGTTACTTTCCTCATCAGCGGGAAAGTAACCAAAGCGCCGCTAAGAGGGGAAAACCTGCGGAGGTTTTCCCCTCTTAGAAACTCCCTTTTCGCCAGCGCGCTGCGCGGTTATTGCCCGCTGCAAAATTTCGCCGTTTAAGTTTAGTCACGTATGCAATGATTTGCGGCGGGAACTATATATGATATGCAGCGCTTATTGTTTTTGCAGCTGACTTTTTGTATGCTGAATATAGTTGTTATTGCGTCGGTAGTTGTGCTATAGCTCTTCTATTCGCATATAGTGCCGAATGCGGCAGATGATACGATTTTTTCTATTTTTACATTGAGGTATTGTCCGGAAATATCCTTATCGGATTTTGCCGCGACGGTTATATAATTTTTGGTTTTGCCCTCGTAATATCCTTCGTCATTCTTATATTTTCTTTCAAATAAAACCTCGCATACCTTTCCGATATGACTTTCTAAAAACTTTCTTTCCGATTTTTCAGTTATATCAAAAAGTATACGGCTGCGTTCCTTTTTCACTTTCGGATCTATCTGATTTTCCATAACGGCGGCTTTCGTGCCTTTTCTTCTTGAATATTCAAAAATATGCGCCTGCGCAAAATCTATCTCTTTCATAAATTCTGCCGTTTCTTCAAATTCCGCGTCGGTTTCTCCGGGGAATCCGGTCATAACATCGGTGGTCACAGCCGCGTCGGGATACGCCTGCCTCAGTCCGCGGACAATTTTTCTGAAATCATCAGTGGTATATTTTCTGTTCATTCTTTCAAGCACGGAATCACTGCCGCTTTGCAGCGATATGTGAAAATGCGGACAGAGTTTTTCAATACCGCTTATTTTGCTTATAAAATCTCTGTTGAGCGTCATCGGTTCGATAGAACTCAGCCGTATGCGTTTTATCTGCTCAATTTCCGATATGATTTTCAGAAGTCCGCACAAATCAGTTTCCTTGCTGTCTTTGCCGAATGAGGCAATGTGTATGCCGGTAAGCACAATCTCTGTAAAACCGCTCTCCGCCAGCCTTTCGGCTTCGGCGGTAATATCGCTTAGCTTTCTGCTCCGTATCGGCCCGCGCGTGTACGGAATAATACAGTAACTGCAGAACTGACTGCATCCTTCCTGCACTTTTATATAAGCGCGTGTTCTGTCGGTGTATGTGTTTAAGGATAAATTTTCAAAAGTATGATTTTTAAGGATATCTCCCGTCATGTTTATTTTGCTGTTTTTATCTAAAGTTTCGGCAATATCGGCAATATTTTCACGCCCCATCGTGCCCATTACAAGATTTACTCCGTCTATATCCAATACATCTTCGGGTTCTGCCTGCGCGTAACAGCCGGTTACGCATATAACAGCCTCCGGATTATTTCTTTTCGCGCGTCTTATAAGCTGTCTTGATTTTCTGTCGCTCATATTCGTCACACTGCACGTGTTTATAACATATATATCAGCCGTTTCTTCAAAATCCACCGTTTTATATCCTTTTTTTTCAAATAAGGCAGTCATAGCCTCGGTTTCATATTGATTTACCTTACATCCCAGAGTTGCAAATCCCGCTCTTTTCATAAGCTTTTTCTCCTTTTAAATCGTTTTTTTATGTGCATATTACCTA
>CAZLOX010000222.1:0-2936 GCA_964561265.1 uncultured Lachnospiraceae bacterium
CATGCTGTCGCTTGTGACCATCTTCGCCAAGAACATCATCGTGCCCACGTTTATGCAGTCGGTGCTGGGCACGCCGCCGCTGGTGGCGTCGCTTACGCTGTTCCCGGCCATCCTGTGCTCGTGCGCGGCATCGCCTTTGGCCGGGCGTATCTACGACAAGCATGGCCCGGGCATTCTGCTGCCGGTGGGCTTTGCCTGCATCGCCGTGTTCTCGGTGCTGACGGCGCTGTTCATTGCCACGGCCTCACCGGTGCTGCTGGCCGTTATCTACATCCCGGTCATCTGCGGCTCGGCGCTGGTCATCGGCCCCGTGCAGTCTTTCGCGCTTTCGAAGTTGCCGCCCGAGCAGAACCCCCATGGTGTCACGGTCATGTCCACGGGCTTCCAGATTGCCGGCTGCTTCGGCTCTTCTGTGTTCACGGGCGTGTATGCCCTGGTGGGTGCGTCGGCGGCGGCGGGTGGTGCGGCTGCGGCTGAGGCGGCAACCACGGGCATGGTGGCCGCGGGCGTGCTGGTGGGCGTGTTCGCGCTCGTCGGGTTCTTCCTGGCGCTGTGGATCCGCCGAACCGCTGCGAAGACCATCGAGGCGGCCCCTGCGTGGGGCGATGGGGCGCAGGCGGCCGCCGGCGCCGAGGCCGTTGGAGCTGCTGCTACCAGCACGGATACGCTGGCAGCCATCATGAAGACTGACGTGTTCACGGTGGCGCCCGACACCCCGGTGGTGGCGGCCATGGAGCTTTTCGCCGACAAGGGAATTTCCGGTGCACCGGTGGTTGACGACCAGCGCCACGTAGTGGGCTTCATCTCCGATGGCGACATTATGGCCCTCTTCGCCGACCAGGTGCCGGCCTTCAAGACCGCCTGGTCTTTCGTGGTCGAGCGCGAGAACGCCGACTTCGACGAGACCCTGCGCGAGACCATGGCCCAGCCCGTGAGCGAAATTGCCACGAAACGTGTCGTCACCGTGGACGTGAACGACGAAATTGGCGAAGTGGCCCGTGTGCTGGCCGAAGGTCACCTGAAGAAGGCACCAGTGCTGGACGGCGGGCGCATGGTAGGCATCATCAACCGTTCCAACATCACCCGCTACGCCATCGACCGTTACCTCGCGGAAGTGGGTGAACAGCGGTAGGACGCTTCAACTGTTTCAAATCGGCCGATAAAAAAGCGGGCGTCTTGCGAGACGCCCGCTTTTTGCTTGGGGTGTTGGAGCGGAAAAGTTGCTCCGTTGCATTATCCACTATTCAGGATATAATGGTTTTGCGCTAAGAATCATCTCGGGTCCCGTCGTGCAGCGGGGCCGAGTATCGAGCGGGCTTGTGAGGCCATGGGGCCGTGGGGCCATGAAGCCATGGGGCTAAAACCGCAAGTTCGCGATTCACCTGTTGTTGCACCGGGTGGGCTGGAGTGGCGCTCGGTCCATCGCCTACGTGGAAGGAGTGCAACATGGGCACCATCAAGGCCGTTTGCACGAGCGAAATCAAGGGCATCCAGAAATCCGAGCGGGAATCCATCGAGCTTCAACCCGATTGGGGCATTGCCGACGACGCCCATGCGGGCAAGTGGCACCGCCAGGTGAGCCTGCTGTCCTACGAGCAGATCGAGGCCTTCAAGGCCCGTGGCGCCGAGGTGGGCAACGGCGCCTTCGGAGAAAACATCATCGTGGAAGGCTTCGACCTGAAGGCGCTGCCCATCGGCACGCGGTTCCGCTCGGGCGACGTGTTGCTGGAACTTACCCAAATCGGCAAGGAATGCCACGCTCACTGTGCCATCTACCACAAGATGGGCGACTGCATCATGCCCCGCGAAGGCGTCTTCTGCCGCGTTCTGGAAGGCGGCACCATCACCCCGGGCGATGCGATTGAGATTGTGGAATAGAACGCTCTGACCTGGCCTTTGCAACCGCAAGGTGCATGGAAGTTGCGAAAAAAGATGCCGTAAGTTGGTGGCGGGCGACCGTGGGTATGGGTAAAGTGGATGGTGTTTTAACGGGCCATTCACAAGAAAGATGTACCTATGAGCTTCCGCGATAACCTGCAATACCTGCGCGCATCCCATTCCATGACCCAAGAGCAGCTGGCCATGTTGCTCGGGGTAAGTCGACAGTCGGTCACTAAGTGGGAGGCCGAGAAGTCCTATCCAGAAATGGACAAGCTGCTGAAGATGTGTCAGATCTTCGACTGCACGCTGGACGACCTGGTGCAGGGCGACGTTACCACTGCGCCCGCATCGCCTGCCGCTGCTGCCAAGGCCGCCGCCTTGCGCGCCGCCTCCGACGGGCCCGCCCAGGACGTATGCGGTTATGACGAGCACATGCGCTCCCTCGCGTGGAAGATTTCCTGCGGCGTGGGCGTGCTGCTGCTCGGTGTTGCCGCGCTGCTGTTCGTGGGCGGCTGGGCCGAAGCGTTCAACCCGCAGCTTGAGGCCTTCGGGCTCCTGCCGCTGTTCGCGGGCATCGCGGGCAGCGTGGGGCTCTTCGTGGTGACGGGCATGCAGCACGTGGAATTCCAGCGCAACCATCCCTACATCCAGGACTTCTACACCACGGCCGAGCGCCAGCGCACCCAGAAGCAGTTCGCCTTTCTGCTGATGGCGGGCATTGTGCTCGTATTCGTCGGCATCGTCGCCTTGGCGCTCACCGATGGTGCCGACGAGTTTCTGCAGACGGAGATGGCCGGCGTCATGATGGTGTGCGATGCGGTGGGAGCAGGGCTCATCGTGTACGGCAGCATGCTGCTCGCGCGTCTGAACGTGCGCAACTACAACGAGGCCCGCGAGCAGGCCATCGCTGAGAGTAACGCGTGGAACCCCATGGCTCCGCTGGATGCGGCGACGTTGCGCGAAGTGTACACCGACGACCAGATTCGTCGCATGCTCGGTGTGGAAAACGCCACCGACGCGGAAATCGATCGCGCCCGCGCCCGGCTCGAACGCAG
>CAZLOX010000223.1:0-2889 GCA_964561265.1 uncultured Lachnospiraceae bacterium
CCCCCTTGACCCTAAACCACGTTGAAGGTTTAAGGTCGGATTGTGTCGATTTTGTGCAGCCAAGAGAGGGGCGACGCAAAGTCAGGAATCCAGAGAAGGAGGGACTATGAGCACAAGCAAGCTAACCCGACGCGACTTCCTCAAAGGAGCAGGCGTCACCGGCGTTGCCGGCGCGCTGGCCCTGGGCGGTGCGGGCGCGGCCTTTGCCGAAGACGCCCCGGCCGAGGCCGCTGCGGCAGGCAACCCCTATTCGGAGGCGCTCGGCCAGGACGCCAACCTGCTGCCCATGCGCAAGGCCGAATGCCCCGGCCCCCACGGCCCCGTGGCCTTTGAGAGCCGCACCATCGGCGATGACGAGCTTGTCGCCACCGAGGACACCGAGGTACTGATCATCGGCGCTGGCATCGGCGGCATCATGGCCAGCCTGAAGGCGGCCGAAGAGGGCGCGAAAGTGCTGATGATTGAGAAGATGACCGAAGGGCGCTCCGCTTGGGAGAGCTTCGGCGCCACCCAGGCCACCTTCCAGAAGGAACAGGGCATCGAAATTGACGACGCCCAGCTGATCGACGAGATCCTGCGTGCGAGCGACTGGCGCGCCGATCCGGAGGTTATCACGTCCTACGTGAAGCACTCCGGCGAAGTAGCCGACTTCTGGCAGGCCATGTTCGATAAGACCGGCACCGGCTGGCAGATTTACAAGTTCGACCAGGCTCCCAACTTCAACGGCTTCCCCGTCATCGATTCGTACGTGAACTTCAAGATGCCCGAGGGCATTTCGAAGACGTGGCTGTTCGGCCTGCACGTATGCGAGGACCTGCTGAAGTGCGGCGCCATGCACGACAACTGGGAGGTGCGCTACTCCACTCCCGCCGTGCAGCTGGTAAAGGAAGGCGACCGCGTCACCGGCGCCATTGCGAAGACGGCCGACGGCTACATCCGCATCAACGCGAGCAAGGGCGTGCTGCTGGCCACCGGCGGCTACGACGCCAATCCCGAGATGATGCAGGCATGGGTGCGCCCCGAGGACTACGAGTCGTCTTCCTGGTGGAACCCCTCTTGGGGCACGACCGGCGATGGCCATATGATGGGCCTGGCCGTAGGCGCCGACATGGACTCGCTGCCCCAGCCCGTGATGAACTTCTCGAACGCCACACCCTCCACTTTCGTGGAGAAGCGCGTGTACTTCCCCGGCGCTATGAACTGGGGCATCATGGTTACCGAAGAGGGCAAGCGCTTCACGAACGAGAACAATCCGCGTCAGTACGCCGGCAATGCCATGAACCTCCAGATTCGCCGCGGTCACACCTGCTTCTGCATCTTCGACGAGGCCATGATCGCCAGCTCGCTGGAGAAGGGCGGCGACGCGGCCCTCGGCCAGCTCGAGCGCGACGAGGCCAAGGGGCACCTGTTCCGCGGCTCATCCATCGCCGAAGTGGCCCAGAAGGCCGGCATTGACAGCGCGGCCCTAGAAGCCACCATAAATGAGTACAACCAGTTGTTCGCCGACAACGTCGAGCGCGATCCGGAGTACTACCGCTACACCGGCAACAACCAAGCCTTCACCGGGGGCACCTACTACGCGCTGCTCACCTGCAACGTCATCCTCGCTACCGTGGGCGGTCTGGCCATCAACGGCAATGCCCAGGTGCTCGACACCACAGGCAAGCCCATCGAGGGCCTGTACGCCACGGGCAACGCCTCGGGCAGCTTCTATTCGGGCAACTATCCCCGCCACATTCCGGGCACGTCCGTGGGGCGCGCCGCCACCTTCGGATATGTGGCCGCAGACCATATGGTGAACGGAGGTCAGGCATAATGAAGAAGACGAACGTGAGCGCTAAAGCGCTGGTGGCCCTTTCCACGGTGGCCCTGGTGGCCGCCCTTGCCGCCTGGGGATGCGCACCTGCGTCCGACGCGGACAAAACCGATATGGCCGACACGGGCAGCGCCCCCACCGAGCAGGTGTCGGCCGACCCGACCGACCCCACGGGCCCCTACGTGTCCGACGAGGCATGCCTCGCCTGCCACGGCGGCTCCTATGAGGCCAACGCCGCTAACACCGAGAAGTACGGCGAGTGGAACCCGCACTCCTCCATCCACGGCGGCTACAATTCCTGCGACAACTGCCACGAGGTGGGCCAGGAGGTAACCCGCAACTGGTGCGCCAACTGCCACACCTATTCGGCCGAGGGCTCGGATTATCACGAGGATTCCCTGTTCTTGTAAGTCGAACGAACGCACGAACGATGCGAAGCCCCCGAAGCCGCTTGAAGCGCTCCGGGGGCTTCCCGCGGGAGGAGCCCTATTCTCGGAAAGCCTTCCGCCTCCTGATGCAACCCGCTACCATAATGAGGCCCGTCCACACGTCTTGGGGAGGAAGACCATGTATCGGATGAAGCAGTTTGCGGCCATGACTGGCATGACCCAATCGAAAATCCGCTTCTACGAGAAGCACGGCCTAACGCTTTCCGATCGCACCGAGAACGGGTACCGCGTGTTCACCCCCGAGGACGCCTTCCGCTCCAACGCCTTCCGCATGCTTCTGCAGTATGGCTTCAACATCAGCGAAGCCATCGGCATGCTGGACGCCAAGCAGGATACCGCCGAATTCCGCGAGTCGCTACAAGACCAGCGCGATCGGCTGGAACGCGAACGCACGCTGCTGGATTATCGCCAGCGGCGCATTGCCAGCGTGCTGGACATTTTGGAGACGGGCAACTCGGTGGACTTCAAAGTGGTGAACGTACCCGACCAGCTGTACGTGAACGCCTCCCATGGGCGCGATTTCACGGTATCCATGGAAAATGAGCAGATGCTGGCCGAGTTCTACGATCTGCTGAGCGTCACCTGCTGCGCGCGAATCATTTCGCGCGAGAACTTGTTGGACGA
>CAZLOX010000224.1:0-2883 GCA_964561265.1 uncultured Lachnospiraceae bacterium
AAAAAATCCGACTTCGCAATATGCACTTTTTTAATTACGGAGAGGCTCTAAGTGGGGAGTTACACCCTTGGCGTAACTCCCCAACAATTAAATATTATTTTTATTAAAAATTTGTCGATTTACCCATTTAATACCTTTTTGCTGATAGCATCAATCAAAGGTTCCTGATTATCTGTCCAGAGCATCAGCTTATAGCTTCCGCCGTATTCAATCACAGGTTCTGGTAACGTTATTATAATATTACCGTCCGTATTAACTTTGCAGTTTTCAATTGTCACGCTCTTTAGTGTATTATCCTCATTGTATACCGCCGAATACAATTTCAATGCCGGTAATATTGTGTCGTTTATCGGTGAAATTATAAGTGTAACGCTATCTTCGCCTGAGATTTTTTCAATCGTCAACTTATCTTTAAATGCGCTCAATATATCCAAATATTCTTTATTTTTTATCCACTTTGAATAATATGTCTTATCGCCTGCATCTGTTTCAGAAATCTCTGTTACTGCATCACCTGTGAAATCCTCTTCTGTAAACCAGCCGCCGAATGTATAACCATCCTTGACAGGTACGGGAAGTGTTAAAACGTTACCGCAGGTGTAACTGGTGTAGTTATCCTCATTTGCAATTGTCCCGCCGTCTTTATGATAGGTTATAGTATACATCTTTGGTTTTCCGGCAACATTCACCGACACATTGACTGCTGCGCCTGCGAAAGCTGTTTCTGTTGCCTTAATACGCACCATATATACTCCATGAGCAAGTCCTGTAATCTCCGTATCTTTTACATCCGTCCATAAATCTGCTGACGACTGCTTATATTCCATATCAGAGGTTACTCCCGTAATTTTACCGTCAGCGGAATTTTCATCCGTTTCATCAACTGCCTCAACGCCTTTCGGCGCAGCCGGACGTGCCGGAATTACAATTTTCTGCGGTTCACTGTCTTTGTAATTCTCATCCCTTGCTGCCCGTACAACAGAAATTTCATTTTCTGTACTGCCAATATAATTATCTATTGCCAGTACACCGTTACTTGTGGGGATAACTTCATTCCCGTTTATTGTATAGCTTGCGCCTGATACAAAGCCTGTCAGGCTTTCATTTGTATAATTAATTTTAAGAACCGGTATTTCCTCCTGAACAGGTAACGGTGTCGATGTCGGTGTCGGTAATGGTGTTGATGTCGGTTCTGCTGTGTGGCTTGGCAATGGTGTTACCATTGGCTTTATATTGACATTATCAACCCATTCTATCTGAATCCTATTATCTTCTGTGAAACTTATTGGAAGCCATACATATGTTGATTTTTTCACACCTAAATGTCCTGCATCCCAATAATCGCCGTCCTTCCAGCGGTCGCCCATGTAATAATAATCTCCGTTATATTCAAAGATACAGGTACTTTGCGACAGAAAGCTCTTGTCTGCAGTCGGATAATAGGCACTGTCCCAATATCCGTTTTTGTATGAATAGCTGCTGCCGTAATTAGTCTGACCAGATCCCGTAAACGGATTTGTACAGGTTTCCCATTCACCGAACAAATCGTCAGTTCTCAGATAAACGCCGCGATTTGCCTTCCAGCCGCTTATACCGGAGGCAATCATATAATATGTGCCGTCCTTTTTGATGATAGCCGGCGCTTCACGGTTAATTGAACAGCCCGATTCATACTGACCGATTTTTGCCCATCGTCCGTACTCACCTTCAGTAGTGGGTATGTACTCCAGACCATCCTCTCTGTCTACCCTATCTCCCTCTCTTATCAAAATACGGTTACCGTATGTAAGCTGATATCTTGTAAACGAAGGAAGATAATAGTTATATTTCCCTGTGGTTTCCACATTTCTGTTAATACCTGTCTTTGTAGTATCAAGATACACAAGCGTCTTTAAATCATCATCTGTAAGAGTATAGTCATTACCGTCTGCATCAACATAACCTGTTCCGCTGCTGTTATAGTCGTACAACATACCAGTGGTATAAACACCTTCTTCATTATATGCCGCTTTTCCGCTTTCAAAATCACTTTGTGAAACAGTATTCATATCATCAGTGTCTATCCAGGTATAATCATCTTTCAGTCTGACTATATACGGAACCCTGTTAGCTTCAGCTGAATATATCACATATGCTCTGCCGTCATCATCAACGAACAAATTCATATCCCTGAAAGCCTGGTCTATTTTTCCGTTATATGTTACATTACAGTCATAAACAGGCTTACCATACCACTTCCATTCAAATGGTCCTGTAGGACCGTCCGACACTGCAACTCCCGCCTCGGAGAAAGTATATACTCCATCTTTTTCAAGGTGCATCCACATTACATAATTATCATTTTTCGCATTATAGATAACCTTTGGTCTTTCTATTCTGCCCTGCGTTCCGTTTATTGTATCGGTCAAAAATTCCGATGCAAACTTTTTATTTGCTTCAATATCATTATTGAATACATTAAATGCCAGTCCTTCATATGTCCATGTCTGAAAGTCAGCCGTTGAATAGCAGCTCACTCCTGTATGCAAAGAATATGCAACTTTGTTATCTTCGCCGTACCAGTAATATTTACCGTCACCGCCTTCAATAACCTGACCTCCTCCGGCAGAAATCTTTGAACCGTATTTATCAAGCCACATAGTACCGGAGTTATATATGCCGTCACCCTCTAATGATGCCTTGCCTTCAAGATTTTTAAGTGCAAAGTTTATATTTGTCACAATATATTCACAAGTACTTGCATCTGCCCCATAGATATTCCGCACATCGGTATAATCAGCATTATCTCCGCGGGTCATATACGAAATAAGCTCTTTCAGCATTATGTAATTCTCATCAGGATTAGCGTCAATTTTTGCCTTTGCGCGTTCTATTGCGCTGTCC
>CAZLOX010000225.1:0-2864 GCA_964561265.1 uncultured Lachnospiraceae bacterium
GGTGAAACTGCTGAGCAAAAAATTACATGGCAGTATTCAAATGACAATCAGCAGACATGGCAGCCTCTTACGCAGGAAACAGTTCCGAATGATGCGACGCATATAAAAGCTGTTGTTGAGTGTACAAATACTCTTGGTCAGACTATCAGAGGCGAACAGATAACAGAGATTTCCGCATCGGGTTCGGTTGATTTTGTGGAACTTGTAAGTGAAAACTTTGAAGATTCAGGAAAAGAAACAGAAATCTTAGAGCAGAAAAACGGCTGGAGCATAAAGGGTTCTTCTAATCAGTCAAAAATAGGCACAGGTTTCGGCGGAACGCGAAATTCCCTGCGTTTTGCTTCGACAGACAGCAATGTTACAAACAATCTCCGTCTTGATTTCACAAAGAGGGGAGCAGCATTTGAAAAAAATGACAAGATTTATCTGAAACTTGATTTTTCATTTGGACTCGGAAGCGATGAAGATACAATCAATTCTGCGTCAATGGCGTATGTGCGTATAAAGGACACAAGTAATCACGCTTTTGCGACAGTCAGCCTTCTGGGTGATACACTGTATATGATTTATTATGATGAAGCAGAAAAGAAAAATAAGCAGTATATCATAGAACAGGGTCAGGGCAAAGTGCTTGACGTATGGCGGACAATGGAGATGTATCTTGATACTGAAACAAATAAATTCTGTATGCTTATTGACGGAATTGCTGTAGGTCCGGAGGGTGACAAGTGGTTTACACCGTCAGACAGCATTGTTGCCGGAATAGGAAATCCGAATGTTGTAACAGGTATCAGCGCTATTGAAATAGGACAGGAAAATTCCGCATGGTGGGAAAATACCTGTATAGATAATATTTCCCTGCAGAAATACTATCTTCCCGCTTCAGGCACAATGACAGTAAACGGTATCAATGTAGTAAACGCTTATGATGCAGATAAGAATGTTGTTACGGGCGGAAGCATAAAAATAACGCCGGTTACAGATGAAAACACTGTTATTGCGGGCGCGGTCTATACCACAGAATATTACAACGGTTCGGAATGGAAAGTGATGGATACAGAGCTTATTCCGGCAGACGCTGAAAAAATACGCGTAAAAGGAATTTTCAGCGATGTGTATGGTCAGAAAACGGAGGCTGTTTCAGAGGAAATAAACGTAGTTAAAAATACTTCTCCTTCTGTTACGGCGCTCAAAGTGAACGGAAGTTCAGAGGCAGGTTCGGTTCTTACCCTTGAATATACCTTTACAGACGCGGACGGCGACAGTGACGCGTGTGAAATTATCTGGTCAACGAACGGCAACCGCAACGGTGCTTTTGCTGAAGTTGCGCGGGGCGTGAAAGAATACACGGTAACCGACAGAGATGCCGGAAATACTATAAGAGTTACACTTATACCGCGTGATAATCGTGGCGCGTGCGCTGAACCAATTATATATGATATTGTTCCGGGAGAAAATTCATTGTTTTCAGCTGTATGGAAACGTGTGAATATTCCGGGTACGCCGTCAGGAAAAAGCATTGATCTTCCGACATCTGATCCGGAATACGGAATAACATTTACATGGAGTTCATCTGACACCACACTTGTAAGCAACAGCGGTGATATAACAAGACCGTCATATGGATACAAAACAGTAACTCTTACCGGTACGGCAAGAGACAGTGAAGGAAATACAGACAGACGCGTATTTGTGCTGACTATAAAGGGAAGCAGCGGTTCTTCGGGTTCATCAGGCGGAGGAGGCGGCGGTGGTTCGTCTTCAAGCAGAGGTTCATCTGATGACAGCAGCAAGGTAAATGAAAATATGTTGATTCCTCATATGGCTGCTCCGATAGTAAAATGGACAGATGAGGAAGAATCGCCAGTAAACAGTGGCGAAACAAACAGAGCCTTTAAAGACATATCAGACAGCGCATGGTATACGCAGTATATATATTCTCTGTATGACAGAGGAATTGTAAACGGTGATGAAAACGGCAATTTCAGACCGGAAAGCAATGTTACACGCGCGGAATTTGTAAAGATGACAGTTGAACTGCTTGGAATAAAAGATGAAAAAGCCGTATGTGAGTTTAGTGATGTATCAATGAATGACTGGTATTATCCGTATGTGGCATCAGCTGTTAAATTTGATATAATACATGGAATGGATGACGGAAGTTTTGGAGCATCGGCAAATATAACACGTCAAGATATGGCTGTTATAGCGGCTGCGGCACTGAATCTCACACAAAATTCTGATGAGGAAACTGCTGATGAATTTACGGATGAGCAGAATATAGCACAGTATGCAAAAGAAAGTGTAAAAGCTGTGCAGAGCGCAGGCATTATGTCCGGTTTTGAAGGATTGTTCCGTCCGGCAGACAATGCCACAAGAGCAGAAGCGGCAAAGGTTATATATGCGCTCGGAGAATATGCCGCAAAAACAAAATAAGCCTTTCACAAGATAAAATATCTGCTGGCATATAAAGGGAACGGCAGCAAAATGATTGAAAAATCATTTTGCTGCCGCTTTTTGTAGTAAATTTAATATCTTCGTAAATTCAGCCGGCTGCTGATTTCCATAAGATGTTCAATATCACTTTGAACAAGCCTGCCGTTTATATCAGGCGGCATATTGATAAGGACAAGGTTAGACGCGTCAAAAGCTGTCCGGCAGTTTCTGACGACTGAATCAATATCCATAAGGGGGATTGTTTCGTAAAAGTTAGAATAAAACCAGCTGAAGCCGTCGCGTGAGCATATTGTCATTTCAAACGGAAGATAGTAGGTATTGTTCTGGTATGTGTAAAGTTTAGGGTCATCAGAACGGCACGGATACGGATCCCATAATCTGAAATCGCTTGGAAACATACGGAGGGG
>CAZLOX010000226.1:0-2848 GCA_964561265.1 uncultured Lachnospiraceae bacterium
GAGCGTTATTGTTACAGCCGTCCAACGGCTTTATCCTCATCCTTTAACGGTGATGAATGGAAACATATTGCGGCAGTGCTGGATAAGGATAAGACTCTGCTTTATATTAACGGCGAACTTATGTCAACAATGGATTCAGAGTATGAATTGCCGGATATTCTGGATTTTGCGCCTGTAGCGTATATCGGCAGGGCAAACTGGAGCGGCGGTGAGAGTGCCGTGGGTCTGGTGGATGATTATAAAATACACAACTATTGTCTGAACGCTGAGCAGATCAAGACGCTTTATACCAACGGTTATCTTACGGAGGATATAGAAAACAATCTTTACGCAGTATATATGGACGGTGATATGGATTATAAATTGGAACTTCGGGATACGGATAATGCGGATGTATATATTGCGCTGTACAATGACGGAGGTCAGATGGTCGGCGTCAGAAAATATAATGCGGATAATGTTATAAACGGCAGCTTTACAAATCTTAACGATAATGACAGTTACATAATAGGCGCATATGTATGGGAAAAAGATACGATGACTCCTGTATGGTGCAGTAAACAGACGATTGAGAAATATGTTCTGAGTGACGCTCTGGCAGGTTCGGAAAAGGGCGGAGGTTCGGCAGAAGTGGATTTTGAGGACAGCGAATGTGAATTTACGGTAATCAACGGAATTTTACAGCTCAGATAATAATAGTGATAAAAAATTATGTATCGTAATGAGAATGTTTGTTATCCGTGTAAGATGAAATACACTTGAGTATATGTTATAATTGATTTGTAAGCAAATAAAATTGGTATTGCGGGGATATCTTTTGAAATTGCTGTATCAGACAGCTGTAATATGACTGTAGAACAGACCGCACCTGAAATACAGATTTCACATATGTAAACAGCGTATAATACAGTGATATGCGAAAGAACACCGTGAAACGAATTTTTTACAGCGCGGATTGTTCTGTGCCTGTCATTCTCCTCTTAATTTTGTCAGGCACAGAGCCAGTGTCCGATGTTAAAACATGAAAGATATACTGTCAGTATATTCATTAGTTCTCTCTCTATAAGTTTCACTAAGTACATAATGTGCTTAGTGAAACGGTATACAATATAAAAAACCAACTCTCATATCTTAAAGCCGGATTGTCATAAGCAGATTTTGACAATCCGGTTTTTTGTACCATGATGATATAAATGTGTTTCTAAATGAGAAGCTTTGTTATCCGATTAAGAGGAATTGTTTTTTCAGATGTAGTATAATAAATATAATTGACAAGGAACTAAGAAAAGGCTGATTTAATGAAATTTGATGATAACGAAGGGATTGACAGAACAATGAACAAAATTACTTTAATCACAGCGATGATGACGGCTGTCAGTATTTTTGCCTCATCTATTCCGGCAATGGCAATGAATACATCGCGGGATACTCCCGGAGAACTGCCGGATAAGGGATATATGTTTTCATCGTTTACTAACGGCGAAGTACTCCTTAATAAAAGACAGGGCAGACTTCCGGCGATGGGATGGAACAGCTGGAATCCGTTCGGCAGCAGTAATACAGAAGCGCTTACAAAGGCGCAGGCTGACGCAATAGTTAATCTTGGTCTTGATAAACTCGGATATGAGTACATAGTTCTTGACGACGGATGCTATCAGAGTACGCGTGACAGCAACGGACTGCTTACAAATGATACAACAAAGTTTCCGGGCGGCTTTAAAAGTCTGGCGGATTATATTCATAATAAGGGACTCAAATTCGGTATGTATAACGATATAGGTACAAATTTGTGCGCCGGTTCGGCAGTGGGAACGGCAGGCTATGAGGATCTTGACGCTAAGACATATAAGGATTGGGGAGTTGATTTTCTTAAAGTAGACAACTGTTATTATTTATGGGACAACGCAACATATTCAAATGCAAAAAATGCGCAGTATGTATATGCGCCGAAAATCCGGTCGGTAACATTAAGCGGCAGCGGTTTTTCTCAAACGCTCAACGCTGTTTCGGACGGAACGCTGACAGGCAGCGGTGCTGTAAAAAGCAGCAGCGGAAACTATGTTAATTACATAGGCACAAAGGACGGCACAAATGTCGGCACATCGCCGGTAGGGGCGCTCTGGAGCGAACTGCAGTTTACCGTAAACGCTCCTCATACGGGCGAGTACAGTATGATTGTAAATTATGCGTCAGGCACAGAAAACGGAACGGGCCGTTGGCTTCAGGCGGCGGTCGGAGATATTGAGAATGAAATCTGTTATTATGATGAAATGCTTCCGGACAGCGGCGGAACTTCAAACTTTGTAAATTCACCGGCTATAACGATTGAGCTTGAAGAGGGCGAAAATATTGTGCGTCTTATGAATCACAGACGGCAGGAGAATACGTTATATTCATATGCGGCGCTGCTGGATGGTCTGAATAAGTACGATCCTGACCATGACACCTTGCTTTCAATCTGCGAATGGGGCAAAACTCAGCCGCAGAACTGGGGATATAAAGTAGGCGATTCGTGGAGAATTTTAAACGATATCACTTTCAGAGTGGGTACGAACGGAAGAGCGGATTGGGAGTCAACCAATACGGCAAGTATCGCATCTCAGTATAACAAGGCTGTAATAATGGATGAGTTCGCCGGTCTTGACAGAGGGTGGAACGATCCTGATATGATGGTTATAGGAATGAAAAACATTACAACCACTATGAGCAAAACCCATATGGCAATGTGGTGTATGATGAACTCGCCGCTTATGCTTGGTATGGATTTAAGCAAAGTGAAAAAGGGTGACGATATTTATAATATAATCGCTAATGAAGGTCTTATAGCGCTTAATCAGGACGCGCTCGG
>CAZLOX010000227.1:0-2825 GCA_964561265.1 uncultured Lachnospiraceae bacterium
ATGAGCCGTACTTCGCTGTGGTTCTCAGTTACGTCAGCGTTTAACATATGTGTTTTTGAAGAATGGATATAATATTTTTTACGTCCGGTTTTATACGAAAGCTGTGATATCTTCTTTTCAGACTCCAACTCTTCAAAAACAGGTATAATATCAGCGGTTTTATACCCTGACAAATGAGAAATATGAACCGGATCGGTTACTCCCAAGGAAGATATCAGTTTTTCAATTATACATTTCACAGCCTGCTTTTCATCAATGGAGTCTTTAGCCCAGTCCGTAAAACCTGCCTTTTCCTTTAAAATATACACAGGTTCTCTGAAAGTTCCGGACTTTCTGCCGCAGGTCAGCAGATCACCGCGGCGGCACAATCTGTAAAAAGCGCGGAATATGGGCAGATTATAGCTGTTATCGTGTTCTCTCCTGTATTTGTTCCATTCATAAGATAAATTCAGCTTTTCCCAGATTTCCTTAGCCGTCAGTCCGTCATACTTCGATAAACTCTTTTTCAGTTTCATCTCCGCCTCACGAACTTCGGGACTGTCTCCGGCTGTAAGCCAGCTTTCATCGGAAGATCCCCATCTCACAATACCTTTTGACGCGTGTTTATACAATGAATATTCATTTTTCGGCACAAAAAACATATTCCGTTTAAATGTCCATGTTTCAACAATCTTAAATTCCTTATATGCCGCAATATCCAATTCTTCCGCTTTAAAATCTTTTTTTCTGTTCCAGAGCATCATATACTGGTTCAGATGTATAGTAGGATTCGGGTCATACTGCAGTCCGCAGATATCCGATACAATATTTTCTATACTGTCAGAACTTTTCTCCAGCAAATGCTGACTGTCCAGAATAATATTGCGTATGACATTTATATCATAATTTGCATTGCTCATAAGATAGACCCCTTTAAGTAATATTTTCCTTTATAAATCTCAGAAATCTGTACACGCCCTGACGCGCGTATATTTCGGGATCATATTCGAGAAGTCGTCTTGCTTTGTCTGTTTTGGGGAATTTTCTCTCAGGCGCATTTTTCCAATATTCTGATATCTTACATACAACCTTTCCTTCATAGCCGAAAATCTCCCTGCCGGCATCCTCATAAATCTTCGCAAGATTTGCCTCTGTAATTTCCGGCTTGTCTATTCCTATATTAAAATAATCATACTTTCCGTAAAGCAGAATTTTCAGATATCCGGCTGCCGCGTCCGCAATATAGCAGAATGTTCCTGTAGGTATTTCATTTGAATATATCACTATATCCTTTCCTTCGGAAATCTTTTTCGCAAAACCGGCGCAAATATCCCTGCTGTCAAGTTCCATTCCGGGGCCGTAATGATTAAACGGTCTTGCTACTCCTATCGGCATATGATACTGATTTGCAAAAAGCATACAAAGGGTTTCTCCGAAACGCTTTGCCTCATCCTGATACGCCCTTTTTCCCGTTGCCGACACAAATCCTTTGTATTCCTCATCGACCGGAACCGCGTCCGATATTATTTCCCCATACAACGAACTTGATGAAAAATATAAAAAACCTTTCAGTTTCTTTTCAGCATAAAAATCCAGCAGTTTTCTCAGTCCCCATATCTCAGCGTCAACCGATTCAATCGGTCTGATATGCAATACCGCCGATTCCATATGTATCACAAAATCAACATTTTCACTTCCGTCTATTTCTTCAATTCTGTCATTAGTTATATCAAACGCTTTCACAATAAATCTCTCATCTTCAATATTATCAAGCCATTCCGGACGTCCGCACATAAAATTATCAAGACATATAATTTTCTTTAAATTCAGTCTGTCAGCGTAATACCGGAAAAAGTGTATCAGATAATATCCCGTAAATCCGGCGCATCCCGTAAGGAGCAGGGTGGAATTTTTCATTTTATGAACTTCCGCTCCCGATAGTTTTTCAAATGTATATTCCAGATCCTCTTTTAATATCCCCGAAATTTTTTCCATTGACTTTGCTCCTTTCAAATTTTACTGCGAAAATGCTGATTTCATGTAAAAAACAGTAAAGCGGGAACTCAAACCGCCCCGCCTTATTATCAAATTCAAATCTTTTCTTTCTCAAGCGTCCTGATAATTTGCAGCTATCACTTTAAACTGTTCCGCTATAAGTTTAAAGCAGTGCAGAATTTTAGGTGAAAACGAACCGCACTCGCCGTTCGATATCATTGACACCGCTCTTTCATGGCTGAAATTTTTCCTGTAAGCAATCTTCGCCGTAAGCGCGTCATACATATCCGCGATAGCAACAGCCTGCACTCCTATAGGAATAGCATCGCCGCGGAGCTGATCGGGATAACCCTTTCCGTCCCAGCGTTCATGATGATAACGGCATATCTCATTGCAGTATTTTACAAAATTGTTATTGTCAAATTTTTTCAGTGAATTTACAATAAGACTTCCGTTTGTCGTATGCAGTTTTATCGCCTCATAATCCGCCTGAGTAAGTCCGTTTGATTTAAAAAGCACATTATCGGGAATAATCAGTTTTCCTATATCGTGCAGAGCGGCAGCGGAACTTATCGTTTTTATTGTGTCATTATTGAGCGCGTATTCCGGAAAACATTTTGCAACACTTTTTAAAAGCGATTCGGTATACAAGCGCATACGCGTAATATGACGGCGCGTTTCAATACCCTTATATTCCATTATTGCGCCGAGCAGTTCGGCAAGCATATCAATACTTCCGCCGAAATCGGTTATCTTCGTTGCAGTTTCTACCACTTTTGCCGATAAAGCCGCTGTTTCCGCATTTCTTTCCTTAAACGCTTCTATAAGATTATGTACGCGCTTTTTTACTC
>CAZLOX010000228.1:0-2816 GCA_964561265.1 uncultured Lachnospiraceae bacterium
TCCGACGGCTCAAAAGGAGGCTTTGCCGTAGGCAGCGAAAACGCGTCGGGCATTAAAAACGCATTATTCCAAAACCTGACTATTAAAAACATAACACTTTCACACGGTATATGGTTTAAAACATATTGGTCGCGCGGCGGTGTTTCCGAAAATGTAACGATCCGTGATATAGAAAGTTCAAAACCGTTAGCATTTGTGATGAACTATGCGACAAGTGAGAACAATCCTGCCGACAGCGTACCCGAATACAGAAATTTCACGATTGAAAACTGTAACTCGTCTTTGAGCTTTGAAGGCTTTAAGGCTGAAAAGGGACACGACGGCGCGGTTGTAACAGATGTTACAATACGCGGCTGCAAAAATTCAGGTACAATTAAGTATGGAAACAATTTTAATATTTACGGCGCAGATGTGTCAAAGTGGAGTTTGTCCAACACATCAAATATAAACATTTATGCGGACGGATATATGGAGGACGCATTGCTGAGGCTTAAAAACGGCTCAGTAAAGGTATATCAAGTCGATAATGATAAAAAAGAAATTTTCATTTTTAAAGGAACAACGTCTGACGATGTACTAAGCGAAATATCGTCATTGTGCGGAGGAAAACAAACGTATGAATTTAGTAATATGGGCGAACTCTCTGACGGCGATACGCTTACCGTAACATCACAGGACGGTGAAAACACAGAAGTGTTTACAATATCCGTAGTATCAGATGAAATGCAGAGATGGGATTTTGCAGAATATACAACAGAAATAAAAACAACCGAAAGCGGATTTACAGAGGAATATGACGGATTGACAATCGCAATTGCAGATAACGGCGCGGACAGTGACCACGATAAAATAACAACGGAAGGTGTATATTGGCGCGGTGGTGCTTCAAGCGGTGAAAGCACAAGATATATTGCGTTTACTCCGGATAAAGACGGAACGCTTTATGCAACAGGAAAACTCAACTCAAACGGCGGACGCTGGGGCATTTCATCCTCGCTTGATGTAAATTCGTTTAAGGCTGATGACAGCAGTACGACAAGTACATCAACAGCAACAGTTCAAATGAAATGCACAGCAGGAACAACATATTATATTTACGCTAAAACAAGGTCTGCAACAGTGAGCGGTATTTCATATATGCCGCAGCAATAAAATTTTTTCAAAAGAGGTATTAAAGTATGAGTTTTATAAACCCTATAATAAGAGGATTTAATCCTGACCCAAGTATATGCCGCGCTGGCAGCGACTACTATCTTGTAACAAGCACGTTTGAGTATTTCCCTGCAATACCAATCTATCACAGTACGGACTTATTGAATTGGGAGCTTATCGGTCATTGCATAACAAGAGAAGATCAGATTTCAATGGAGGGTGTAAAAGCCTCAGGCGGAATATGGGCGCCGACAATACGATACCATAACGGCAGATTTTACGTTACAGCGACCTTCGACGGGCGTGGAAATTTTATTGTTCATACCGATGATATTACAGGCGAATGGTCAGACCCGATATGGACTGATATGGACGGAATTGACCCGTCAATGTTTTTTGAGGACGGGAAAATGTATTATTGCGCCAACGATTTCGGCAGCCGCGGCGAAAACGGCGAGGGCATATCTCTTGCCAAAATGGATACAGAAACGGGAAAAGTTATAGGGGAAATAAAGCGGATATGGACAGGAACAGGCGGAGGTTTTTTAGAAGCGCCGCATATATACCATATAGGTGAATGGTACTACCTTCTCGCCGCTGAGGGCGGCACGAGCTTCGGGCATATGACAACTGCCGCGCGAAGCCGCAGTCTTTTCGGTGAATATGAAGCCTGCCCCTATAATCCGATACTTACAAATCGTCACGACACATCAAAGCTTGTCGGATGCAGCGGTCATTCAGATTTATTTGAGGACGTGGAGGGGAATTGGTGGGTTGTCCATCTTGCCACAAGAAGAACCTGCGGCACTATGTCGAGCATAGGACGTGAAACCTTTTTAACGCCGATAGTCTGGGAAAACGGATTTCCTGCTGTAAAAAACGACCGCAGGGCAGAGCTTGATGTTGATATAAAGATAAATGCGCTACAGAAATTGCAAAATGATTGGAGTGCTGATTTTACTAAACCTGAGTGGGAAAAGGAATGGCTGTTTTTAGGAAAACCGTATTTTGAAAATTATGAGCGTAAAAACAGTTGCCTTTATCTGAAGCCTTCAACAGTAAAGATAACAGACGAAAGAATTTCACCGACTTTTGCTGCTGTAAGAAAGTCAGAAATTGATTTTACGGCAGAAACGGAGATTGAATTTGATACAAATGAAATAGGCGACTTGTAATATACATTTCGCCCGAATATCATTATCGTATCTGTAAAAAAAGAGAGCCTGACGACGACTACATATTGGTAGAAAAAACAGCCGAGGATTTCAGAGAAACCGCGTTTAAGGAGAAAATTAAAAACTGCAGACTGAAATTGAGGATAAGCGGCGAAAAAGATATATACAAATTTTATTACGCTTCAAATAACAGGCAAATGAAATATTTATGCTCTGCGAAAGCCAAGTTTCTTACCTGTGAGCTTGCGGGTAAGAGCTTTACCGGAACAGTAATAGGTTTATACGCTCAATCGGATAAGGAAACGCAATCCTGTATGCGCGTGCATAAATTTTCGATAGCATATGACAGATAATGAAAGGTGATGTATTATGTTTAACAGAAAAATAAAAAAACTCGTGTGCACTGCACTGACCGCTGTGGTTTTCGCATCATTTGTTCCGGCTGTAGGTACAGTGAATAATGCGTATGCAGAAGAACTCACAAATGAA